>CAYWCJ010000155.1:0-10261 GCA_964456595.1 uncultured Gemmatimonas sp. | reverse complement strand
CTCTGGTACCACTTCGCCATCATGTTCGAAGCGCTGTTCATTCTCACCACCCTCGACGCCGGCACGCGCGTGGGACGCTTCATGCTGCAAGACCTGCTCGGCAACATCTACAAGCCGCTAGGTCGCGTGTCGTGGTATCCGGCGGTGGTGCTGACGAGCGCGATGTTCGTTTCCGCCTGGGGCTACTTCCTCTATCAAGGCGTGACCGATCCACTCGGCGGCATCAATTCGCTGTGGCCGCTGTTCGGTATTTCCAATCAACTGCTCGCCACGGTCGCGCTCTGCGTCGGCACGACGATCATCATCAAGATGAAGAAGGCGCAGTATGCGTGGATCACCATCCTTCCGATGACGTGGCTCGCCATCGTCACCTCCACGGCGGGGCTGACGAAGATCTTCTCCGCCGATCCGAAACTCGGCTTCCTGTCGCATGCGCGCCTGATCGAGGCGCAGATTGCCAGCGGCTCGTTGCCGGCCAGCATCAAGTCGGTCGATGCGGCGCGACGCATCATCTTCAACGACCGACTCGACACGGTGGTGGCGGCGTTCTTCCTGATCTCGGTCGTGCTGATCCTCGGTGCGTCGTTCCTCGAGTGGTACAAGGTGCTCAGCGGACAGAAGCCCGCGGTGAGCAGCGAGGCCAGGTATCAGGCGTCAATGCTGATGGACGAAGCAGCGTAAGCGCTGCAGTGCGATTGACCACAACGAACGCCCGGGTGCCGATGCACTCGGGCGTTTGTGTTTGACGCGAGCGGCGTGTCGCGAAACGTCTGCGCCCGGTGGTGAGCGATGGTCGGGATGTCGGCTACGGTTGCCTTACGAATGCGCATGTCGGGAGAGTGAAGGGCGATGGTGTGTATGGATAGTGCCTCCATACGTCTTCGGCAGCGCGTCGGTGACTGATCGCTGTCGGACGGGTCCCTCGTCCGCTCCTCGTGACCACCGTGGCAGATTCGCTCTTCACGATCCAACGCATCAGGCAAACGGAACGCTGATCAAGGACAGACTGTTTCTCTTTACGTCGTACGAAACGAACATTCAGGATCGGCAGAATACGGTCACCTTTGGTGCCATTCCGGCCAACCTGCCAGCGTCCGTGACGCAGGAATTTCAGGCAGCGGCCGGGACGTTCACGTCATCGTTCCGTTCGCACCTGCTCTTTACCAAGCTCACGCTCGCGCATTCGGAGCGTACCACGTACGAACTGTCATACTCATTCCGCAAGGAAACGGACATCCGCAGTTTCGGTGGCCAACCTGTTTCGGCGCAGCAGAAAATGCTCGCAACGGACTGAATAACGTCAACGCCGAGCGCATCTTTTCGAGCGGCGAGCACGCGGATCCGTGTCGCGCGCGATTCACGCGGCCGGTGGCCGCCCTTGGTCGCCGAGCGCCGGTAACGTGACTCCCGAAGCCATCGCCGAAGCGCACCGGCTCGGCCTCAAGGTCTTTGTGTGGACCGTGAACGTGAGGGCGGAGATGGAACAGCTCTGCACGCACCAGACACCGAGGTGAGCGAACCCACGCGGGGTGCGACCACGGTGCGCTTCGCTAGGCGTCGAGTACCTCCCGCACCTGACTCGTGAGCTGTGCCGGCGTATACGGCTTGCCGATGAACGCTGCGTTCCGACCGAGTCGCGGATCGTACAGCCGTTCCTCATCCGCGTAACCAGAGAGGAAGAGGACGCGCATCGCTGGACGCAGCTGTGTCAGCGCCGCCGCCAGCTCCGATCCGTCCATGCCCGGCATGACGATGTCCGACAGCAGCAGATGCACCGGCTCCGTGTACGTGCTCAGCAGGTCGAGCGCCGCATGTCCACCAGTTGCCGACAGCACCGTATACCCGGCCTGGCGCAGCACGCGTTCGGCCACACGACGCACAGCGTCCTCGTCTTCCACGACGAGAATGGTCTCATTACCCCGTTCGCGTATTGGTCTGGGCGCGGCTTCGAGTGCGATCGGCTTGGCGACAACGCGCGGAAGATAGATCGAAAAGGTCGTTCCCTTGCCTACTTCGCTGTCGACCAGCACGGTGCCGCCACTCTGTGTGACGATGCCATATACCATCGCGAGACCGAGACCGGTACCCGTGCCCACGGCCTTGGTGGTGAAGAACGGTTCGAAGGCGCGCACACGCAGCTCCTCGTCCATGCCAATGCCCGTATCGCGGATCGTGAGTCGCACATACGCACCCTCCCGCAAGGTTGGATGCAACGTCGCGAAGCGTGCATCGATCTGCACGCTGTCGGTCGCAATAGCCAATGTTCCGCCCTCCGGCATCGCATCGCGGGCGTTGACCGACAAATTGAGGATGACCTGTTCGATCTGCACGGCGTCCGCCCGCACCATGCCCGCGTCGTCGCGTACAGCGATGTCCAGCACCACCCGCTCGCCGAGCAATCGACCCAACATGTCCTTGATGCCGAGGACAAGTCCGCCGAGGTGTAACTCATCCAGCTTCAGGACCTGCTTGCGACTGAACGCCAGCAGTTGCCGCGTGAGTTGTGCGGCGCGCGCGCCGGCGCTCCGCACTTCCTCGAGGTCGCGATGCAGTGGCTCCTCGGGCGGAACATCGAGCAGCGCGAGTTCGACGGTGCCGTTGATGACCGTGAGCAGATTGTTGAAGTCGTGCGCGATCCCGCCGGCGAGACGACCGACCGTCTCCATCTTGTGCGACTGCAACGCCTGCGCTTCGAGCAGACGCTGCTCCGTCAGGTCACACCCCATGGCGATGAAGTGCACGAGCTTTCCGCGTGCGTCCGCGAAGGGCGTGATGACGCGCTCCTCCAGGTAATGCGTGCCGTCCTTCCGTCGGTTGGTGAGTTCGCCGCGCCAGACACGTCCAGCGAGCACCGTTTCCCAGAGCTTCTTGAAGACGGCGGGCTCATGCACGCCCGACCAGAGCAAGTCGCGCGTCGTGCGGCCGACTGCCTCGCCTTCGCTGTATCCCGTGAGCGCGGTGAAGGCTGCGTTCACCCATTCGATCTTGCCGGTGACGTCGGTGATGAACATGGCGCTGGCCGCCGCATGCAACGCCGCGGAGTGCAGTCGCGCGACGTCCAGCGCCTTTCGAGACTCGGTGACATCCTGCAGGACCGCGCGGAATTCCTTTGTGTCGGCTGCCAGCGTTCCCTCGACGCGGATGACCGCCGAAGCATCGCCGCGTGGCGACACTTCACACCACGGTGCAGCCTCGCCGCCGAAGGCACGATGCAGCAAATCGTCGAAGTCGCGCCGATGCTCGGCCATGAGAAAGAGCGCGAACGGTCGATGGTTGAGCGCCGACCGCTCGGCGCCCAGCAGACGCGATCCCATCAGGTTGATACGCAAGACGTTGCCTTCTGCGTCGAAGCTCGCATATCCGGTTGGTGCGAAATCATAGAGTTCGGTGTAGCGCGCCAGCAGCGACTCGGCCTGGTCGCGCACGTACCGCAACTCGTCGTTCTGCATTTCCAGTTCGATCTGATGCACCTGCAACTCGTGCAACAGTCGTTCGATCTCGGTGGGCGACCGCAGCGCGTCCGCCGTTGTTGCCGCAGCAGCGAGCCGTCGTTCGGCGCGTCGCCGCAGATCGTCGGGACCAGGTTCGATGCGTGTCACGCCGCGCCGTCCTTGTCGGAAGTCTTGGTTGCGCGCTCAAGCAGTATCGCCTGATCACCGATATGGCGTTCGAGTCCGGCCTGTGTCTCCCGCAGCGTCCGCTCCAGCGTCTTGGACGCCGTGATATCCGTAAACGTGATCGCCACGCCATCAACCGTGTTCGAGAGCGTGCGATACGGCATGATACGCGCCTGAAACCATTGGCCATCGGGCGTCTGTGCCTGCTGCTCGTGCGGCATCAAGGTCTTGAGTACCTCTCGCGCGTCGGCGGCGAGCGCGGGATAGTCCAGCCCAGATGCGAAGTTGGTGATCGGCCGACCGACATCGCTGGGGATCAGGCGGAAAATCCGATTCGATCCGGCGGTGAAGAGGCGCACGTTGAGGTCACGATCGAGAAAGATGGTGACGATCTCCGTGTTCTCGAGCAGATTTTTGATGTCCGTGCTGAGGCGTGCCAGCTCATCGAGACGGGCTTGCAGTTCATGATTGAGCGTCTGGAGCTCCTCGTTCATGGATTGCATTTCTTCCTTCGATGTTGTCAGCTCCTCATTGGTGGACGGCAGCTCCTCGTTCGTGGACTGCAGCTCTTCGTTCGCCGAGTTGAGTTCCTCTTCGGACGAACTCGAGTCGTCGCGCGTGCGCTGCAATTCGCGTCGCACCTGCGTCAGTTCCTGCGCCAGCGACGCCGTCTGGGCGTCCGCCATCGCCGGGTCCGCGGCCGCCTCGACTCCATCGACGACGACGGGCGCGACGACCGGAACGGTCTCGATGTCCACAAACACCATCAGGAAGAGCCCCTGAAGCGCACCGGGCTGGCGAATGGCCTGCACACGCAACTCGATCGCCTGTCCGCGACCGTTGCCGGCAATGAAGACGGGCCGACGCACGACCGGATCCTCCTGTGTCTTCGCCGCCGCGAATGCGCCGCGCAGCTCATCTTGCAGCCCCGCATGCGCCATGGCCAACACATTCCAATTGGTCTTGCCGGCGGCCGGTTCGAGATATCGGCCGGTCCGTCCGTTGATGTACACGATGTCGCCCGCAGCATCGACGATCACCGCCGGTGGCGCGCACTGTTGCAGCAGCAACTGTTCCGCTGCCGTTGGCAGACTCTCTTGCTCCGGCTTCGGTCGCTTCACTGGAGCACCTGTGCGTCCCTGTGACTGTGAGTGCGGAAAATCGATGAGCGCTGAACGAACATCGCTCTCCAATCGGCGGTAGAGTCGCCCCTTCCCTTCGATCGGTTCAAAAAGATGCGTGGCTGGCCCGATCGTCTCCGAGTCCCCAAGCATGAGAACCCCGTTCGGATTGAGACTGTAGTGAAAGAGCTGGATCAGGCGCTGTTGCAGCACCGGCGTCAGGTAGATGAGCAGATTGCGACAGCTGACCAGATCGAGCCTCGTAAAAGGCGGATCGACGGTGACGTTGTGCGGGGCGAACGTGACGGATTCGCGCACCACCTTCGTCACCCTATATCCATCGGTGGTGGCGACGAAGAAACGTTGCAGTCTCTCCGGGGAGATGTCACGCGCGATTACCGGAGGATAGCTACCGGTGCGGGCTTTGGCGATCGCATCCTGATCGAGATCCGTGGCGAAGATTCGGATGGAGCGCGCGCTGGAGACGACCGAATGTTCCATCGACTCACGAAGCAGTATCGCGAGCGAGAAGGCCTCTTCTCCGCTGGCACACCCCGCGATCCACGCGCGAATCGGCTGCTGTGGGTCGTGTTTGCGCACCAGTGACGTCACTACCTCCGACTGCAACGTCTCCCATGCCCGTGCATCGCGAAAGAAGCTCGTCACGCCGATGAGCATCTCCTTGAAGAGCAGCTCACACTCCTGCGGGTTTTCCTGCAGGAACCGTACGTAGTGGCGCAGCGTGTCGATCTGATGGATGGCCATGCGCCGCTCGACGCGACGGTACAACGTGTTGCGCTTGTACTGCGAAAAGTCGTGGCCCGTTTGCGCGCGAATGAGAATCAGCACCTTGTCGAGCACGGCCTCGGCATCCGGAGTCTCGACTAGCGCCGACCGGCCCGGGGCTTTCACGAGGCGACGGAACGCCAGGATGCGCTCGGGCAGCGTTTCCGCAGGCGCGACCACATCCGCCCAGCCCGCCGCAATCGCGCTGCTGGGCATCCCGTCGAATTTTGCCGTCAGGGGGTCCTGCACGAACGTCGCGCCGGACTGTTCGCGGATCGCCTTGAGACCGAGCGTGCCGTCCGTTCCCATGCCGGAGAGGATGACGCCGGTGCTGCGCGCGCCCATATCGGCGGCGAGCGTACGAAAAAAGGCGTCGATGGGCAGTCGCAAACCGCGACGCGCAGCGGGCTCCAGGAGATGCAGCACGCCGCGCAGAATGGAGAGATCCTTGTTTGGCGGGATCGTGTACACGTGATCCGGCTGCACCGGCAGGTTGTCCGTGACCTCACGCACCGGCATTGCCGTGGCGCGCTGCAGCAGCTCGGCGAGCAGCGTGGTGTGCGTCGGATCGAGGTGCTGCACGATCACGAACGCCATGCCGCTCGACGCCGGCACACCGCGCAGGAAGAGCTCCAGGGCTTCGAGTCCGCCTGCGGACGCACCAATCCCGATGATCGGGAAGCGGGCCCCTTCGGACATCGGCATTGGCACCTGCTCCATGGACATGACAGGAATTGCCGATCGGCACGCCCAGGTGGCGGAGCTGGTCGTACCTCGGAGAACAGCAACTGCTGAGTGCAAGCTAGGTGCGTGCGCCCGGTTTGGTTAGGCGACAATCCTGGCCGATCGCGTCGGTAGCACCAACCGATCGCACTCGCGAAGCGGGCCGACGTGAGCTGTCGCGCATTCTCACGCTAACGGGGCGTCACGCTGACGGGGCGTCACGCTGACGGGGCGTCACGCTGACGGGGCGTCACGCCGGCAAACGGATCGTCGGGGATGTGATCGAGGTTGCCGGCAGACGAGCCGAGGGAGTCAGGTGGCGTGCCAAAGATCGAGCTCGCATCGGTACAGGCTTCGAACAACGGCTTGCCAAAGAGATAGCCCTGCATCAGTCGGACGCCATAGTCCTGCAGACATGCCCGCTCGTCAACGGTTTCGATGCCTTCCGCGATGATCTCGATCTGCAGTTCCTGGCACATGCGGACCACCGACTTCACGATGGACTGCGCGGCGCGACGTTGGTCGATGTTCCGCACGAGGTCCATATCGAGCTTGACGATGTCGGGCTGGAAATCCGCCAGCAGATTCAGCCCGGCGAAGCCCGCACCGAAATCGTCGATGGCCGTCAGAAAGCCGATGCGCTGGTACTCCCGCAGCACCTCGGCGAACCACTTGCCGTCGGCCACGCGTTCGCCCTCAATCGTCTCGAACATGATGCGCTCCACCGGAAACGCATGCGCCCGCGCTGCCTCGAGCGTGGTTCGGATGCACACGTCCGGTCGATAGATCGCGTTGGGCAGAAAGTTGATCGACAGTCGCGACTGCATGTGCAAGCGCGCCGCCGTCGCGATCGCGCGCACCCGGCACGCCTGATACGCGTAGGCGAAGCCAAAGCCGAGCCCCTCGTCGGACTTGCACTGTCCACAGGGACTGTCGTCGGTGGAGACGAATGCGGTGCTGCGGGTGGAACCGAGTATGGGCAGCATGGCATGCTTGCGTCGACGTGGTGTGTCCGAGCGAACATCCGAGTACAAAAGAGGCTCGACCGCATGCACGTGAGTCTTGAGTCGGAATTGCCATCGTGTCTCGGGTGACGGTCGAGCGTCATTCATTGCTCCACTGGTACTGGTTGCTCAAGACTCATGACAGCGAAAAGCCCAAGCCCGTGCGGCGCGGAGGGGCCCGCTTTTCGCTGTCGACAGTGTCGAGCCATGAGTTCTGTGTGAGAGTGGAGCAGAACGGCTGACAGAGAACGGCGACAAAGAGCGGCCGGCAGCGCACGGCCAACAGAGAACATCACGGTTTGTACGCAGCTCCGAAGCAATTCCGTCACTTCTCGATGGCGATCACTCGCGGGCGCCCGTTTTGCCACCCACGTGTGCCCATAGCGCACGTTCGACCATCACCGGAGTCCACGTGTGGTCGAGTTGCGCTGCCCGCTCGCGCAGTGCGCTCGCATAGCGAGCGTAGTAGCCCATCGTCCACGCGACCTTGCCCAGCGACGGCACCTGCGCGGCCACGAGCTCATCGAGGAACGGGTACAGAGTTGGCGCGTGTGCAGCGGTGACAGCCGATGCGGTCGCCGGCCCGACACCGCCGAGCGTGGCGAGTTCCGCGATCGGCTGCGTGGGATGGGGGATCCTGCCGAACGCCGTACTGCTGACCTCTTGGACGGTCTGTTCCGGGTTGCCACGCACGAGAACGAGATTGGGCGCGCGCCACACACCGCGCGCCATCTTCCACTCGGTCAACCGCACGAGCTCAGTCAGCGTCAGATGCGCCGGGGTGCGCGCGACGATGGATTGCGGGAGCTCGTTGCGATACCACTCATCGAGTGCCGGCAGTTTGACAACGTCCTGACGCCCGATCACCGATTCGTAGCGATCAAGCGCACGGTGCCACGGTTCAAGTTCAGTTTCAGACCAGAGATCAGTCACGAGGCCAGTCACGGGAAACAAACGGTGGAAACGCAACTCGACGCACGAGCAACTCGGTAAAGACGCAGGCCCAGCATCGTCCGCCTTCGGCACCGAGAGGAACAGATGCGACGCCGGAAACGGACCTGTGCAAAGCGTTCATGCAGTGCTGCCGCTGTCGAGGGGATGGACAGTCAATGTCCACGGAAGCCTGGAAGCCTGGAGGGGATTTGCCGGAACGGAAAACGGGCCCGCCAGATGACGGACCCGCTGCGCTGTTTCGGCTCCGACTGACCGCTCGTCGACCGATCGTGAGTGCGGTGTGCCGGACGCGTGCGACTACATCATCACGTTGTGCGCCGACGACGTGCGACAACGCCGAGCGCGAGCAGTCCGGCGCCCATCAGTGCCCAGGTAGACGGCTCGGGCACCACGTTGGCCACGTTCGCGCGGCCGGAGATGCTGCCCACGAGGAATCCGGAGACGACGCCGAAATCGTTGACCACAAAGTCGAGCGTGTTCACGCCCGCCACGAAACCGGAGTTGACATTGAAGGCGGTCAGTGCCTGGAAACCACTTGACGTGTTGCCGGTGCTCGCGCCGTTGATGAGGATATCAAGACCCGTGTTGTCCGTGGCCCACGTACCGGTGATGAACGCACTCAACGGATCGAGTCCGGCGAGACTGAACGTCGTGCGGAAAGTGAGCGTGATGTTCGTGGGCTGGCCGTTCGCATTCTGCCAGATCCAGCACGACTGTCCCGGTGGACTCACCCACGATCCGGCGCCACGACAATTGGCCGGCGCGTCATTCAGCACGATCGCGTTCGCGAAGGTCGGCGCGATGATGGAGTAGTGAGGATCGACCGACCCTGCGGGCAGTCGATTGCCGGCTGCATCGACACCAGTCACGAACAGGCCGGGAATGGCGACCGCTTGGGCCGCCAATGGCGCGGCAGCGAGCGCGCACGACGCGAGTGCGATCGACAGATAGTTGCGAATCATGTTACCCAGCTCCGAGAGTAAGGCACCGCCCGTGCCGCGGTGTACACGGTCCGACTGAATGCCCATATCCTAGGTCCAAACTGGTCCGGCGCAAGCGAACTCGACCGCGCCTTTTCTACTCCGCCACGTGTCGCTACGGCGGTCGCATCGACTCTGGCAACCTGGCGATCGCGCAGACGGAGAAGGACGAGGCGATGCAGCGAGTTGCCGGCGTGGCGGTTCTGGTAGGGGGCGTCGTGGCGACGACGAGAGTGGGTGAAGCGCAGCGGATGTCGTCGGATCGGGCGGGCTGAGGTCCGGGACTTCTTTCCCGCCGTTAGTTTTTCACCGCTGAGCTGACGGACCCGCTCCCGTCGTGTTTGCGAATCGCTGCCTCCGGGATCGCGAGCAACTCGCTTCCGCACGCTCTTTACGTCCCCAGGTTCATGCATCATCACCCGTCCATGTTCGGGCATCCCAAGGAGGACATCGTCGCCGGCGCGGTGGTGTTTCTCGTGGCGCTGCCGCTCTGCCTCGGCATCGCCATCGCCTGCGGACTCCCACCCGTGTCAGGGCTCATCGCCGGAATCGTCGGTGGTCTCGTCGTCCCGTTCATCAGTCGGTCGGCGCTCTCCGTGACTGGACCGGCCGCGGGATTGACTTCGATTGTGCTGGTCGAAGTCGAGCAGCTCGGAGGCATCGCGCCGTTCCTCACGGCCGTCATCCTCGCTGGCGTGCTGCAGTTCCTGCTTGGCGTGTTGCGCACGGGACGGTTCGCCGCCCTCGTGCCCTCGGCGGTCATCAAAGGCATGCTCGCGGCGATCGGCATCACCATCATCTACAAGCAGATTCCCGTCGCGTTCGGCGTGACGGGAGGCATCGGTGACATCGCATCGCAGCTCAACATCGGTGCTGCCGCGATTGCCGCCGCCTCCCTCGTCATTCTCTACGGCTGGAAACACACGCCGATGGCGCGCATCAAGCTCATCTCGCCGGCACTGATTGTCGTGGTGGTGGCGAGTCTGATGGCCACCATGCTTGCCGGCACCGCCGGGATGGCGCTCGAAGCGCGTCACTTCGTGGACGTGCCGCTCGGCGGCGTGTCGGCGCTGTAC
>CAYWCJ010000154.1:0-10262 GCA_964456595.1 uncultured Gemmatimonas sp. | reverse complement strand
CTTCCAAGCTTGATGTCGCGGGTTCGAGTCCCGTCTCCCGCTCTGTGGTTAAGTCCTTAAAAAATATCAGCTTACACATGAGGGCCGCCGTGAATCGGTGGCCCTCGTGTCGTGCGCGGTCTCTCCGCTCAGCAACGAGGCTACGTTCATCAACGTGTCGCACACGCTCGGCACGTAGATTGGCGAAGTAACCGCGCCTCGGCGTGAGGCGGTGTCTTCGTGGACCGTCTCGACCGGTCCGCGGCCCAGGATTGAACCGTCGCCGGATGACAGCGAATGTGGCGGCGCAGGCTGGATCGGTGCGGCACGGCCACCGAATCCGGGGCATGCGTCGGTTACTTCAGCGGCTTCGTGACGAGATCGACCCGCAGCACCGGCACTGGCACCGCCGCCACGTTCCGCACCATCACGCGCTGCGACATATGGACAAAGCGTTCATCCCCAGTCTGCAGCATCTGCCACCGCGGCCCACCCCCTTCGACGGCGAGTTGGTCGGTCAGCGCGAGCAGAAGAAACGGCGGCGACGCCGGAGCGACCAGCTCCATCGACTGCCCCGACGCGATGGTGATGCGCGACGAGCGGTACTGCGAGTTGTCGAACTCGATCTTCGTCGAGTTGGAGTCGACGAGCGGCGGAGCCGCCTCGCGTGACCGGTACCCCTCGTCGCCCTCGGTCTTGAGGTCGACGCGCATGTCGCAGCACGCTCGTCGGGCGACCGGGGAGGAGCGGCACGGGCTCGCCCGTGGTCACCCACCGCAGTACACGACGGCCGGCGGAGTCACCAACGGTGAGCTCATTGAGCCACTGCGAGACGAGGGAGTCGCCACGAGAGATGCGCACGCGTGCGGCGTGATCCTTCATGATCCGCCCGTCGATCGCCGAGTCGTGTCAATCGTCATGCGCGACTGATGACATGGCGCGCCGAGTAGCTCGTCGCAACGCTGGGCACGGGGCGGTAGCTTCTCTCCGTCGCGCGAAACACCGAACGTGAACACTCACCTCATCCGATGATCATACCGATGCGCTCACTCGCCTCGTCGATGAACCGGTGGTATCTCCTCGGGGCCGTCGTCGCGCTCCCATCTGCGGTCGCTTCCGCGCAACAGCCGGCGTGGGCGGGTGCACTCGACTCGATCGTGCACGCCGAGCTCGCGCGGACCGGAACGCCTGGCGCGCAGGTCGCTGTGGTGATGGCTGGCCGCGTCGTCTACTCGGGCGCGTATGGACTCGCGGACAACGAGACCAAGCGACCAGTCACGAGGAACACGCTCTTCCGCGTGGGCTCCGTGACGAAGATGGTGACCGCTGCCGCACTCACGCAGATGGCGGCGCAGGGAATGATCGACCTGCAGGCGCCGATCGGCCGATATGTGCCGGAGATCGCGGGCAAGCGCATCGCCAACGTCACCACGCACCAACTGTTGACGCACACGGCAGGCTGGCTCGATAACGCCAACGCGTACGGACGGATGGGTGAGGGCGCCCTCGGAGAAGTCTTTCGCGCCGTGAACGACACGCTCTTTTTCACCGAGCCGGGCCGCGTGATCTCGTATTCCAATCCCGGATACTCCATGGCTGGTTTCGTCACGGAGATGGCGGGCAAGGCACGCTTCGGCGACATCGCCGACCAACTCGTGCTGAAGAAGATGGGGATGCCGCGCGCGACCTTCCGTCCGCTTGCGGCACTCACGCATGACTTCTCGCAGGGTCACATGGGCCCAGCGCCGGTGATCGTTCGACCGTACACCGAGAACACGGCGCAGTGGGCGGCCGGATTCCTTTTCGCCAGCGCGGAGGAGTTGGCGCGCTTCACCATCGCGTTGATGGACGCGGGCAAGCTCGATGGGCAGCAGGTGCTCGCGCCAGAAGCGGTGACGATGATGACGACCGGCCATGTGGACATGCCGGGCGCCAATGGCGCGAAGTACGGTTATGGCCTGCGCGTGAGCAACGAGGGGGGCGAGCGCGTATGGCAGCATGGCGGGTCCATCAACGGATTCGACGCGCAGGTCACGATGTTCCCCGATCGAAAGGTCGCGGTGCTGATGTTCGACAACCGCGGCGGTGCGCCCATGCGCGGCGTGATCGATGCCGCCGCGCGTCTCGCGGCGGACATCGCGCCGCTGCCCACTCCTGCCGCGCTTCCGGATCCGCGCGACGCGACGCCTGCCGAACGCGCCGCACTGATGGGCACTTACCGCAACGGGACGGTGCGCCTCATCGTGCTCGAACAGGACGGCAAACTGATGGTGCAGCAGGGACCGCAGCCGCTGGCCGCGCGACTCGTCGGCCAGGACCGGTTGGTCGTCCTTGCAGCGCAGGGCGCGCCGACGACGTTCCTCATCCTGCGCGATACAGCGGGGAAGGCGGAGTACCTGCATGGCAGTCTGCGGTCGCTCGCGCGCCAACCGTAGCATGCGCCGAGCAGCGTTCCCGCACTCATCGCTCATACCTTGCTCGCTACCTCGAACTCGGCGCGCGCTTCGATGCCGTCGTCCGTGTCGGCGAGCGTATAGGCGACGGCACCCTGGTCGGTGACCGCTGGGTGCTCACGACCGCGCACGTCGCGCGTGGATTGATGGCGCGTTCTCGCCAACCGGCGGTGCCAATGCGGGCTCTTCTTCCAGACGAAGGCCGCAGACCCGGGCGATGAACCTGAGAAAACCCATAAACACGGGTCGAATCTGTTCTGACACGGGTTTGCGGCGCGCGACTTGCTACGAAAAGACCGCAATCAGTACCTGCACGTCCCCGTGGCCGCGTCGATCAAGGGGACCATAGTCGCGTCTACGAATTACCCAACCGCTCATGCTTCGCGCCATCATCACTGAGTGCAATGACGTCTTGGCTCGGGCGCGCGCGATCATCGAGCGCAGGAGCCTCGGCCGCACGCTATGGTAGTCGCCGAACAGAAGATGGGAGCCGCACGCCCAGCGGGAATTCTGAGCCTGCTCAAGCAGACGGTTTTCGACTTTTTCGGGGACAGCGCACCGCGCCATGGTGCGGCGATCGCATACTACACGCTCTTCGCGCTCGCCCCCGTGCTGCTGATCGTGATCGCGGTCGCCGGATTCGTGGTCGGTGAGGATGTGGTTCGCAGTGAGCTCATCACACAGATCGCAGCACTGATCGGGCGTGACGGCGCGGACGCCGTGAAAGCGATCCTTGAGCGTGCGAACACACCACGCGATGGAATCACCGCGACACTGCTCGGCGTGGGTGGGCTGATCTTTGCCGCCACCGGTGCATTCCTCGAGCTCCAGGCTGCCCTCAACATGATCTGGCGCGTGCGTACCGAGCCCAACGCCGGAATCAACGTGCCAGCGCTGGTGAAGCGGCGTCTCCGCTCGCTCGGTGTTGTGGTCTCCATCGGATTTCTGCTGCTGGTGTCGCTCACGGTGAGTGCGGTGCTGCAGCTGCTGATGACATGGATAGGTACCGTCATTCCAGGACTTCCGATGCTCCTGGCCGTGCTCAACCAAGTGATCTCGCTGGCGGTGACAAGCGCGCTCTTTGCGCTGCTCTTTCGCGCGCTGCCCGATGTGCATCTGCGCTGGCGCGACGTCGCCGTTGGCTCGTTCGCCACGGCGGTGCTCTTCGCGATTGGCCAGCGCTTCATCGGCCTCTATCTCGGCAACAGCGCGCTCGCCTCGCCATTCGGAGCGGCGGGCACCATCGCGATCATTCTGGTGTGGGTCTACTACTCGACGCAGATCGTCCTGCTGGGCGCCGAGTTCACACGTTTGTACGCCGAACGGTATGGTCGACGCGCGCCTCCGATGGAAGGCGCCGTTCGCGCCGAGGAACCGGCCACGTGAGGCCCCACCAACGCCGCAGGTGCAGCATGGCTGTGCAGCTGAGCGTCGCGCTGATCGCCTCCGCAAAGGTGCTGCATGCCCAGACGGTGCCCGGCGGCGGCGCACTCATCACCGACGTCAAACTCAACGGCGTGCGTGCGGTGGACGCGGACGAACTGCGCGACGGTCTGGTGACGCGAGCCAGCGCCTGCAGGAGCATCATCTATGCTCCCATCTGTCGCTTCAGTCGCGCCGGCACGTTCACGCAGCGAGAGTACCTCGATCCGATCGAGATGCAGCGCGACGCCATTCGCATCCGCTTGTTCTATTGGCGACGCGGATATCGCGATGCGGCAGTCAAGGTGAACTCGCAAGCGAAGAGCGGACGCGTCGCAGTTGCGTTCGACATCACCGAGAATGAACCCACGCGGATCGACACGCTCAGCGTGGAGCAGTCGGATAGTGTGCTGCCGCGTCGTGTGGTCCGGAATGCGCTGACGGTGCAGAGTGGGGATCCCCTCAACATGGTCGCGCTCGATTCTGCGCGCCTGTCGCTGCGCAACGCACTGTGGGATCGCGGATTCGCCGATGGTCAAGTCGAAATGGACACGAGCGCGGTATCGAACGAGACCAATCGTGGACCGGTGACGATCGCCGTGCGCCCGGGCCGGCGCACAGTCGTCGGAGGCGTCCGGGTTGAGGGAAACACCGCCATCGAATCGCGTACGGTGCGGCGTCTGATACAGCTCAAGCCCGGTGCTCTGTATCGCCGCGAAGACCTGCTGGAGAGCACGCGCGCGCTCTACCTGTCCGGACTCTTCAACAGTGTCGAGATCAGTGCGGCGCCGACCACCGACAGTGTGAAGACGATCGTCGCAACGGTGGGCGAGGCGCCGCTTCGTCGACTGGAGTTCACCGGCGGTGCTACGACGGCGGACTTCCTGCAGCTCGATGCGGAGTGGACGCGCAATCACTTCATGGGCGGTGTGCGACGTCTGACTGTGCGCGGAACCGTGAGCAATCTGCTTGCGCACAACCTGAACGGCTCGGCGCTCTTCTACGACGTCACCAGCGGTGCGCGCGCCGCCGAACGCGAACAGTTTCTGCGTCCGACATGGTCGGCCGGTGTCGACTTTCTGCAGCCGTGGGCGTTCGGTCCGAGCAATCAGCTCGGCGCATCCATCTACACGCATCGGCGCAGCGTGCCGGGAGTGGTGACCGACGTCGGCGCCGGCGCAACGATGGCGTTCACGCACTCGCCCAACATCCGTACCAGCGCCACGCTCGGCTATACGTTCGAAGCATCGGCCATCGAGGCGTCGGATGTGTACTTCTGCGTATCTGTGGGACTCTGCGTGCAAAACGCCATCGACGCCGTGTCACAGCGCAACCCGCTCGCGCCCATCTCCGTCGTGGCGAGCTTCGACAACACGAACGATCCGTTCGTGCCCAGGCGCGGCATTCGCGCGCGCGTGGACCTCGAGCACGCAGCGGAATACACCGGCTCCGACTTCGCATTCAACCGGATGACGGCCACCGCAAGCATGTACCGTCGCCTGACGCGACAGAGTGTGCTCGCCGGACGTCTGCGACTCGGCGCGGTGCGCGCGCTCGCCAGCAGCAATGAGCTGCTGGGTATTGATGACGCGAGCGGCACGCCGGTGTTGCATCCTCGCAAGTTCTTTTTCTCAGGTGGCTCACGTTCCGTTCGCGGCTACGGCGAGAATCAACTCGGCCCGCGCGTGCTGACGATCGATCCCGCGCGACTCACCGACACGACGCTCGCAGCGCCATGCACCAATGCGTCGTTGATCGATGGTAGCTGCGACCCCAACACGACGGGCATCAGTGCAGGCGACTTCCAACCACGACCGCTGGGCGGCACGCGACTGGTCGAAGCGAATGTGGAGCTGCGCTTTCCCGTATTCGCATCGCTTGGACTGAGCGGTGCGGTGTTTCTGGACGGTGCGGTGGTCGGCACCACGCGATTCGCCGCGTTGCTTGGTTCGACGGCGACGATTACCCCCGGGTTCGGAGTTCGCTTTGCGACGCCCGTCGGGCCAGTCCGTCTCGATCTCGGTGTGCGTCCGCGCGTGGTGGAGCGGTTGCCCGTCATCACCCAGGTGACGGCGGCCGACAGCAGCTTTCGGCTGGTCACGCTGGATACGCCACGACGTTTCGATCAAGCGGAAGCGACCGGAGGATTTCTCAAGCAGATATTCAGTCGTCTCACGCTGCACTTGGCCATCGGGCCGGCGTTCTGATGCGGCGCGTTCTGACAGTGACCGCGGTCGTGCTCGTGGCGGGCATCGTCGTCGCGATCTCGTCGGTGGCGGTGCTGTCTCGCACCGAATTCGGCCGTGAGCGTGTGCGTCGCATGGCGATGGGGGCGCTGCGCGAGGTGGTGCACGGTACCTTGGCGGTCGAGCGAATCGAAGGTGACTTGCTCGGCGCGTTCACGCTCGTTGGTGTACGCATCACCGATAGTCTGGGCGCTCCATTTCTCGCTGCCGACAGCGTGTCGTTGCGGCTCGACCTGATGCCCTTGCTGCGCAAGCGCCTGCGCATCACCGATGTCACACTCAGTCGCCCAGTGGTGACGCTCTCGCAGAACGCCAGCGGTGCCTGGAACTATCAGCGCATTTTTCCAACGGACTCCACCGCCGCTGGCGACACGACGGCGGGGTTCGGCGATTGGGTTCGGCTGGAGGATGTCATAGTTCGCGATGGCGACGTGACCCTGCGCCGTCCATGGACACCAGGTGGGCCTGCCGCGACGCGCGACGGTGTGATTGCAGCAGCACTCGCACCGGACGCCCGTGCGATGATCGAACGATCGGCCGACGGCTTTGTACAGGTGCTGACGTTCCGTTCGGTGCGTGGGCGCATTTCGCAGCTCGTGATCGCCGATCCAGGCGTGTCGGGCATGCGCATCGATGTCGATTCGCTCTCCACCATCGCCGCTGTGTTCCGCCCGCCCCACCTCGACATTCGGCAATTGTCCGGTGTCGTGCGCATTGAAGATGATAGCATCTCGGTGTCAGATCTCAGACTGCTGCTGCCCAGCAGTCGCGCCGTCGGACAGGTGGTCGTGGACAACGCGTCGGGTGATGTCAGGGCGTCGCTTGATGTACCGACGCTGCTCTTTGCCGACGTGCAGGCGTTGTACCCAGGTCTGCCCGCTGGTGGAACAGCACGCATGCGTATCGCGCTGCTCGTGCGCGATTCTTTGCCAAGCGAGTATCGCATCACCGACGCCAGCATCACCGTCGACAGCACGCGCATCGACGGGTCGCTGGGCCTCGCACTCAGCGATGATGTCACGGCGTTCTCGGATACTGACCTCGAAATCACCGCGCTCCCGACATCATTGGTGGAGCGTTTGGTTCCCGGCCTGAAGCTGCCGGTGCAGGGAAGTGCAAGCGGACACGCAGCAGTGAGCGGACCGCTCACGGACATGAACGTCGACCTCGACATGTTCCTGCGTCCGCGCGGGCACGCATCATTTCGCGCGGTGGCGCGTGGTGGCGTTGGGGTGGGCGCGGGCCTGCACGACGCACTCACCGCGAACGCACTCTATGTGCATGGGGAGCGCGTACCGCTCACGCTCGCGCGCGAGTTCGACGTCGACATTCCTGTCGGCGGCTTCATGACTGCAGAAGGCACGCTGTCGGGCTCCAGCACAGGCCGAATGCGCGGCAACGTGCGCCTCACGCACGTCGATCACGGTGCGACCTCTCGTGTGGTGGTGCAGGGCGTCGTGTCGATGACCGACAATCTGCGCATGGACGTGACGGCGCAGGTGGAGACGCTTGCGCTGACACTGGCCAACGCCTTCGTCGACAGTCTGGAGATTCGTGGCACCGCGTCCGGACGCGTGCACGTGACCGGTACACCGCGTGACATCAGCGCGCAGTTCGCGCTGGTGCTGCCAGATAGCGGACGCCTGCAGGGCAACGCTTCGTATCGCCTCGGCGTTGGTGACACCGCGCAGTATCGCGCCGAGGTGGTGCTGCGTAAGGTCGCGCCCCAATCCATCATGCCGTCGCTGCCACTCATGTTGGTGGACGGCGGTGTCTCGCTGACCGGTCGCGGTACTGATCCGGCAATGCTGAGCGCCGACCTGTCCTCGCGCCTCGATCTGTTCATGGTCGACAGCGCGGAGTTCCGCAGTGTCGTGCTCGACGCTCGTGCGCGCGATGGTGTGTTGCAAGTCGATTCGCTGTCGGGGGCCACGTCCTTCGGGTCCGCCACGGCGAGCGGTACATTCGGACTGACCGATGCGCACGACGGCACCCTTCGTTTCGCGGTGCAGGTGGACGATCTGAGCGGACTTCGTCGGTGGATCGGAACCAGCGACACCACGCTCGTTCCGGCACGTCCTGCGGTTGGCCTTCGTGCGGCGCGCCTCCGCGAGCGGCTGGATTCACTGCGGCTGCAGGCGCGCGCGCAACAGGATCCGGCGGCCGAGCTGGCGGCGGCGATGCGGGTCACATCGGAGCCGCGCCGCGTCAGCAGCCCCGTGCAGATTCCGGCGATCGCGACCGACTCTACTGCGGGCTCATTCCGGGTGGAGGGAACCGCGACCGGAGACATCAAGCGTGCGGACGTGGTCGCGACGCTTACCACTTCTGGCATTGTCTGGGGCGGTGCGCTGGTAGGCGCGGGTGCAGCGCGCGCGGAGTGGCGTGGTGCGCTCTCCGAACAGGATACGATCACCGTCGACGTGGGTGTGGACTCCCTGCGTGCGGCAGGGTTCGCGTTCGACAGCACGCGAGTGCGCGCAACGTATCGCAGCGGCGATGGCGACGTACAGATCGCACTATTCCCCGGCGACACATCGGTCTATCGCCTTGATGCGGAATACGCGCTGCGCACGAACGCGGGCGAACTGCGGTTGCGAGCAGTGGAACTGCGCCTCGACTCGACCGTCTGGCGCTCGAGCCGAGCGAGTGTGATCAGCTGGGGCGACGACGGGCTGCATGTCGATTCGTTGGAGCTGCGTGACTCGGCCAGTGGCGGACGACTCTTTGTCAACGGCGAGATCCCCGGCGCCGATCCAGGTCGCCTCGACGCCATCGTGGAACGCGTGCGTATTGCGCCGTGGCTGTCGATCTCACAGAGCGACCTGGCGGTCGATGGGCTGCTGAACGCAAACGTTACGCTCACCGGCACCCGGGCAGCGCCGACGCTCGTGGGCCGCGTTGCGTTTACGGACGCGACGTACGGCGGCTCGTCGTTCCCCGACCTCAGCACGACGCTCGCCTATGCGTCGCGTTCGATGCGTATCGATGCGCGTGTGACCGGAGAAACGGGTGGTGACCTCGCGCGCGTCTCGGGCACTGTCCCCCTCGATCTCTCCTTTGCCGACTCGGTCGCTACCCGGCTGCCGGACGATCGGCCCCTCGACCTGCGCATTGTCGGCGACAGCATTCCGCTGTCGCCTGTTATGGAAGTGACCGACGCGGTGACCGACTTGCAGGGGCGCGCACGCAGTGATGTGTACGTGCGCGGCACGTGGAGCAAACCCAGTCTGTCCGGGAGCGCAGCGTTGGACATGAGCCAGATGCGGCTCGCCGCCACGGGTGTGCTCTTTGAGGACGTGACGGCGCGACTGCGCATGTCCGGCGACTCGGTTCTGGTGGACACACTGTCGGCGCGCAGCAGAGGGCTGCTGAGTGGCTCGGGTTCGATCGTGTTCGCACCCATCGCGAACCCGCAGCTCAACCTCGCCTTTCGCGCTGCCGATGTGCGCGTGCTCGATGACGCGACCGGCGAGCTCTTTGCTGAAGGAGACGTGCAGGTGCGCGGAGCATTGGATTCACTGCGCGTCGGCGGCGCCATCGCGATCACGCGCGGCGTCGTCTATCTCCCCGACCCAGACCGCCGGCAGGTGATCGATGCCGAGGGGCCACAGGTGCTGGCGGTAGCCGACAGCGCGACCGTGCGCGAACTCGGGCTGGCGGCGTCGCCGAATGAACTGTTGCAGAATCTGCAACTCGATATGGCGGTGGATGTACGTCGCGGCACCTTCGGTCGATCGCCGGACGCGAATATCGAAGTATTCGGCAAGCTTCGCGTGCGTCTCGATCCGCCGGGCGATGCATTCGTCATCACCGGTGCGCTGCAAACGGACCAGGGAATCTACACGCTCTTCGGCAAGCGCTTCGATGTCACGCGTGGTACGGTCCGTTTTGTTGGTGGAGAGGATCTGAACCCGAGCCTGCAGATCATCGCCGTCTATCAGGTACAACAAGCGGGCCGCGCGCCACTCGACATTCGAGTCGTGATCGGCGGCACGCTGGAAGCACCAACCATCTCACTCGAAAGCGATGCGCAGCCGACGCTGCCGCAGTCTGATCTCATCTCGTTCCTTGCGTTCGGGCGATCGTCGTCATCGCTGCTGCAGTTCTCCGGCACCGGGTTGGAAGGCGGCGGTGCTGGCGGATCGTCGCTGGCCGGCAA
>CAYWCJ010000153.1:5655-10333 GCA_964456595.1 uncultured Gemmatimonas sp. | reverse complement strand
GCTGCACCAAACTGGCCACCACCGACACCGCCACCGCCGCCAGCCGCCGCACCGCGCCCACCAACAGCCGGCACCGCTTCGCCCGGCCGTGCGCAGAACGGCTCCCACTGCGACATCGGACGCTCACAATTGGCCGCACCACCGCGGCCACCGCCGCCACCACCGCGACCGGCGAAGGCCGCCGGATTGATCGCCGGCGCCGGCGCGAGCAGACGACGCGCCGAGGCCAACGCAGTGCTGTCGTACTTGGCCTTCGCCAACGAATCGAGCACCATCGGCGCACGCACCGCGCGCAGAATGCTGTCCCGCTTCTCGCTCGCCGACAGCGCGGCGCGCGGCTGCGGACGCGGCGTCAGGGCGTAACCCCACGTCACGGTGTGCAGTCCAACGGTGCCCGGCCCGGTAAGCGTCGACACTGTGTCACCCGACGCATCGACGATGCTGATACGCGCCGGTGTGCCGCCGTTGCCCGTCACGCGATACGAGATGCTCGCACCGTACGTCGGGTTCGGCGTCGCAAAGAACCCCTGCGCGTTGCCGTTCCCCGACGCGCCTAACGTCGGTGCCTCACCCCACATGAACGCCGGCTTCGGCTCGAACAGATGCGCGTTCTTCGCCACCACCATCGGCGTCAACTGCTCCAGCGGCGCGATGTCCACGATCCAGAAGCTGCGACCATGCGTGGCCGCAATCAGCTCATGATCGCGCGGATGGATCTGCAGATCGTACACCGGCACACTCGGCAGATTCGTCGAGAACTTCGTCCACGTCGCACCACGGTCGATCGATGCGTACACCGCCAGCGACGAACCGACAAAGAGCAGATGGCGATTGTGCGGATCTTCCCGCACCACGTGCAGGAAATCGCCGGGCCCTCCGGTCGGCAGGTTGTTCACCAGCGACTTGAATGTCCTGCCGCCGTCGTTGGTGACATAGAGATACGGCTTGAAGTCGCCCCACCGATGATTGTCGAAGGCGACATAGAAGGTTTCGGTATCGAACTTCGACGCTTCCAAACGTGCGACGGTCACTTCGCCGTTGTTCGGCAGGCCGGCAATGCGCGACGACACATTCTCCCACGTCGCGCCGTCGTTCACCGACTTCCAGACGTTGCCATCATCGGTGCCGGCCAGCAGCAGGCCGGGCTTGGCGGGGCTCTCTTCGAGCGCGACGACCGTGCCATACGTTTCGGCGCCCGTCGCGTCGAGCGTAATACCACCCGTCAAACGCAGCGACGTGTCGATCCTGGCCGTCAGGTTCTTCGACAGGTCGGGTGAAATCAGGTTGAACTCTTCTCCGCGCTTGTTCGACTTGAGCACGCGATTGCCGGCGAAATACACCACCGCCGGATTGTGCGGGGAGATGAAGAACGGCGAGTTCCAGTTGAAACGCAGCGCGAGGTCCACCGAGTCCTTCTTCTGCAGCGCACGCAGTGCGGTGATCGCCACCGACTGTGCGCGCGTCGCGGGTGCCAGCGGATCGCCGCGCACCACCGCGATCGAGTCTTCCCACTCCTTGTACTTCCCCTGCCAGCTCGGCTTCGCGAAGGCCAACCGCTCACCCGTCTTGAGGTTCACGCGCGACGCATTGCCACCCTGCGATTCACCATAGACGATGTTCGGATCCGTCGGATCCATCGCGGCGTAAAATCCGTCACCACCGGCAATCGTGTACCAGTAGCCGAGTGTGGTCTGCGCCCCCCGACGACGACTCGGTCCACACCAGGTGCCGTTGTCCTGCGCACCGCCGCAGATGTTGTACGGCACCGACATGTCGTACGCGACTTCGTAGAACTGACCGATGGCCAGGTTCTGCATCTGGTTGAAGTTGCCACCCTTGTCGAAGGTGAACGCGATGCCGCCGTCGTTGGCCAGCGCCCAGCGTTCGGGATCGTTCGGGTCGATCCAGAGCCCGTGATCGTCTACATGCACGTCCTGGGCGGCGTTGCGCGACGTCTTGCCACCGTCGTCCGACATCTGCAGCTGCGTGCTCGAGAAATAGACGCGATCGGCGTTCTTCGGGTCGCTGCGCACCTGCGAGTAGTAGAACGGACGCACGTTGATGCTGTTCATCTTGGTCCACGTCGTGCCACCATCCGTGCTGCGCCAGAGCCCATTGTCACGCGGCGTGCGCGAAGGCTCATAGCTCCCCTTCGCATCGGTCCCGGTGCCTTCGAGCATCGCGTAGATGACGTTCGGGTTGGCCAGGTTGATGTCGAGCCCGATGCGTCCCTTCACGCCCTCCGGCCAGCCGCCGCCCTTCACTTCCGTCCACGTCGTGCCACCATCGGTGCTCTTCCACAGCGCCGAGCCCGGGCCGCCGCTCTTGAGCGAATACGGCGTGCGATACCGCTCCCAGCTGGCCGCGAAAAGGATGTTCGGGTTCGTGGAGTTGATCGCGACATCGATGAAGCCGGCCTTGTCGCTCACGAACTTCACCAGCTGCCACGTATTGCCACCGTCGGTGGTCTTGTACAGCCCACGCTCGGCATTGCTGCGCCACGTCGCGCCAAGCGCGGCGACGTACACCACGTTCGGATTGGTCGGGTGCACCACAATGCGGCCAATCGCTTCCGTCTTCTCGAGCCCCTTGAGCGTCCAGGTCAGACCGCCGTCGGTGGACTTGTAGATGCCGCCGCCCGGATCGATCGAGTTTCGCGAGTTCGGTTCGCCCGTGCCTGCCCACACCTGCTGCGTATCGGTCGGCGCGATGGCCAGCATGCCCATCGAAATCACGCGCTTGTCATCGAACACCGGACGCCAGGTCACGCCGTTGTTCGTGGTCTTCCAGATGCCACCCGCGGCGGCGGCGATGAACAGCGTCTTGGATGGGCTCGGAATTCCGGCCACATCGGACAGACGTCCCATGAAGTTGGCGGGGCCGACGGTGCGCCAGCGCATGCCGGCGACGGTCGCCGAGTCGATCGGCTGCGCCGATGCCGCGCCGGTCGAAAGCAGCGCCGCGGCGCCCGCGAGTACAACCAGGATTCGATGATGTCGCATGGAGAGGAGCACGGGGAGGGAACGCGGGACTATTGGGGGAACCGATGGGCTGTACTGTGCAGTTCACCACAGTTATCGACAAGACGTGACCGGCTCCCGTCGCGTTGATCTTTCTGGTCGCAATCCCACTGACACTCCCCGTTACCGGTTCCCCAATGATTCCCACGAAGTCGTACGCGGCACACAGCGCCACGACGCCGCTCGCTCCCTGGTCGTTTGATCGTCGCGCCCCCGGCCCCCGGGACGTGCAGATCCAGATCCTCTACTGCGGCGTCTGCCATTCCGACCTCCACACCGTGCGCGGCGAGTGGGGCCCGATCGCCTATCCGCAGGTGCCGGGACACGAGATCATCGGCCGGGTTGTCGCCACCGGTGCTGACGTGACAGGCCATAAGGCGGGCGACATGGTTGGCGTCGGCTGCATGGTCGACAGCTGCCAGAGCTGCGCCTCGTGCGGCGAAGGGCTGGAGCAGTACTGCGAAGTCGGCATGACGGGCACGTACGGCGGCACGGAGAAACAATCGGGCAAGCCCACGCAAGGTGGTTACTCGGACGCGATTGTCGTCGATCAGCGCTTTGTCGTGCGCGTTCCGGCGGGTCTCGATCCGGCGGGCGCTGCACCACTGCTCTGCGCCGGCATTACCACCTACTCACCGCTCCGTCAGTGGAAGGCGGGGCCGGGGACGCGCGTCGGCGTCGTCGGGCTTGGCGGACTGGGCCATATGGCGGTCAAGCTTGCGAGCGCGATGGGGGCCGAGGTGACGCTCTTCACGACATCGCCGGACAAGGCGGCCGATGGCAAGCGGCTTGGCGCGACGGAGATCGTGCTCTCCAAGGACCCGGCGGAGATGAAGCGGGTGCGCAATTCGCTCAATCTGATCATCGACACGGTTGGCGCACCGCACGATCTGGAAGGCGAGATGGCCACGCTGCGTCGCGACGGCACACTCGTACTCCTTGGCGGCTCACCGCAGCCGCACCCGGCGGTCGGGGCGTTCACCTTCATCATTCAGCGCAAGCGTCTGGCCGGCTCGCTCATCGGCGGCATGCCCGAAACGCAGGAGATGCTCGACTTCTGCGGCGAGCACAACATCGTCTCGGACATCGAACTCATTGCGGCAAAGGACATCAACGTGGCGTACGAGCGCATGCTCAAGGCGGACGTCAAGTACCGCTTCGTGATTGATATCGCGACGATCGGCCAGTAGTCGTTCGCCAGACGGGAATCGCCCTCGGAGCCCAATGGCCCGGGGGCGATGCGAACGAGCAGCGAACGAACTGCAAACGAGCTGCAAACGAGCGACGAATGGACTGGAAACGACCGGCGCGTGAATTGCGAACGAACTACGCCGGGTCGGGCTCGGTTTCGGCTTCCGCCTCGGGCTCGTCGCCAGTGCGCGGATTGCCGAATTCGTCGACGTCGTCAGGAATGCCCAGCGCCTTGCGGCGGGCGCGCTCTTCCTTTTTGGCGTCCTTTTTCGCCTGCCGCTCCATTTCCTTGCGGCGCTTCTCGTAGTCGTAATTGGGTTTGCGTGCCAAACGCGAAAGCTCCGATGCGTGCGTGTCGCTGAGAATAGGGATGCGTCACCGCGCGCGAACGCGTCTGGCATCAGCCGCACGAGAACCGTTTGGCATCCCGCAACATAGTACGGGGACGCGTGCGCCGTCAGCGCGCG
>CAYWCJ010000153.1:1452-5555 GCA_964456595.1 uncultured Gemmatimonas sp. | reverse complement strand
GCGCCGTCAGCGCGCGTCCCCGTCACGACTCAGCTCCGGCCGATGCAGTCGTCGAGGACCTGCTTCTGCGCCTCTTTCGGTGTCTGTATGTGCCGGTAGAACTCGTCGAAATAGCCCAGCGTCTCCTTCACCACGCGCGGCGACAGCAGCTGCCCGATCGGATCGGTGTACAGCGCGTAGATCGCCTCCTTCTTCGACTTGAACAGCTCGAGCGTGCTGAGATAGTCGTCCTTGAAGGCACAGTACCCGCGGAACTGTCGTTCACGCACGCTTCGGATGCGCAGCATCGGATCGGGGACGGCGTAGTTGGTGTTGATCGCGCCTGCAAAATCGAAATCGTACGCGACGGGGAAGATCTGCCCGGTTTTCGTCCGCACCAGCTCCGCGTTATGCAGACCACCGAAGGAGAAGTCGGTGTTCCCGATCATGTACTGAAAGAGAAAGGCGATCGCCGACTGCGGCCCATCGAGATCATCGGCGTCGGCGCCCTTCTGTTTCACGATCTCGCCGCCGCTGCGTTCGGCGAGATGTGCGGGATCCTCGATCACGAAGCCCCACCGTGACGCTTCGATCTTGCCGCTCGCACTGTCGGCGTAGGTCATCTGGAGCAACCGCACATGATGACTGATCGGTGTCAGCACGCGATAGATGCGATAAAGCATGAACTCCTGCAGCACGTACTGATCGTACAGATCCGAGTTGCGGCAGTAGTTGACGAGTTTGGGCTCGCCGAGGTTGTGCAGCAGCGTGCCCTTGGTGTCCTTGTCGGCGACCTTCATGCGCACCGGCGGGAACTCGCAGTTCTTCAAGCGCCAGATGCCGCGGGTGCGGGCACGTACGGCAACATTCACTTCCTTGCCGGTGCTGTCGGTGTACTTGACCGACGCCGGCCGCCAGACCGCATCGGGATTCTTGTCGCGACGCAGCGTGCGGATGTTGGCGGTGAGAGTCACGGGTAGCGGCGTTTCACTCTCGAAGAACGGTTCCAGCTGGCGCGGTTTCCTGGGTGTGGTGTCGTTCGCCGGGTCCTTCTTTTTCTTTGCGGCGGTCGAGTCCTTGCGCTTTGCCTCCTGCTTGCCATCGGCCTTCGCTTTCTTTTCGCCGACGGCTTGCGCGTGCAACGACACCGCCGGCACAACCAACATTGCAGTCAGCATTGCAGTCAGCATTGCGGTCAGCATGGTCATCGCGCCAACGGTGCGCACGCACCGCACGGCGAGGGAGAGACGAGACATGAGAGCGGTCCGGTTGGAGAGGGAGCGGCGGAAGGCGCCACGCGGCGAAGGCATGTTCAGGAGAGTTCGACGTCGATGACGTGCTGCGACGCGGACGCGCGGACGAGCGCGATCAGATCGTCGGCCGTGGTCTTCTTGCGCAGTTGCAGCGTGTACTCCACGACGTCGCCCGCGTCGGTGGTCGTCACCGAACCAAAACGCCAACTCTTCACAAAGTCCTGCAGGCGCGGCTCGACGCTGCGGCGCAACGCGGCGACGTCGCTGGTACAGACGCGCAGACGCGTCTCGACCGCCATCGCGGGCGCCTCCTCGTCGGTCGACGAGTTGGCGCGACGCCACGCACGTTCAGCGACACCTTCGAGCTGGTCGCGCGTCATGTTGCGAAACACTTCGTCGTCGATGCGCGCCACGAAGGTGCCGGTGCGCGCGAGTTCACGCGCGCGTTTGAGCCGCTTGTCGGCAATGCGTCCTTCCAACTCCACCGGCGCGCTGCCGAAGTCGGTGTACCAGAGCATCAGCGTGGTCGCATTGAAGCCCAGCGACAGCACCGCTGCCACTGGCAGATTCACCGCCGATGCGAGTCCGATGGCCGTCGCCAGAAAGACATAGACCGCGTCCTTGCTGTCATCGAGCGTGTTGCGGAAACGCACGGCCGCCACGATACCGGCCAGACTGAAGGCCAGCGCGACACTGTACTTGACCAACAGCACAATCCCCGCGACGACGAGCGGCAGGATGATCAGCAGCTGCACGACCGACTGCTGATAGCCACGCTTGGCGCGCGTGAGCAGATACACCCACGCCACCGGCAACGACAGCAGCACCGCCGAGAGCATCGCGACCGCAACGGAGATCGCCAGCGTCACCTCGTCGAGCGCTTCCGCATTGTCGCCGCGCATCGATGCCACACTCCCCACGCCGAAGAGCGCGTCGAGCGACGTTGGAGCCACGGCGCCGCCGTGGGGTAGACGATTCCACCCGATCGTCGCCGCACCGATCAGGACCGTGTAGTAGATGACCACCCGCGCGAGCACGCGCGTGACCGGTGCGGACCGCTGTGCTGCGCCAGACGCTGCGCCAGACGCTGCGCCAGAAGCCGTACCACCTGCTGACCCTTGCTCGGAACTCGCCACGCGCGACTTCTCCATGTGAGTGCTCGGCAAGTATCGTCCCGGCGAGGCTGTCCCGCCATGCTTGCCGGTCGAGTGCCTCCCCTTCACATTCGCCGCATGCCTCGACTCGCCTTCGCCGTTCTCGCTGCTCTTGCCGTGGTCGCTGCTGCGCGGCCAGCGGCGCAAGCCACGCCATCGGGAGCCGACAAGCCCTCGCTGGTGGTGCTCATCACGATCGACCAGATGCGAGGCGACTACCTGACGCGCTTTGGCTCGCAGTTGACCGGCGGCTTGGCCCGTCTGTCGCGCGGCGGTGCCTGGTACACCAACGCACAGCACGACCATGCCATCACGGAAACCGCACCCGGGCATGCCACCCTGCTCTCCGGTCGCTTTCCGCGCTCCACCGGCATCATGATGAACGCGATCGGCGTGGACGACAATGCCATGCCGTTACTGGCCGGCGCATACGGGACCGGTGCCTCCCCACGCCGTTTCGCGGGCACGACACTGGTGGACTGGCTGCGCGAGGATCAGTCGCGTTCGCGCACGCTCTCCGTCTCCATGAAGGATCGCGGCGCCATTCTCCCCGTCGGTCGCTCGAAAAGTGATGTCTACTGGTATTCTCCCGATGGCCGGTTCACCACGAGTGCGTACTACGGCACCACGCTTCCCAAGTGGTTGACCGCCTTCAACAGCCGCCAGCTCCCCGCAACGTACGCCGGCAAGTCGTGGGGGCTGCTGCTCCCCGATTCCGCCTACGCTGAACCGGACAGCACCATCGGCGAGGCGTATCCGGATGCGACGTTTCCGCACAAACTCCCCGACGATATCGTGGATGCGCAGAGTCTCCTGCGCGCGACGCCGTTCATGGACGACGTGGTGCTCTCGCTCGCGCTCGACGGCATGCAGGAGCTCGCACTGGGCAAGGGATCACAGACCGACCTGCTGGCGATCTCGCTCTCCGCAACCGATGTCATCGGCCACAAGCACGGCCCCGACTCGCGCGAGATTCACGACCAGATCCTGCGCGTCGATCGCGCCATCGGACGGTTTCTTGATTCGTTGTACACGCTGCGCGATTCCACGCGGGTGACCGTCGTGCTCACCGGCGATCACGGTGTGGGCACCATTCCCGAACTCGCGCAGGCGCGGGGTGTGCAGCCGCCGCCCAGGCGCGTGAGTGTGGCGCACCTCCTGCCGTGGTTGCGTGCCTCGCTGCGGACGGCGCGCGTGGACTCCTCCGCCATCGAGCTCGATCAGCAGATCGTGATCGTCGATCGCAACGCGCTCAAGAAGTCGAAGACCAATGCCGATTCGCTGCTCAACGTGCTCGCCGACTCACTGCGCACGACTCCCGGTGTCGCGCGTGTCGATCGTTTCAGGACCCTGCTGGCCGACTCGCTCAAGGATCCGGTCGCCCGTCGATGGGCGCATCAGTTTCCGCCCACCGTTCCCATCGAGTTGGTCATCACGTTGACTCCCATGAGCACGTGGGGCGGCAACGTTGCGTCACACGGTTCGTCGTACGACTACGACTCCAATGTGCCGCTGATCTTCTACGGTGCCGGCATCGCACCCGGCAAGCACGACGAGTTCGTTCGCACGGTCGATCTGGCGCCGACCCTCGCCCAACTCCTTGGCGTCAAACCGCTCGAAAAGATCGACGGCGTCGTGCTCAAGCGCGCGTTGCGCTGAGCCGCCGGAGCAACGGAACACCACACGATCCGCGACGTCAGTCCGCGTCAGTCCGCGT
>CAYWCJ010000153.1:0-1352 GCA_964456595.1 uncultured Gemmatimonas sp. | reverse complement strand
CGTCAGTCCGCGTCAGTCCGCGTACGGATAGTCCGGGTCCGCCAATCGCTTCGCCCGCGCGACGGCGTCCGGCCCCGCGATCTGGTGAACGAGATCGGTGAGCATGTGGCTGAGATGCTCGCCGTGCTTGAGCAAGCTGATCGCCCGTGCCGGTCGTTCGAGCAGAAAGGCCAGGAAGCTCCGGTCTTTTTTCGCGGCGTTACAGAGCCGGCAGCAGAGAACCAGGTTGTCCCGTCGATCGTATGCGCTCTGTCCGCGGCGTGGGGTGACGTGGTCGAGGGTAATGACCCGTTCGGCCACGGTGCGTTCGCAATAGGCGCAGACCGGCCCGTGTTTCGCCAACAGCCACCGCCGCGTTTCTGCATACGCGATCCGGCTGGTCGGGACGGACGTCTGGGGCTGCGGTGCTCGACCCGCACCGGCCGGACGACTCCGACGCTTGCGCGGCGCCGGACTCACCAGCGGCCGCCGAGCAGCGGAGATGAGGACGAGGTCATGGGGATGGACATGAGAGAAGTGTAACCGTGCAGCGATCCAGTGGGTTACCTTTCCGTATCGCCAACCACGAGGACCAACTGCTCAACGCTTTCGAATTCGAACAAGACGGACTCCGCTTCGCCTGCCGCATAGAGGCGGCCACAGGTGCCCGCAAGGACGCCTGGTGGTGGTTTGGAGTCTCCACGGACGATCGGCATCGCTACGCCCCGTTCCGCGCGGAAGAAACCGACACCGAGGCGACCGTTCGGGCCCGAGTGCTGCAGTACTACGCCGACCTGCTCGCGCGTCGTGCCGAACCCGTCGCGTCGCACTGGCGTCGTGGTGTGCGTCCGGCCCCTGCCGTGGCGGCGGTCGCGCCGACCGAGCCGCCGGCTGACGCACTCGACGCGGCCGAAGCCGAAGTCTGAGTTTCGGCGTGGAACGTCTGTTCGTGATCATCGGCGCCCTTTCGGGTGCCATCGGCGTGGGGGCGGGAGCCTTTGGTGCCCACGCGCTCCGTGCGAGGCTTGAACCGCGCATGCTCGACGTGTTCGAGACCGGCGCCCGCTACCAGCTGTATCATGCCGTGGCGATGTTGGCCGCGGCGTGGGTGGTGTCGCGGTGGCCGGGTGCCACTGCCAGCGCCAGCGGTTGGCTCTTTCTCGCCGGAACCGTGTTTTTTTCCGGATCGCTGTACGCGATGGCGCTGACGAACGTGCGCGCGCTGGGCGCGATCACGCCGATCGGTGGCGTGTGCTTCATCGCCGGGTGGGTGTGTCTGGCGATTGCCGCAGCAAAGGGCGCCTAGCGTCGAGGCCGGCGAGGGACGTTTGGATGACGTAACTCGTCGAGTCACCCAGCACGTTCAGCCTAGT
>CAYWCJ010000152.1:0-10340 GCA_964456595.1 uncultured Gemmatimonas sp. | reverse complement strand
CTTGCTATGGATTCTGACAAAGCCGGGATTGCCGCCATGAAGAAAGCGGCCGATCAGCTCTCGTCGGCGCGCGAAGCTCAGGTGGACGCGTGGAAGACGGAACTGTCGGAGCAGCTCGATCAGTCCATCAACGAAACGATGCAACTCGCCAGACAGCAGGCCGAGCTCGAACAGCGCGCCAAACAACAAGGCGGTACCCAGGGCATGCAGGGCGAGCAGGGCGCGCTGCAGCAGGGAGTGCAGCAGGCGGCCGAACGGCTGGAGAAGGCCGGTCGCAGCTCGACGTTGCTCTCGCAGCGTTCGCAGAAGGCGATGGCGGACGCGCAGCGCCAGGTCTCCAACGCCACGCAGCAGATGGGCAACTCCTCGCAGCCTGGTGGTTCGGAAGCCTCGCAGTCGGCGATGAAGGACGCCTCGGAAGCGCTGAATCAGGCGCTGAGCTCTCTCGTGCGAGATCGCGAGCGCGTCAACAACGCACAGTCGGCCTCGGGCTTCACCGAGATGATGGAGCAGCTCAAGCAGTTGGCGCAGCAGCAGGGCGCACTCAACGGACAGATGCAGGGGCTCAATCTCATGCCCGGTGGCGCGCAGGGTGCGCAGGCGCGCAATCAGGCGCGTGTCCTTGCGCGTCAGCAGCGCGAAGTCGCCAAGACACTGGCCGACGTGTCGGACGCCGACCAGACCGGTCGTACCGACGCACTCGCCAAGGAAGCACAAACGCTGGCACAGCAGATGGAACGCAGCGGCATCGATCCCAACGTCGCCGCGCGCCAGCAGCAGCTGTATCGCCGCTTGCTCGACGCGGGTCGCTTTCTGGAACAGGACGAGCGTGATGATCAGGGGCCGCGCGAAGCGAAGGCCGGTGACGGCAACAGCGCGCGCCCGACCGTCGATGGACCGCAGTCGGGGAAAGCGGGCAGCAAGTTTGCGCCGCCCACGTGGAACGAGCTGCGCGGACTCGGTCCCGACGAGCGTCGTCTCGTGATCGAGTACTTCCGTCGGCTCAATGGCAGCACGCCCTAACGCACCGTTGCGGGCCATCGGTCGGGTCGCGCTGCTCGGCATCATGGTGATGCTGGGCAGCGTCGCGCTCGCACCGTTGCTCGCGGCGCAAGCGACCGGCACGACGACCGGCACGACGACCGCGACGGCGGGCGACACCACCGATCCGCTCGGGATCGCGCTCGACGCCGAAGAGAAGGGCGAACTGAAGCGGGCGGCGACGGCCTATCGCGCCGTGCTCGCACAGGCGCTCGCTCCCGGCGCCGGTGATGGAGATCGCGTGGCCCTGTCGTTGTTGGGCCTGGAACGTGTGTGGGCCGAGACCGGAGCCCGCGATTCCGTTCTCCCGATCGTGCAGCGCGTGCTCGTGTTGCGTCCGACCGATCCGACGGCGCGCGGCATTCAGCTGCGATCGCTGATGAGTCTTGGTCGCGACGACGAGGCACGACTGGCATTCAACTCGTGGCGCCGCGCTGCCGGTACCGATGGCGCACCATTCCGCGAGTACTCTCGACTGCTCCTCGCCGCCGGTCGCGCGCAAGCCGCCGATTCTGTGCTCTCCGACGCAGCACGACTGCTTGGCGCCGGTGGCATGTTGTCGGGGGAACTCGCGCAGCTGCACGTGGCGCTCGGCCGATGGACGGCCGCCGCCGTGGCATTTCGTGAGTCGCTGGCCGGTCAACCATATCTCGAGTCGGCGGCGATGTTCGCGTTGCAGCGCGCACCCGTGCCCACCCGCGACTCCATTCGCACCGTGCTGATGTCGGAGCCCGTGACCCTGCTGCCGCGACGACTCCTCTCGTCGCTCGAGTTGGCGTGGGGCGAGCCTCGACGTGCGTGGGCGGCGCTTGCAAGCGTGCGTGCGGACGACTCCACGGCGGCGGCCTGGCGCGCGTTCGGTGAGCGCGCGGAGTTCGCGAACGCGTGGCCAGTGGCGCGCGACGTGTGGGTGGCGGTGCTTGATCGTCGTGGTGATCTCGAAGCGCAACAGCATGCCGCCCAAGCCGCACTGAACGCGGGCGATGCGATGGCGGCTCTCGAACTCGCCACGCGCGCGCCACGGGTTCTCCGCAAAGGAGATTCCGTTGCCTTCCGCGTGCGCACGTTGTTGCCGATCGAGATTGCGGCGCTCGGTGAACTGGGGCGCGCGACGGATGCACAGGCGCGACTCGATGCCAGTGCGCCATATCTCGATGAGATGGCGCGGGCGGCCATGGCGCGTCCGCTGGTGAGTGCGTGGCTGCGTTCCGGCGATCTGGCGCGCGCACGCGCCGCGGTGCAGGGAAGCGATCTGGCCGAGGACGACGAGACGGCCGGCTGGCTGGCCCTCTACGAAGGCGACCTCGCAACGGCGCGAAAACGGCTCGTGCGCGCGGATACCAAGCGCGGTGAACTCGTCGATGCGCTGGGGCTGCTGGCGCGTACGCGCGTGCCTGCGTCGCCCGGACTTGGTCTTGCCTTCATGGCGCTGGCACAGCGGGACAGCGCCGCCGCATCGGCGCGCTTCGTTGCACTGGCGGATTCACTGGGCGATGCAGCACCGGCGCTGCTGGCCCTTGCCTCGCGCATTGAAGCGGGGAAGGCCAAGCGAGGTACAGATGGTAAGATACCGGTGGCAGCGAAGGCCATGGTGTTGTGGGATCGAATTATCGCCAGCTACAAGAAGTCGCCGGAAGCGCCGGAAGCGTTGTTGGCGTCGGGGCGTGCGTTGCGCGACGCAGGGGATCACCCCGCCGCAGTCACACGTTTCGAAATGCTGCTCGTCGATTATCCTGAGAGTGCGCTGCTGCCACAGGCGCGTCGTGATCTCGAACGACTGCGCGGGCAGGTACCTCCATACAACAGTTCCCAGTCATGAGTCTCGAGTCGATGCGTGCGTCAAGGCGGAGTTGGTGGCGCGTCTCAGTAGCCGCGGTGGCGCTCGTCGTCTCGAGCGCCGTGCCCTCGTACGCGCAGAACATCCTCATCCCGATGGATGATGGGCAGCGCAATCACCTCAAGGCATACGGCGTCGCGTTTCTCGCGCTCAAGACCGGACAGAAGGCCGAGTGGCTGCTGAACTATCGCGGCGGCGCGTTTCTGTTGCCCGACGTGCCCGACCTGCGCCGTCGCGCGGCGCTCGATGGCGTGAGCGCCGAGCCGATTTCCGACGCGGCATTGGCCGCGGCGCGCGCTGAAATTGCCGGCGCCAACATGGACGCGGTCGTGCTCGAACGCGCGCCGCGCATCGCCATCTATCGGCCGGTGAATCAGCCGCCCTGGGATGACGCGGTGACGTTGGCGCTCACCTATGCCGGCATCGATTTCACGTCCGTGTGGGATGACGACGTCATGAAGGGCGACCTGTCCAAGTACGATTGGGTCCACCTCCATCACGAGGATTTCACGGGACAGTTCAACAAACTGTTCCTCGCGTATCGTGATGCGCCGTGGTTTGTCGCGCAGCGTGATCGCGATATCGCGATGGCCAAGCGCTTCGGTCTTCCCGATGTGCCCGCCCTCAAGAAGGCGGTCGCTGACAACATCCGTGGCTTCGTCGATCGCGGTGGATTCCTCTTCGCCATGTGCGGTGCGACCGAATCACTCGATCTCGCCATCGCGTCGCTGGTGGTGGATATCGCCGGTCCCTTCTCCGACGGCACACCGCCCGCGCCCGATGCCGATGCGCGCATGGTCTGGTCACGCACGCTCGCGTTCACCGGCGCGCACGTCGAGCCGTCGCCGTACATCAACGCGCTCAGCGACATCGACGGACATCAGGTGAATGTGCCGGCACGTCGGCAACCACTCGGCACCTTCTCACTGTTCGACTTCTCCGCCAAGCTCGATCCCGTGGCGACGATGCTCGTGCAGAATCATCGCACGGTCATCCCAGATTTCTACGGCGTGACAACGAGCTTCAATCGTGCGGTCATCAAGCCGACGGTGACCGTGCTGGCCGCAGAAGATGGCGCGCCGTGGACCAAGTACGTGCACGGCGACTACGGCAAGGGTTCGTGGACGTTCCTCGGCGGCCATGACCCCGAAGATCCGCAGCATGCCATCGGCAGCCCACCGACCGATTTGTCGCTGCGTCCGAACTCGCCCGGGTATCGGCTGATCCTCAACAACGTGCTCTTCCCCGCCGCGAAGAAGAAGCCGCGCAAGACGTGACCGTGAAGCGGGCGACGGCAGGACCGGCGTCGAGTATCGGCGAAGCCCGTCTGTCGCGCGCGGCGGCGACAGCGTTGCGCACAGCCATCAAGCTCGCGGGTGGCAATGAAGTCTGTTTCGTCGCGGCGGTGGACGACGAGGGGATGATTACGACCGCGCGACCGGTGGCGCGCGGCGACATCCGCAGCGTCCTCGCCATGCCCGGCGTGGCCGAACGCGGCGAAATGTTGCTGCACAACCATCCGTCCGGCCTGCTGACACCGAGCGACGCGGACCTCGAAGTCGCGCATCGTGTGCACATGAACGGCGTGGGCTTCGGCATCATCGACAACGCGGCGACGCGTGTGTACGTCGTGGCGGAAGTGCCCAAGTCTGCGGCGCTCGTGCCCGTGTCGGCGGACGATGTCGATGTCGTGCTGGGGCCGCACGGCGCCGTCGCGCAGGCCATGAAGAAGGCGCCTGGCGCGCGATCGTATGAGGATCGACCGGCGCAACGCGCGATGGCCGCCGCGGTGACCGAAGCGTTCAACGGCGGCGGCGTCGCGCTGCTCGAAGCCGGCACCGGCGTTGGCAAATCACTCGGCTACCTCGTCCCCGCGCTGCGTTGGGCCGCCGCCAATGGCGAGCGAACGATTGTCTCCACCAACACGATTACGCTGCAGGAACAGCTGGTGCAGAAGGATCTTCCGTTCCTGCAGGGCGCGCTCACCGATCAGCCCGTGCGCTTCGCGCTGCTGAAAGGGTGGCGCAACTACATCTGTCTGCAACGACTCGAGCAGGCGCGTGGCGCGGGTGCGGCCTTGTTTGAAGACGGTGCCGCGGGTGATATCGAGGTGATCGCGCAGTGGGCTGAACGCACGCGTGATGGTTCGCTCTCCGATCTGCCGGTTGCTCCGCGCAGTGAGGTATGGGATGAGGTTGCCGCCGAGCCGGACTTGTGTGGACGTCTCAAGTGCTCATTCTACGACAAGTGCTTCCTGTTCAAGGCGCGCAAGGAAGCGGCACAGGCTGACGTGGTGGTGGTCAATCATCATCTGCTGCTGTCGGATGTCGCGGTGCGTCGCACGTCGCAGAACTGGGATGATGCGGCGGTCCTGCCGGCGTACAAGCGACTGGTGATCGACGAAGGGCATCACCTCGAGGATGCGGCGGCGTCGCACCTGGGCAGCTCGGTCACGCGCCGTGCGCTGGCGCGTCTGTTCGCACGCATCGAACGGCGAGGGAAGGGACTCTTGCCTGCACTGGCGGCCAAGCTCGGTGGTGCATCGGATCTGCTGAGTGTGGCCAGTCTCGATCTGGTGAAGGAACGGCTCGGACCGAGCAGCGCGACCGCGCGCGATCGTGCGCAACTGTTGTTCGAATTGCTCGAGACTGTGTTGCAGGAGTCGAACGTACCCATGATGCGGCTCGCCGACTCGTTTGCATCGCATCCGGCGTGGAAGGGTGGGATTGAAAGCACGCTCGATGAATTGCTGACCGAGATCGGCATGCTGTCCGAAGGACTGCGTCTGGTTCGCGAGCGCCTCGAGAGCGATGAACGACGGAGCGAACAATTGGCGCCGCTGGTTGGTGAGTTGCGCGGGGTCGCGCGCCGCCTCGAGAATGCCGGTGACGCCTTGGCGCGCGCGTTGCGAATTCCCGCGACTGGTGCGCCCGTGGTGCGCTGGATGGAGTTCACGGGCAAGGCCGGGCCGGAGCGCAACGTCGCGTTGCATTGTGTGCCGCTCGATCTCGCACCGGTGTTGCGCGATGATCTCTTCTCACGGGTGGATACTGCGGTGATCACGAGTGCGACGCTGTCGACCGATGGCGGATTCGAATTCCTCGAACAGCGACTCGGGCTCGACGACATCAGCATGCCGAAACAGTCGGCAGTGTTTCCGTCGCCGTTCGACTATCCGAAGCAGGCACTCCTCGTCATTCCTACCGACACCCCCGCACCGAACGAAGATGCGCGCGGGCACTTCATCGCCATCACGCGGCAACTGCGCGACCTGCTGGCGGCCAGTGATGGCGGAATCTTTGCGCTGTTCACGAGTCATCGGGACGTGCGCGAGATGGCGGAGTTGTTGCGCGAATCCGGACACGACGCGCGGTATCCGCTGCTGGTGCACGGCGAGGAGAGTCGCGATATCCTGCTGCAGCGTTTTCGCGACGCGGGGCGCGCGGTGCTGCTCGGCACCGCGACGTTCTGGGAAGGCGTCGATGTCCCGGGCGATGCGCTCCGCGGACTGCTGATCGCGAAACTGCCATTCCGAGTGCCGAGCGACCCGATGGTGGCCGCGCAGTGCGAAGCGATCGAGGCGCGAGGCGGGAATTCGTTCTCGGAATTCATGCTGCCCCACGCATCGCTGCGACTGAAGCAGGGATTCGGACGACTCATTCGGACCGCGACCGATCGTGGCGTCGTGGTGCTCAGTGACCCGCGGGTGCTGACGAAGCGATACGGGCGGCAGTTGCTGAACGCATTGCCGCCGGCGAAACGGATCACGGGTGAGTGGGGACAGCTGCGCCGTCAGGTGTTGGATTTCTACCGGAAAGCGGGGCGAGAGGGTGGCCGTTAGCCAATGAGAACCACCAGGTGTCGAGCTTCGGGTTCGGGTTTTGGGCTTTGGGTTGGCGCGTCCGTGAGGGCGACACGTGATCCTGGATTCGTCGCGAAAGCGGTTTCTCATCCCGTCGCGACGATGCATCTTCTCAAAGCTCAAAACCTTTACCCGAAGCCCGAAGCTGGGTGGTTGAGCACACCCGACGCTCGCAACCCAAACCCACCACCCGCCACCTGGTGGTTTTCCCCACATCCGTCATGCCGCTAACTCCCTCCAAAATCGTCTGCATCGGCCGCAACTACCGCGAGCACGCCCGCGAGATGGGCAATGACGTCCCTACGGAACCGTTGTTCTTCCTGAAGGCGCCGTCCTCGATCATCGCGGGCGGCGAGGCGATCGTGCTGCCCAGTGGCTCGACCCACGTCGAGTTCGAGGGGGAGATCGCGCTCGTGCTCGGTGCACGTCTGCGCAAGGCGACAGAGTCCGAGGCTCGCGCTGCCGTGACGCATGTTGTGGCGCTGAACGACGTGACCGCGCGCGACTGGCAGAAGGGTGATGGTCAGTGGACCCGCGCCAAGGGCATGGATACGTTCTGTCCCATCGGCGACCCCGTTCCTGCGCCAGACGATCTCGAATCGATCACGTTGGTGACGCGAGTCAATGGCGTCGAGTGTCAGCGCGCCACAGGAGCGGACATGGTCTTCGCGATTCCGATGGTGCTGGCCTACATTTCCCAGTACCTCACGCTCGAGCCGGGCGACATCATCGCGACGGGCACTCCTGCCGGCACGAAGGCGCTCAACGCGGGCGACGTCGTCGAAGTCGAACTGGTCGGACTGAGTTCCGTTTCCAACCCTGTCGTCGCGGCGTGATCAGCTCGAAGATCGCGTTCGCGTCTGTGTGCTGGCACACCCTCGGACTGCCCGGGTAGCACGACCTACATGGCCGAGTCGCTCCCTCCAACGTCGTCATCGCCCGACAGGGGTTCTCCGGGTACCGGGCCTGCGGGCTCCGGTCATTCCGGGGCGCGGGCCAAGATCGGTGTGTCTGCTGGCATCGGCGCGGTGGCTCCACGTCGGACTCGTGGCGCGCTCAACGAACGGGCCCGCACCGGCGGAGTGCCCGAACGCGAACCCAAGTCCACGCGCGCGCTGGTCGTCTCCGTTGGATTGCATGCGGTGGCGGGCGTCGTGCTGCTTGAACTGCTCACCTTCGGGCACGGACTCTCGTCGTTCCTGCGGGACAGGAACCCGGAGCAGCGCGAAGAACGGTTGACGTTTGTGACGCCGCCGGCGCCCAAACCCCCGGTCGCCGAGGTCACGCCGCCCAAGCCCACACCGCGTACCGCGAGCGAGGTGACGATCCGCCCGCCAACCACGGGTCCCGTGCTGGCGCCGCCCAGCGCCGAGCCGGTGGCCGTACCGGTCGCCACGCGGCCAGACACGGGCAGTGGCGCGCCTGCTGACGGTCCCAAGGGCGTCGGCGCCCTCGACCCCGACCTCAAGGGTGTGAAGCCGGGCTACACGGACGTGCGCGTCTGGCGTGGCACGGGGGGCGGCGGTGCGGCATCGGCCGGTATCGCGTCTGGTCGGAACGGCGCGGAGCGGCTCGACAGCATCATCGGGTTCGCGATCAACTCGGCGGCCGACTCCATCGCCGACGTGATGCGGGCGCAGGGGCGCGTCGGCGGGAGAAAGCCCGGTGACTGGACGACCACCGACGCCAACGGACAGAAGTGGGGCTGGGACAACATGGGCATCCGCCTGGGCAAGGTGATGATTCCCAATGCGCTGCTCGGTCTGTTGCCACTCAACGCGCAGCGCGGCATGTCCGGTAACATGACGGCGTTCGATCGCGAGAAACGCATTGCACTCGCGCGCGATGACATCATGCGCAACTCGGAGCGCGCGCTGGGCGAGGTGGAGTTCCAGAAGCTCAACAAGGAGTTGCGCACGCGCCGCGAGAGGGAACGCCGCGATCGATTGCGGGCCCCCGACGCGACGGTTGCGCCGGTCAAGGCGATCCCCGACAAGTCGGGTACGCCGGAGTAACCTTGAGGGCGGTGGTGTCACGGACTGCGTCGCGTCCAGATCACCAGCACGCCGCAGCGTGAATTGAGCCCGCTGTACCGCGTCGGGGTTTGCGCCGGTCCGGCATAGTACTCCATCGCTGCGATCTGATCGACCGCAATCGTGCTGAGGTTGAACAACTCCTCATCCTCGCCGCCGCTGTAGATGCGCGATTCGTTCAGGTAGATCTGCGCATAGCACGAACGTGTTGCGCCGCGTGCCGAGTCGGCGACGCTTCCGCGACGCAGCATGGAAGCGTCGAGTGAGACGATCGCGCGGCCCTTGGCGAGCCAGCTGTCACTGCCGCGCCCTCGCACGATCGCTCCGCCGGAGAACTGCGACACCACCGACGCCAGGGTCTGGTTGCGCATTCGCTCCAAATCATCGCGCGTGAGAAAGTGGCCGAGGCCAACTCTTCGATGCTCCTCGAACGACCGCAGCACGACGCTCTCCGTCACGCGCACCGAATCGAGCATCACCGCACGTCGCAGCACGATGCGTCGCGTCTCCGTTCCGCCGGCCACGAACTCGATGCGCGTACTGAGCGGGGCGTAGCCAACCCGCCGCACGACCACATCGTGCGGCCCTGCCGGAATGTCGTTCAATCGAAACGTGCCGTCGGCGTTGCTGCGCGTGGTGAGCGTCAGCGCACTCAGCGTCACCTCTGCCGCAGCCAGTGGCTGCGACGTGCTGTCGGTGACGACCACGCCGGCGAAAACCGCCGTCTGTGCGGCGCTCATCGCGATGCTCATCGAGTTGCTCATCGAGTTGCTCATCGAGTTGCTCATCGAGTTGCTCATCGAGTTGCTCATCGAGACGAACAATTCGGCGCGTCCCACGCGATCGTCATCGGCCATGCGCAGTTGCACAGGCGACGCACTGAGTGTCGCGGGCGTCGTCGAGCCGCTGGCCGTGCCCCCGCTGCGCGCGCGCACGAGCAGATCGGTGTTGCCAGGCACGCCGCAGAGGCGGTACTCGCCGCGCGCGTCGGTGCGCGTCTCCATGATGCGCAGCGGTTGCTCGATGCGGGGCTGGCCGGCGCCGTCACGCAGCAAGATCTCGCGCCACTCCGCCGACACGCGCGCACCGGACACCGGCGTCGTGTCGCCCGACACCGCCACGGTTCCGATGATCACCCCGTCACCCGAGCGGAAACGTGTGTTGCGGCAGAGCGACGCCGCAATCTGCGCCGACGACGCGACCCGCACGCGAACGGAAACGGTGCTGTCTCGTTCGATGTCGTCACCCAATGACACGCGCGATTGATGCACGGCACCAATGGTCTCGTGCCAAGTATGGCGCACCTCGATCGTCTGCTCGCCCGGAGCAACGTTCGACAGCATGAATCGACCGAGACTGTCGGTCATGACGCTGCGGGATGTACCGGCCAGCGACACGCGCGCGTTCGGAACAGGGATGTCGCGCACGGAGTCAGTGACGATGCCGGCGAGCGTATACGTTGGACGCGACCAGAGCGTATCGGGCTCTGAACGTCCGGCGCTTGTTCGGGTTGCCGTGGCCAACGACAGCTCGGCCCCCGAGACCAGCAGCCCGGTCACCACCGTGT
>CAYWCJ010000151.1:0-10371 GCA_964456595.1 uncultured Gemmatimonas sp. | reverse complement strand
TCCCTGCAGCGTGTGCACGCTCGGCCCGAACATCGGGTGCGTGCCGACAACGCTGCCCCGCGTTGCCGCGAGCATCGCTGCCACCGGCGCTTCCTTGATGCTCGTCACATCCATCAGCAGCGCGTCTTCGCGCACGTGCGGACCGACTTGGGCGATCACCGATTCCGTCAGATCGATCGGTACACTGATGACCGTCACATCCGCCGCGGCCGCCGCTTCTTCGGCGCGCAACGTGGTATCGCGATCGGCGATGAGAATGTGGTGTCCGAGGTCGCCGAACAGCCGCGCGAGGCGTGTCCCGATCCTGCCCGCGCCGCCGATGATCGCCACGCGCTGCGGTTGATCATCCAGGGGCACTTCGGCGCGCAACGCGGCCTGATGGTCACGACTCGAACGCAACAACACCCGAAAGATCGATTCGATCTCGCCGCTGGGCAGACCCAGCTGCTCGGCCCGGCGGCGACGATCAGCGAGCACGTCACGTTCGCGTTGCGGATCGCGAATACGCACGCCGTGCGCGCGCTTGTACGCCGCCACTTCTGCCACGAGCGACATGCGTCGCGCCATGATCTGCAGCAGGTCGCGATCGAGTGCGTCGATCATCGCCCGCAATACCGGCAAGGGCCGCGGCGTGTTCGTTCCGTCGTCGCTCATCGGCGCGCCTTCGGCTGAACGCGGTACGCGCAACGCGCCCGGTGTATCAGTTGCTCATCTTCCAGAAGGCGATGCCGCTGGCCTGCTGCGCGACATCGGCCGTGCCGACTTTCGTGATGCTCTGCAGGTCGATGACATCCACCTTGCCGGGTGCTGCGCCAACGCCTTCGCTGCTGACGAACGCGTAGCGCGAATCGGGGCTCAGCGTCACACCGTGCGCGAGGTTGTTGGAGGTCTTCACGACGCCCAGACTCTTGCCGCTCGCGAGGTCGAACACTTCCACCGCCGATCCCTGCTTGAGTGTGGCCACCAACAGCTTGCCGTTGTCGGTCACGGCAAGATTGTAGACGCCGCGTCCCGTCTTGAGGCGACGTGCGAGTGTCCACGACTTCGTATCGATGTCGAGGATCTCGTCGGCCTTGTTGCACGCGACGTAGATGTGTCGGCCGTCCGCTGACGGTTGCGCCCACGTCGGCGAGCAGCTGTTGGGCGCCATCTCATGCTTCTCCATTCCCATCGCCACCCGTCCGCGCTGGGCGGGATCGATCGTGGGTGCCGCCTTCGCCGGAGCGGCGGGCTTGGCCGCGGCCGCGTCGTGTCCAGTGTGCGTGTCGTGATTCATACCGGCCATGCCGGCGCCCATCGCCCCGATGTTGTCGACCGCGAGCGGTCCTTCCTTTCCCTTCGCCAGCGAGAAGCGACGCGACACCACGAAATCTTTCGTGTCGATCTCGACGAGTTGGTCATCCATCATGCACGTCGAGTACTGGCGCATGCCATCGGGCGAGACGCGACTGCCGTGTGGCATGGTGCACGTCACGATACGCGCGACTTCGGTGTTGTTCTGCGTGTACACCACCGACACGGTCGACGGAATCATGTCGCCATGCAGATTGAAGTTGACCGACAACGTGTAGAGACCATCGGGCGTGACGTCGATCGACGCGGGAAAATTGCCGAGGAAGACACCGGCGCCGACGAGCGTATCGGCGCCGGTGGCGTAGCGCCAATACTTGCCATCGGGAGAGCCGTGTCCCGTGGTCAGGTAGAGAAACTTGCCATCGCGCGAGATGGCGAGTCCGTGTGGCCCTTCCATCTCGGCGGCGAGTTCACCGACCACGATGGTGCGTTCGACCACCGTGCCCGCCGGGCCAAAGCGCACGCGGTGAATCCTGTCCGCCGATTCGGCGCCTACGTAGACCCAGTAGTCGCGCGTGGGCGGCGTTGACGTCGAGACCGCCTGCGCGTGCATCGCGCTCGCGAATGGCAGCGTGAACAGCGTCAGTGCCACAGGTACGAAACGCCAATGATGCAACGCCGCGCTCAGTGAGCGACTCGGCTTGCGGGAGGTCGTGACAGAGGGCATGATGGGCATACTCGACCCCCGGGCGAACGCCCGGCGGAGTAAGAAAGCATCTACGGAGTTCACGTCTCATGAACGTAGCGCGCAACCTGCGGTTCGTCACGACCGCGCTGGGAGTACTGGCCGTTGCGCCACTGCTCTCGTCCCCGCGGCTCACCGCACAACAACCAGCCGCAGCTGCGCAACCCGCCGTGGCGCGCCTCGTCGCTGAGCCTGCACGCATCACCATGCGCGCCGGCGAGTCGCAGTCGTACAAGATCACGGCGTACGACGCACAAGGCAAAGTGATTCCGGATGCCGTGGTGCGTGTTGGCGGACCACGCAACGCCGTGCGCTTCCTGAACGGCACCGTGAACGCGTTTCAGGCCGGGTCGTACACTGCGACGGCGACGGCGATGGGCAACGGTGCGCCGATCACGCTCGATATTCCCGTGCTCATCACGTGGCCGGCGTTGAGCAAGATCACCATCACCGCTGATTCCGGTCGGTTGTACAGCGGCGTGACCATCGGACACAAGGCCGCGGGACTGCACGCGGACGGTTCTGATCGTTCCGGCATGGCGGTGACGTGGCGCAGCAGCAATCCCGCCGTCGCGACGGTTGACCGTTTCGGCAATGTGACTGCACTCAAGGCCGGCGCGGTGTCGATCACCGCCGAAGCAGAGGGCGTATCGGCGTCGAAGGCATACACCATCGCCATGAATCCTGTCTCATCACTCGCCATCGGCATCACCGAAGACGTGATTCGCACGGGCGATGTGGTGCATCTCAAAGCCACGGCGCGTACCGCGGCCGGTGCGGCCGTCCCCGGCGCCGCGATCACGTGGAGCTACACCTACCTGCCCGACGACTCGACGGCGGGCCCTGGTGGACCTGGCATCATCGACTGGGGTCGTTTCACCGCGAATGCGCCTGGGCGTTTCACGCTGCTCGCGCAGTCGGGCAACGTGACGGCGCGCAAGGTGCTCGAAGTGAAGCCGCGCGATGTTGTGCGTCGCATCACGGTGACCGGTCGTGGCAACGTCAACACCACGCACACGTCCGACTTGTGGCCGTGGACGGGGAAGGATGGACGCGACTACGCGATCATCGGTACGTGGGGCGGCGATGGTTACGCGATCATCTTCGACATCACGAATCTCAACAACATCGTCAGGACCGATTCCGTGCGCATCGATGCGCGCACGATCAACGACGTCACGGTGTCGCCCGACGGACGCTACGCGGCGCTGTCGCGTGAGGGCGCCTCCAACCGTATCAATGGTGTGGTGATCCTCGATCTCGCCGTGCCGGCGCATCCGAAAGTTGCCTCGACGTTCGATCAGGAACTGACGGGCGGCGTCCACAACATGTTCGCCACCAACGATCATCTCTACGCGATCTCCGGTGGCCAGAAGTACGTCATCATCGACGTGAAGGACATCACGAAGCCCAGGTATGTGAGCGAGTACCAGCATCCGAACGCGCGCATTCACGACTTGTGGGTGAACAACGGCATCGCGTATTCCGCACAAGGCGGCGTCGGTGCGGTGATGGTGGATGTCGGCAACGGGAAGTACGGCGGCACCATCCAGAAGCCCAAACTGATCAACGTGTTCGAGATCAACTCGGGGCACGAGATCTACCCGTACTTCCAGAAGAGCACCGGACGCACCTATCTCTTTCTCGGCGACGAGGAGATGAACCGCCGCGGACGGGTGTGGGAAGGCACGCAGTATTCGCTGTCCGGGCCGGATGGCAAGCCGCCCAAGAACGGTATCGCTCAGACGTCGGGTGGGTACACGCACATCGTGGACGCCACAGACCCGATGCACCCGCGCAAGGTCGGCCGCTATCACCTGGAAGACTACGGTTCGCACGACATCATCGTCGAGGACGACATTTTGTATCAGGCGTACTACGACGGTGGCGTGCGCGTCGTGGACGTGTCGGGTGAGTTGATGGGCAACCTCGCCGATCAGAAGCGCGAGATCGCCGTGTTCAAGCCGTACGACCCGGATGGCTTCACGCCGAATGCGCCGTTCGTGATGAACGCGATGCCGTGGAAGGGGCATGTGCTCTTCACCGACTTCAACTCGGGGCTGTGGGCCGCGAAGCTCGAGCCCAAAACCAAGCCGGTTACGCCGTAAGAACCGTTCGCACGCGGCCGTTATGCGGCGCGCTGTTTCGTCGCAGGTATGGCGAGCAGCGCGCCGAGCGTCATGAAGCCCGCCATCGCGTACACGCCATACGTGGCGCGACCGGTGGCGTCGGTAATGGCGCCAATCATGTATGGACTGAGAAAGCCGGCGAGATTTCCGATGCTGTTGATGATCGCGATACCGGCGGCGGCGGACACTCCATGCAGGAACGCCGTCGGCAGAGTCCAGAAGAGCGGCAATACCGACAGAATGCCCACGGTGGCAACGGTGAGCGCCATCATGCCGGCAACTGGAGCGTCGGCGTAGACGCGCGCCGCGACCAGTCCGATCGCGCCGGTGAGCGACGCGCCCACAAGATGCCACCGGCGTTCACGCAACCGATCGGAACTGCGACCGATCAGCACCATCGCGACCGCCGCGACGCCGTACGGAATTGCGCTCAGCTTGCCGACGTCCCACGGATCAAGCACGCCCAGACTGCGAATGAGTTGCGGCAACCAGAAGCCGATGCCGTAGAGTCCAATGACGAACGCGAAGTAGAGTGCGGAGAGGAGCAGAACGCGCGTATCACGCAGCGTCGCGCCAACCGAGAGGTGAGCACCGGCACCCTGCTCGACCTGCAGATTGCGATGCAGCAGCGTGCGCTCCTCGGGCGCGAGCCAGGCGGCCTGCTCGATGCTGTCGTCGAGATAGAAGAGCACCGCGATGCCCATCACCACCGACGGAAGCCCTTCGAGGAGGAACAGCCACTGCCACCCGGCCCAGCCGTTGACGCCAGCGAGCGCGCCCAGAATCCAACCTGACAGCGGGCCGCCGACGACGCCCGAAAGCGCGATCGCGGTCATGAACAGCGCAACGATGCGCGCCCGCATGCGCGCCGGATACCACTGCGTCAGGTAGAAGATGATACCGGGAAAGAATCCGGCTTCGGCGAGACCCAAGGCAAACCGGATGGCGTAGAAGCTGGTGGCACTGGTGACGAACATCGTCGCTGCCGACAGCACGCCCCACGTGATCATGATGCGCGCGATCCAGCGGCGAGCTCCCACGCGATGCAGAATCAGATTGCTCGGTACTTCGAACAGGAAATAGCCAATGAAGAAAATGCCGGCACCGATACCGTAGGCCGTCTCACTCATGCGCAGGTCGGCCAACATCTGCAATTTCGCGAAGCCGACATTCACGCGATCGAGATACGCGACGACATAACAGAGAAAGAGAAACGGAATCAGTCGCCAGGTGACACGTCGGTAAGCGCGCTGTTCGGCGTCTGATTCGGTCACGGATGTCGCGAGCACGCGGGGATCGTTGAGGGTGACGCCGCAACAGCAGTCGTTGGTCGCGGCGGAACTTCGCGCGCGCTTCATGAATTGGCGAGTATTGGCGATCGGGCTGGTGCTGATCGCCGCGGGCGTTGCACCGATCGTGGTCATGCACCACCGCAATGCACTCGTGGGCGAGAACGGCTTCACGAGGGCCATTCACGCAAAGCAAACCGGGTCGCCTCGTGAGAGAGCGACCCGGCGATGGTGCAATCGCGGTGGGCGCGATCAGATGACCTGCGACCTCACGCGTTGCGACGGCGGGCTGCGATGCCAAGTCCGGCGAGTCCGGCGATCATGAGCGCCCACGTGGACGGCTCGGGAACGACATTGGTCGGCGCGGCGGCCGCGTACAGACCATTGTCGAACAGCTGCGAGCCGTAGCCGGCGGAGTTCGGTCCACCCTGTGACAGCGTGTTGCCGAAGACCGAGAAGAGCCCCGTCACACCGCTGAACAGAGCTGGGCCATAGGGGCCCTGCGACGCAAACGAGGACGTGTTGCCGACGCCATTGATGCTATTGTAAACGGGCGCGGCCTGCAAGCCAAAGTAGCCAAGGAAGGTGTTGAAACCAGCCGCCTCATTCACCGGTCCACCAATTCCGGTGCCGAAGTTCAGAAAGACGCTGCCGCCACCAAGGACATAGCTCTGCAGATCGGACTGGAGCTGTGCGTTGGTTCCCGCCCCGGCCGAGGAGGCGTCGACAAAGATCGCGTTGTAGCTGCCACGCGTTGCCCACCCCGCCACACTGTTATCAAGCGTCGTGGTGAAGGCATAACCGCCGGAACTCAGGTCCGCGCCGATGCTGCCAACTGGAAAACCGAAATTGCCGCTGGCGATGAGCACCGAGCCGCTCAAACCACCCGTCAGCCACGAGGCAACGTTTCTGGTGAAAGTGGTCACGTTGGCCGCGCCGGCGTTCTGGCTGCCGGTACTGCTCAGTGTCCACTCGTCGTGGTTGGCGAAGATGCGCCCTTGCGCCTGTGCCGACGCTGCGGCGGACGCGAGCATGGAGAGTGCGGCGAAGCCGCTGACGAACGTGCGACGAAGCATGAGAGGGTACCGGTCGTGGGCAGCCAACGGTGGGTGAGGAGCATTCTGGAGTCGCGGGGCGCGGCGAGCTTGAACAACGAACTCGCGCCGCTGCATCTCCTACATCGACGAAGCAAAGCAAGACTGACGCCGCTCCACTCCCGTCCCCAAGCGCTTGTCCTGCCACGCGTTTCGCGCTGCCAACAAGATTGGAACAGCCAAACTGTTGCATCCGTGCGTCGGCCCTGTGTGGTCAGCACGCCACGAATTGTGGTCTAAATTTGCAGGGCCAACCGCACCTGACGTGCGCACCGCCACCGGGCGCACGTCCCTTGCGTCGAAGGCGCGCTTTGCGCGATCGGAGATCATCGAGTTTGACCGTGGGTACACGTCTCTTGGAGACGTGCGACCGGCGTCGATCACCGTATCACTCCGGACGAAGAGTGTCGAAGCCCGATGGCGGCGACTGGTGTGCGGTGGTGAGCTGCGTTTCGACGCGTAACCTGTTATGACATAGGCTGATAGCGTCCCCAGCACCGCTCGAACATGTCCGCGATCTCGCCAACCGAGGCGCGCTCCCGCACCGCCTCGATGATACGCGGCATGAGCGGGATGCGCACGCCGGCGTAGTCGGGCAGGTACGTCGTCGCCGCCTCGCTGACGGCGGACATTGCCGCGCCAAGCCGCGCGGCATCACGAGACGCCTTGACGCCCCGCAACTGGTCGATCTGACCGCGCTCCAGCGCGGAAAAATCCGGCGTCGGAATGATCGGCGGGTCCTGACCATCGCCGAACTTGTTGACGCCCACCACGACGGTCTCTCCGGCTTCGACGCGCAGTTGATGCTCATACGCACTCCGTCCGATCTCGTCCTGAAAGAACCCCGCGCGAATTGCTTCGGCGGCTCCACCCAGTGCGTCCACGCGCTCGATCAGTTCGATGGCGCGCGCTTCGACCTCGTCGGTGAGTCGTTCGACATACCAGCTGCCCGCCAACGGATCGACCGTGTTGGTGACGCCCGATTCAAACCCGATGATCTGCTGGGTGCGCAGCGCGAGCGTCGCGGCTTCGGCAGTGGGCAGGGCGAGCGCTTCATCATAGCCGTTGGTATGCAGCGACTGCGTACCGCCCAGTGCCGCAGCGAGCGCCTGCAGGGTCACGCGCACGACGTTGTTGAGCGGCTGCTGCGCCGTCAGCGTGACGCCGCCCGTTTGCGTGTGAAAGCGCAGCCGGCAGCTGTTGTCGTTGGCGCCGAAGCGTTCGCGCAACAGACGCGCCCACAATCGTCGCGCCGCGCGGAACTTGGCGACTTCCTCGAAGAAATCGCTGTGCGCGGCAAAGAAGAACGAGAGTCGCGGCGCGAATGCATCAACCGCGAGGCCCGCGTCGACGGCTTGCGACACGTACGCCAACGCATCCGCAAAGGTGAACGCCAACTCCTGCACCGCGGTGGAGCCGGCCTCGCGGATGTGATAACCGGAAATCGAAATCGGATTCCACTGCGGCACGTCTGCCGCGCAGAATCGGAACATTTCGGCGGTGAGTGCGAGTGACGGCGCAGGCGGATAGATGTAGGTCCCGCGCGCGATGTATTCCTTGAGAATGTCGTTCTGCACCGTGCCCGAGAGCGATGCGCGCGCGATACCCCGCTCTTCGGCGACAACGATGTACATCGCCAGCAGCGTGGACGCCGTCGCGTTGATCGTCATGCTGGTGGAGACTTTGTCGAGCGGAATGCCGTCAAGCAGCACGTGCATGTCGTCCACCGTATCGATGGCCACACCGACACGACCGACTTCACCGGCGGCGCGCGGCGCATCCGAATCGATACCCATCTGCGTCGGCAGATCAAAGGCGACGGAGAGTCCGGTCTGTCCGGCCGCGAGGAGCAGCTTGAACCGCTCGTTGGTCGAGCTCGCGGTACCGAAGCCAGCGTACTGCCGCATGGTCCACAGCCGGCCGCGGTACATTGTGGGCTGCACGCCACGCGTGAACGGAAAGACGCCCGGATCGGCGAGGTCGCGATCGTAATCGAGCGTGACATCGTCGGGGCGCACGACCACGGGGATCGGAATGCCTGAAGGCGAGAGTCGTTCTGCTGCGGACTTGGCCGCGGACCTGGTCGATGACATGCCACAAAATAGCGACGGCGCCGCCGCTGGGAGCGACACCGCCGTCGATGGGTGACGAGACGTGCTGGAGGTCAGTAAGACGCTCTCTCATGCGGGTGCGGCATCGACGGCGCGACGCCGATAGTTGGCATACGGTGGCTCCGCAGGCGCGAACTCGGCGACGGTCTCCACTTCGGCTTTGCTGCCGAGGTAGAGCGGCGTGCGCTGGTGCAATTCCGTGGCCTCGAGATCCATGATGCGACGATGGCCGTCGGTGGCCATGCCGCCCGCCTGTTCGGCGATGAATGCCAGCGGATTGGCTTCATAGAGCAAGCGCAACTTGCCGCGCTGCGACTTTTCGTTGGCGGGATAACAGAACACGCCGCCACCCAGGAGGTTGCGATGGAAATCGGCAACCAACGACCCAACGTAGCGCACGTTGAGGGGCTTGCGCATGCCATCGAGACCACGATAGCGGCGCATGAGCGCCTTGGTGTGCTCGGGCCAGTCCTGTTCGTACGCGTCGTTGACCGAGAGGTAGCGCGCGCGATCGGGGATGCGGATGTGCGGGTGCGAGAGCAGGAATTCGCCGATGGACGGATCGAGTGTGAAGCCGTGCGCACCCTGCCCGGTGGTGTAGACGAGCATCGTGCTCGACCCGTAGATGACATAGCCAGCGGCGACCTGACGACGACCGGGCTGCAGCATGTCCTCCATCTCGCCGCGGGTGCCGCGCGTGATCTTGCGATAGACCGAGAAGATCGTGCCGACGGGCACGTTGACGTCAATGTTGGACGAGCCGTCGAGTGGATCGAAGAGCAGCACGTACTTGCCGTTCCGGAATCCCTCGGGGATGTGGATGATGTCCGGCTCCTCTTCGGAGGCCATCGCGCAGAGTCGCCCGCCGTGATCGAACGCCTTGACGACGATCTCGTTGGCGATGACGTCGAGCTTCTGCTGGACTTCGCCCTGCACATTGGTGTCGTTGGTGGCCCCAAGGATGTCGGCGAGTCCGGCACTGCGCACCTTGTTCGCGATCATCTTGCCGGCGAGCGCCATGTCGTAGAGGATGCCGGAGAGTTCACCCGTGGCTTCGGGGAACTGTCGCTCCTGTTCGATGATGAAGCGCTCGATCGTGACGACGGAAGTGGCGGTGTGCTTTACCACGGTCAGACTCCTCGGGGCGGGAGATCCTGTATGGCGACGCGGCCATCGGGGGACGACGGCGACGCAACGAACGGGGCGGGATGCGGCGGGAGGAACAGGAGCATGGCGGCGGCCCAGGCATCGGCTTCGAGTTCGAAGCGATTGGCGTGATAGCCGTGCCGAAGGCTTTCCCAGAGGTACCGAATGGGGAAAACGCTGATGCGCTGAAACTGATGAACGTGAGCGACCTCGTGCAAGAGCAGCACGGCATCGAGTTGCGCGTGTGGCGCGAGGAACACGGTGCGTCCGAGGGCAATGCCAAGGACGGAGCGGTGGCCAAGCGCCCATCCACCAACGCGAGGAGGGATCCCGCCGCGACGCCAAAGCGCACCGGCAAGTGCGGGATGACGCGCGAGCAGCGCCTCCGGCAACGCAAACGGTCGGCCGATCACCGCGCGACTGGCGGCCGTCCACCAACGTGCCAGCGTCCGTCGCGTGCCGCCGACGCGGAACGGTGCCGCCGCGGCAGTGGTCGCGGGCGGTGTGCTTGCCCTATTGAGTGACATCCGACGGCGGCGATGGGTGGTCATGGGTGGTCATGGA
>CAYWCJ010000150.1:8345-10417 GCA_964456595.1 uncultured Gemmatimonas sp. | reverse complement strand
ACATCGGATACATCGAGCGTCGAGAAGGAGGCTGACGATGCCGCGCGAGAGGCGTTGGTTCCAGCAGCTGAATGGGATCAGAGCTCCGTGAAATATGTCGCAGCACCCGCGACGGTTTCACAGCTCGCGAGTAGAATCGGCGTGGCCGATGCAGTGGTAGCGGGGCGCGTGAGATTCGAACGACGCAATTTCAGGCTTTTATCCGGCATGGTAGGGGCTGGGCAGGTACGTCGACACTTCCCTGATGTGAAGTGGTCGGCTGACGACGACTGAGGAGGCACCATGCACCTCTCGGCGATGCGAAATCTGTCAAGGAAAATGAGACGGACGGGTGGAGAGTGTAGTGAGCCGTGATGTAATTCGGCCTTGATGTTACGGCCGTCTCACCAGGGCCGCGACGCTTGCACCGAGACGCGTGAAGTGCTTCACGTTCCACGTGTAGAGCACGCCGGAGCGTGCGTTCAGTGCGCACTGAGCCAGCAATGCATCATAGATACCACCACCAACGAGCCCACTCTTCGCCGCACCGGCAAGAACCTCCACGTAGTCAGATTCGGATAGGCTGATGACGGCAAGACGCGCGCGAACATCAGCCAGGAACAGGAGCGCTTCGTCTGGCGTGACGCGATCCTTGCCCGGCATGCCGGTCAGCACTGCGTACACTTCGGCCAAGCAGTGCGCGGCGGTGCAACCGGATTTTTTGGTGAGACTGATGAACAACGCCAAGCTCACGTCGTGGTGCTCATGCTCGCCGTAGAACGTGGCGACGAGCACGGACGTGTCGAGAAACGATTTCATGCGTGCGGACCGCGATTCACACGGTCTCGCGCGTTTCGGACTGATTCAAGTACCTGTGTCGTTGTCTCGGCAGAGATCGTGGTGCCGTCGCGCCGGAAGACCCATACGCCGTGCTCTTTGCGCAATGCGGAACCGGTACGAACGGGACGCAGTGTCATCCGATCGCCCTCTGATACCAGCTCCAGCGAGTCTCCGGCCTCCAAATGCAGCTCATCCCGAAGCGTCTTCGGAATGACGACGCGGCCCGCCTTGTCGAGTGTCACCGTGGTATTCATAAATGGGATGGTATAGTGGGTATTCCCATTTGTCAAACCCATTGTCTTATGGGTGGTGGCTTTGCACAGCCGAACGGCGGCGTCCCCGGTAGCCTCAGGGGGATTCGGGGTGTCCGCCGAAGGTACGGCGGAAAGCTCAGATTCTGAAACCGCGAACGCTGTCGTTCGGGACTGTCCCAGTGCTGGACGAGGTCGTGCATCACGACGTTTGCTTCCCAAGGTAGCAGCGCCACCGCCAGCCCAATCACCACTGTCAGACCCTACCGTTTCCTTCCGCCATGAACCTCTCCGCCCTAAAGGAGCGCCACATGGGGAAGCTGACGGACGCCGTCGAACGCTGGGCGCTCAAGGAAGCCAAGTTGGACTCGTTCGTGCTCTCGGTAACGCCCGACGGCAACCGCGCGACGATCGGTTTCCTTCGGCCAAGCACGCGGGATTTCAATTATCTCGGGTGCATCGAGGTCACCGAGGACCAGCAACTCGTTGAGCTCTCCTTGGATGCACCGGTCAATACCCCCGAAGGGCGTCGCCCTGCCGTGTCGGACGCGATCGCTCGTGCGCGCAAGGTGACCGCGCTGTCCGGACGGATCGAACTCGACATGGACGATGGCGCGATCGGTTTTCGCGGCGCCATCGAAACGGAAGGGCGTCGTCTGTCCACGAAGTCCCTCACGCGCTTGCTGGAAAACGGGTACGCGATGCTCGATCGCTATCTGCCGGCCTTTACCGACGTGGCACGGCGCGACGTGTCGCCGGCGGACGCCATCGCCGAGGCGAATCGCGAAGCGCCACCGCCGCTCGACTCAGCGACTGCACCAGCATGGGATCTCTTTCCGGGAACAGGCCGTGTGCAGTCCTGGGCGCGTGAGCTCAAGGCAGCGTGTGCAACATCAGTGGACGCAACGTCCGCGTGGGAACTCGCCGCGCGTGCCGTGGTCCTCGTGGGTGACGACATGCGGACGTGTCGCACGGTTGCCCATCGCGCCGCCGTGGATGCGG
>CAYWCJ010000150.1:0-8335 GCA_964456595.1 uncultured Gemmatimonas sp. | reverse complement strand
CGACGTGATGTCGCTCCCGTCGCCAGCGGCCTTCAGGCGCATCGCGCCGGTGATGGTGTTCCTGAAGCCCGGACGCTGGATGCTGGCGTCCGAAGATGGAGAGAGCCCCGAGGCAGCCGAGTTGGTGAAGCAATTTCAACGTCGCTTGGCTGAGTGGGTGCGCGAATTTGAGGAGGCGCAGCCTGTGCTGTACGTGACGTCAGCGTGCACGATCCAGGACGTAGTGGAGTCGCTGCGATATGTGGGACTGTTCGACCGCTTCCTCAATGTTCCCACGCCGACCATGCTCGTATGGGGCAACCGCACGATCGACATCATCGGCCGCGAGCACTGCGGCGTGACGATCACGCAGTCGCCCGCGAAAGTGGGCAAGCTCTTTCGCAATGCGTACGACGAGGAGCGTCGAGAGGACCTCGTGTTCCTTCGCATCCGTCGGCTGTTGGCGTCACAGACACGCCCGTTGGAGTTCCTCGATCTCGTCAATCTCGAGACGCACGGCTTCGTGGAGGCCGATGTGCCACCCGCTGAATCCGCGGAGCTTCGGAAGACGGTGGCCTATCACGAAGCGGGGCACGCGGCGGTAGCCGTCATCGATTCGCGCGGCGGGAATGTGCCCGACTGCGCGTCCATCATCCCGTCGGCGACCTTCGAGGGCGTCGTGGTGGAGTCGTACGAGTATCACTCGAATCTCGGCGATCGCGTCACGTACGAGTCGATGCGCCACCGAGTCCGCATTCGGCTGGCCGGACGTGCGGCGGAGGAACTGTTCGTGGGACCAGCGCAGGTCTCAAACGGCGCGTCCAGCGACTTGGAGACCGCCACCGATCACGCGACCGATGCGTTCGCCCAGTGGGGCTTCGCGCCGGACATGGACGAAGCAGGGAAGAGCGCGTCCAACCTCGCGGTGCGACTGGGGAAGGCCACGCCATCGTCGGATGCGCACGTGGAGGGACTGGTGCGCGGGTTCCTCGCGACGCAGTACGGTGTGGTGCTAGCGATGCTGGAACGGCATCGGTCGTTCGTGGATGCGATCGCTGAGCGACTGCTGATCGATCCGATGCTGGATCAGGGGACGTTGATGGAGTTGGCGGGGGTGCATGTGGCAAAGACGGTCGGGGGAAGAGAGACAGATTGAGCATTGTGTTTTCCGCCCACCCATTCCGGATGATTCCGGCCAACGCCGTGTAAGCGTTGCGGCTGTCCTCTGCATGGGGAACCACCCGATGACGTCGTTCCCTATTCCATCGCTGACCCCACCAGACCCTTATGGCGTGCGCGATCCAGCGTACCACTCGTCGAGGCCTGGCATGTTGCGGCGGGATACGGCGTTTCGGCGCACGTTCTCAGCGCTGAGCATCGGCGGTCGTTGCCGATCACGCTCGACATTCATGCGGCCGCGGCTCCGACGTTCGCGGTGGCACGGGCCGAGGGCGATGCATCTGCGGTTCGCGCGGGTGCGAGCCGCGAAATCGACGACGGGGTATTCGAGATCAGCGTCTCGATCAGTGTCCCGGACGTCGTGTTCTTCTTACGGCTCACCAGCGGAGAGCAGCACATCGATCTTCCGCTCATGACTGGCGATCGTGCCGCGGTCATCGAGCACGGATTCGCCGATGCATCCGTGGGAATGCTGAGCGAAGTTCGCGTAAAGGGTGAGGCGTTGGCCAACGCATTAAACGCGTTGGTCGGTGGCGATGCGGTGCCATAGCAGATGCGGTGCCATAGCAGATGCGGTGCACGACCGCATCAGCCTCCGCCTGCGCCCAAACGATACCCGAGCCCCGACTCCCGGCGCGCCGTCTTTTCAATCGCGTTCCTGAGCGTCGCTTCAGGCCCCACCAGCACGACCTTGCTCTTCGCCCGCGTCACCGCGGTGTACAGCAGTTCGCGACTTAAAATCCGCGAGTCTCGGTCGGGGAGCACTACATACACCGTGTCGAACTCACTCCCCTGCGCCTTGTGAATCGACATCGCCCACGCCGTGACGGCATCCGGCAACTGCGGCAACGGAAAGCCGCGTGCACGCCCAGCATCGGCTTGCCCAGCGATAAAGGCGCGTTCAACCGTCTCCCCCGCTGCGATCTCGTCCCACACCACGCCGACGTCGCCATTGAAGAGGTCGAGCGTGTAGTCATTGCGCGTGATCAAGAGCGGACGCCCGCGATAGTGCAGCCCGCTGAGGTCGCGGCCCCGCTTGCGCAGCGCCTGCTCCGCGCGCGCGGTGACGGCACCGGTGCCTGCCGGTCCAACATTCGTTGCGCACAGAATGCGCACCTGACCGAGTCGCGTGATCGCCGCATCGGGCGACTCGGCGTCAAACACCGGCTCGGCGAGCGTCGCGAACTCCTCGAGCCAACGGTCATCACCAGCCGGCGGCGCGACATGCTGCACGGATCCGTCGTTGCTGCGCATCGCGCTGACTGCCGCATCGGCATCGCCATCGCGAATGGCGCGCGCGAGCGCACCGATCCCCTTCGTGTCGTCGAAGCGATGGCTCTTGGTGAGTCGCCGTACGGCACTTTGTAGCGGGCCGCTATCCGCCGTCCTCACGATGTCCGAGAGCACGGAGCCCGCCTCTACCGAGGCCAACTGATCATGGTCGCCGAGGAGAATCAGCCGCGCTGAGGGCCGCAGGGACTCGAAGAGGGCATCCATGAGCAGAAGCGGCACCATGGATGCTTCGTCCACGATCACGACATCGTGCTCGAGCGGGTCAGTGGGGCCACGCCGGAAGGAATCGGTGGTGGGGTTGTAACCGAGCAGCCGATGCAGAGTTCGGCCAGCGACGGGCACCTGCTCCTTGAGATGCGCGAGTCCTTCTCGCTCCCACGCCACTTCAATCGCCTCGCCCAATCGGGCGGCCGCCTTCCCGGTCGGCGCCGCAAGTGCGAAGCGCAGAGCGGGATGCGTCGCGACGAGATCGGCAATCAACCGCGCGGCCGATGTGGTCTTCCCCGTGCCTGGGCCGCCGGTGACAAGTTCGAAGCGGTCGGGCACCGCCGCGAGCAGCGCCCGTGCGAGCCGGACCTCGGCTTCGCGGTAGCGTCGGAGGTACAACCGATCGTGCTCGTACACGAGCGGCATGGAGCCATCGCCACGCTCCACCCAGGGATGCGCTGCAATGGCCGCCGCGAGATCAGCGACGCTGAATGCTCCGAGCTGGAACTCCGTCGCGCGCTCGACAATGCTGGCAAGCGTGAGACAGGTGTGCCCATCGCCCGCGGCCTGCATGACGGTGGCGGCGGCGAGTGCGACGATGCCCGTGGGATCTTGCGTGCGCCCTGCGGCCGCGACCTGTGCGTGGAAACGCGCGGCCACCGTGCCGAGTCGGTCGCGGAGCGTTGCAATCTCTTCACCGGTCATGACGCGACTCCGCCAATGGTCGCGTCGAGCGCGGTAATCAGTTGCTCGGATGGCCGGTCGGCAAACCACGCTGGCGCGCCCATGCCAAGTCCACGTAGGAAGGCATAGCCGACGCCACCGAAGTCGCGCTCATACTGGTAGTGGTCGCGCAGTCGTGCCTTGAGAAAACGATGCAGCGCCACGGCGTACACGTGGTACTGCAGCACGAAGTGCTCGTGCATCATCGCGCGACGGCAGGCCGGCTCGTGATACGATGCGGCGGTGGGGCCGAGTGTGTTGGACTTCCAGTCGACGATCCACCATTGATCATTGAGTTGCGCCACAAGGTCTACGGAGCCGGTGAGGATGCCATCCATCATCGACGTCGGTGCGCGCTCAAGCATCGGCGCGTAGGTGTCGGCGAGCCACTCGGCTCCGTGTGCGCGGAAGGTCCGCGCAATCGCGGCCGCTGAGAGGTGCTGCATGGGCATGCTGAATCGCCATTCGCGGAAGGTGCGGGTCGCGGGCACTTGATCGAGCGCACACGGCGCGTTGGGAATGGGCGTGGTCAGCGTGCCACGCACCATAGCACGTACAAAATCGGCGGCGTTCTTGCGCGACTCGGTACTCGCGCTTGGATGTGGGAGGCCGAAGCGGTCGAGGATATCGTCTACGGCCGCTGTGACGACAACCGAGTCATGGGCCTGCGTGTAATCGAGCTGCTCGAAGAGCACGTGCAGGGCGTCGCCCGTGTGGGCGCCGCCGGGGAGGAACGCGCTGGTCCCGGGCTCGTCGGGAATAGACTCGGATTCATCCAGGAGATCGGCCTCGTCGTCCGCGTCGTGTTGCTTGAGGCCGTTCGTGAGGCGTGTGTATGAGGTGACGGTCCAACTGTGCGTTTGGCCGGCGGCCAGCGTAACGAGGCGCGCGTCGAGTGCCGGTAAGTCGGGTGTGCTGGTCAACGAGGCGGTTCCGCTCTGCGTATCCGTGATCTCGATGGCAATGAGATCGGGATTCGCGAGCGCTAACTCCTTCTCCGTGGTGCCCGTTACGTCATCTAGCAAATGCTGAATGGCCCCGGGCGACTTTGGCGTGCAGTAGTGGACGTAGGTGCGCCACTTGGCACGTGTCAGCGCGACATAGGCGAGCCGTAGCGACTCGGCTAGCGAACCGTCGCCGGGGATTTCACCTTCGACGGCGTCGTCCTGAAAGACGAGGCGTCGCACACCGTCGGCGAAGCGCGCCACGCGTGGGTTGTTCAGCGAGTCGTTTCGGCCTTTCCAGATAAACGGACAGAAGACGATGGGCCACTCGAGTCCCTTGGCGGCATGCATGGTGCTGATGATCACGGCGTCTCTGTCGGACTCGAGATGCAGCTGACGGCTCTCGGCGTCCGTGGTGCGATCGGCCGCGAAGCGCCGCGCCCACTGACGCACGAGCGCTGGACTGCGATGCCCGTCGCGTTCGGCGCCCTGCAACATGGTACTGATGTGGCGCAGATCGGTGAGACGTCGTTCGCCATCGGCGCGCGCGGCAAGGTTGGGAATGGCATTCCAATCCGCCGCGAGCCGCATGAGGGCCGTGACGGCGCCGCGCGCCATCCATTCGCGGCGGGCCTCGCTCAACCGCTCGATGATATTGCGCCACTCCGTGCCATCGTCGGCAAGTGCGGCAATCGCACGCGCGTTACGGCCGCCGAACGGGGTCGCGAGGGCGCGACGCACGACCCGCGAATCGGCGGGGTCCTCGATGGCGGCAATCACCTGCAGGAGATCGCGCCACGTGGCGGACTCCGTGATGTCACCAGTGGCGCCGGCGATAGCGGGGACACCGACCTTGCGCAACGCACGAATCAGGCGACGGGCGTGCTTATGCTCATTGATCAGAATCGCGATGTCCTTGGCCTGCACGCGGCGTGGATGGTCGCCGGATGTTTCAACGTCTGCACTGTGAAGGAGTCGAGCGACTTCGCGGGCGACCAACGGAATGATGGCGCGTTCCCCTTCCTCGATAGAGAGATTGCCGAGTCCGTGGATAACGAGGGGGCGCGCGGCATCATCGCGCAGAGATTGCTCGTTACGCGCCGCGGTAACGGTTTGGAAGTGGAGCTTCTGGGCCGGGAGCGCGAAGGGCCGCTCGCTCTGCGTGAACAGCAGCTCCGTGGCCTTCACGAGATCGGCGTCCGAGCGATAGTTGGTGGCCAGTGCATGGATGCGTCCATCCTGCGCCGCGGCCATGGAATAGGCCTCGCGGTACGCCGTGATGTCGGCGCCGCGAAAGGCGTAGATGGATTGCTTAGGATCACCTACCATGATCAGGGCACGGTCGGCGAAAGTGGTGGAGAAGATGCGCCACTGCGCCCAGTCGGTGTCCTGGAATTCGTCCACGAGTACGGCGTCGAAGCGGTCGGAGAGTGCACGTCGCAAACGCAGTCCGTTGGTGGGATCGGTGACGGCACGCTCCACCATGGCGATCATGTCATCGAAGCCGGCAACACGGTCGCGGGCCATGGCAGACTCCATGCGGTCGACGACACTCAGGATGGCGTCTTGGCGGAGGGTACTGTGCGCGCACACGGCGGCAGCGAGCGCGGTGGAGCAGTGGGCGTGGAAGGGCTCTCGCTCGATACGATCTCTGTTGGTCGCTGGAACCTTGGCAGTAGTTGCGCTTGCGTTTTCCGTGGACCACAATTTGATGAGTTTCAACGGAATCGGCGCTCCGGCGCGCTGACGTTCGGCGACGGCCGCTTCGAGTTCGGTAAGCGACTCGAGCGTTGGACCGCCTTTGTTAAACTTCACCTGCGCCCTGTACTCGCGCAGATACGGCGCATCGAAGGCCTGGACAAAGGCATCCAGCGCCCGCTCGGCTTCGTCGCCCAGCGTGGTCCGATCCACACGCGCCGGACGTTTGACGCCGATGGCTTGACGCACGACCTTGGCCCCTTTCTCAAGATCTGTGGGAGTGAACGTCTCCAGTGCATTGAGCACGATGTCCGATACTGCACCGCGCTCCCACGTGAGGGTGCGCCACTCGTCCGCAACAGCTTCGTCCACGTACGAGGAAAGATCCTCGAGAAAACGAAGTCCCACGGGAACACCGCACTCGAAGGCGAACTCTTCGAGCACACCCATGCAGAATCCATGGATCGTGGTCACGGTCAGGCGATCGAGCGCCAACAGCAGCGCGGCGAGGCGCTCAAGCATCGGTGCACCACCGGCGGCGAGCATCGGCGAGATCCACCGCTCGTGATCGAGCTCGGCTTCGCCCTCAATCACTCGCTGCACGCGATGTAATTGCTCGCGCATCCGTTCCTTCAGTTCAGCGGTCGCGGCGCGTGTAAAGGTGACCGCCAACAATCGTTCAGGGCGCTCGACATGTGCCTTGAGCTGCGGATCGCCCAGCAGCAGTCGAACGGCGGTCGCCACCATCCAAGTGGTCTTGCCGGTGCCTGCGGAGGCTTCCACGAGATGCGGGCCCGCGCCTTTGATGAAGTCGTCAGGGACGCTCATGTGATTGCGGCCTCCAGCGTGTGGTTCAAGAACGGGATGAGCACGCGCTCTGCCTGAGTGGCCATGCTATCAAAGAACCCGTCGTCCTCGAGGAGATCGCGATCTGGCCAGCAGAGTCGGGCCCAGTCCGAATCACCCTCGCCAGCACGCGCGGGCATCGAGCCCATCCCGGGCGATGAGGTCCACGCATTGTGCGCCTCGAGTCGAGCCTTCGCAGCGGCTACTGGGTCAAAAGGCTGAGAGCGCGGCGCGCGCGCGCGCTTTTCCAGCCAGGAGATGCCCGTGCTGCGGAACAGGGGGATTGGTGATTCACTGGCCTCGGCGTACAAATTACAGAGGTCGGTGAGGAGCGCCACAGCGTTCGTGACTCGGCCAAGCATCCAGCGCGCGCCGTCCATGAAATGGGTCTCGCGCGGGAGATCGGCTCCCTGCTCCGCGAGCACATTCATAACGAGGTGCGGTACCCACTGCTTGAGCGCGGAACGCTCCGTGATCTCGTAGAGGGAGGCAATTACTCGCGCCGAGCTGGTTAGCTGATCGAGACGCCCCACGATGGTCCACCCGCCGATCTTGCATTCAATGGCGCGCGCAGGTGCCCACTGCAGCGCGCGCATCTTTTGTAGCGGTGCCCACCAGCTCCGGATGAGTTTGGTGGCCTGTTGACGACCTTCCTCGCCGAACGCGAGCTCGGGCTGATGTCGAAGCCACGCCTCGATCTCGGCGTCGGAACGACGATCATTGTGGCGCTGTGCCTCTTCCAGGCGCCACGAGGCGCCGCGGTATTCGTTGCGTACCGTGTCCTTCTTTGTTAGAACCGCGATGCCCTGCGGCTCGCTCTCCGCAAGCTCCCCATCGTCTCGCCCTACGCTAAGTCCGAGAATGCGCTGACAGAAATGCCTGGTCGGATCCTCGATGCACCTCGCGAGGGCCTCGAGCGTGATCAGCTTGGACTGCGTAGGTGAGGGAAGGGGTTCAAACGCAAAGGTGTCCGCTACATCCGCGTGCTGGCGTACCAGCGTAGCCGCTTGCGCCCATCCCCGCGCGGCGCTGCGATACGTGTGAATGCTTGGCGTGGCATCGAATAGGCGAGCCGAGAAGGGATGCGCTGGCTCTTCGCGCACAAGCACCTTGGCCGCCTCCGCACTTAAGAAGCGTTCAGCCGTGTCGCGCAGTTCGGCGATCGCTACGGAGGGCGCGCGCTTGTCCTGCTTGGCGAGCGTCACGCCGGTCCATGTGACATGCAGTTCGCTCTGTGCGCTGCAGACCACTTCACGGAAGGTGTCGAGTGCATCAGCACGCGCATCGGGATCCTCAGCGCGCGCCGCCTTGATGGCTTCTTCACCGGCAGCTTGCGCGGGATGCTTGGAGAGGAGATCCCACGCGAGCGAGCCACCACCGGCCGGATGCAGGGCATCCCCCATACCGGCGATCAGCACCACGGCCGAGGGCAGGACCGTTCCGCTCTGGAGCTGACAGACGCGCAC
>CAYWCJ010000149.1:0-10430 GCA_964456595.1 uncultured Gemmatimonas sp. | reverse complement strand
GTACAGAGCCGAGGACCGGCCAGCTGCTGTCCGCTGGTGCGCGACAACTCCTCGCTCACGAATCGCCAGTCGAACGCCGCGTTGTGCGCTGCGAACACCGTGCCGGCCAAACGGCTGGTAACGTCGGGAGCGACGTGCCGAAAGACAGGTTGATCGCGCACCATCGCCCAGGTGATCTGCGTCAACGCGGAAATGTGCGGGGGGATGGGTCGCTCGGGATTGACGAGCTGCGTGTACACCTCGTAGACGGCACCGTGCCGGACCTGCGCAATCGCAATCTCCGTAATGCGATCGCCGCGACCAGCACTCGTACCCGTCGTCTCCACGTCCACCACCGAGAACGCAATGTCTTCGAGGCACGACGGCGAGAGACCGGACGGCGTCTCGCCGTGGATGCCTGGGTTGCGATCGGGTGCGCGAGCGGGGTCGCCCGCACAGACGGCGCTCGCGGACGTCAACGGCGCCCACCCCTCGAGCGCCCAATGTCCCGAGGGCAGTCGCACAAACTCCGGGTGACTCGAGAGCAGCGCCATCGCCATTCGTTCAGCGGCGTCCTGCTGCAGGCGGTCCACCTGACACACGTCGCGCATCAGCGTGAGCGAATCCAGCGGACCATCGGCGAGCCGTACTGCAGCGCGCGCCGAGAGCGTAGTGGGCCGTTGCAGCACGCGGGTGGAGAGGGCACCGGATCGAGGCAGAGTCATTGCGCGCAAGATAGTCCGTCGTCCGACCTAGTAAAACGACGGACCGGCCTCTACCTTTGTGAAGTATTTCACAAGCTAAAGACCCGCCGTGAAACGCATCGCAGACTCTACCGTCCGCCGCCTGTCCATGTACCTCCGCTATCTGGAGGATCTGGATACCCGCGGCCAGCAAACCGCCTCGAGCGACGAACTTGCCCAGTTGTGCGGCACCACGCCGGCGCAGGTGCGCAAGGATCTGTCGTTCTTTGGCTCCTTCGGCAAGCGCGGCCTGGGTTACCCGGTCCACGAGCTCACCGCGCATCTTCGCGAAATCCTCGGCCTGGAGCGCGAGTGGAAGGTGGTGATCGTTGGCGCCGGCAAAATCGGCGCGGCGCTGGCCAACTATCGCGGCTTCCGGCAGCGCGGTTTTCAGGTGGTCGGCGTCTACGACAATAGTCCGGACAAGATCGGTCAGCCGTGGGGCGAGGCGATCGTGCGGGACATCGCCGACCTCGAAGCCGATGTGCAGCGCGAAGAAGCGCTCATCGCCGTCCTGGCCATCCCGTCAGATGATGCGCAGCAGGTGGTGGATATGGTCGTGCGCGCCGGTATCCGCGCGATCCTCAACTTTGCCCCCGCACAGATCTCCGTGCCGCCGCATGTGTCGCTCAAGTCGGTGAACATGGCGATGGAGCTCGAAGGTCTCTCCTTCGCGCTCACCAATGCCGCCAGCAAAGGCGCGGCGTAACGCTCGCGTTCGGAAGCGCGGCATCGGACCTGCGCCTGCAACCGCGGTCGCGACGCTACGACGCCCGTGGGCGTCTCCGTTTCGGCGCCTCTCTGACCAGTCGTTGGTAGAGCAGACGACGCGACCGCGCTGCTGACTCGAGCGTCGCCGTTTCCGGAAGCGTCTTCGATTTGGATCGTTGACGATACGTCGCCCGGACCATCAGACTCCCGGACGGCGTCCAGTACACGCCGACCACCCCGGTGCTCGTGTTCGCCTTGGTGAACACCGCCGCCTTTTCGAGATAGACCTGGCGATGCTTCTGGTGTTGACGTTTGACCCACGCGGCGCACTTCGCTTCGGCAGCCCTTTTTCCGCCATGGATGTGGTCGGAGAAGAACTTGGATGGCGGCCGTGCACCGTCCACCTCGAAGTAGAGCCGGCCTTGCCACCCGTAGCTGTTCTTCTCGGGCTGTTCGATGCGGATGACGCCTTTCATGGTTCGAGGGGCTGAAGTTGTTGTGGCTGATCCGGATAGAACTCAGACGGTCACGTTACCACGACAGCAGCGTGAGCGGAAGCGCAGGGTTAACGGCAAGGCGAGCGGCCGGCCAGACGCACGTCCGCGATCGCGCCGCTCAGGGTGCGGCACTGTGCGCCCGCAACGTGATGACCAGCCGCGCGAAATCCTCCGGGGAGAGTACCTCAGGACGCGCATCGGGCTGCAGTCCGCATTCGGCGATGATCGCCTGCGCCGACTCGGCGTCGAGACCGGCGATCGTCCGTACCACACGTACCAGCTGCTTCCGTCTCAGGCCAAACGCCGCCTGCACAAATGCGCGGTAGCGCGTCTCCAGTTCGGCCGGAATCGCAGGATCGGGTCGCGGCGTCACGCGCACCACAGCGGAATCCACCGTCGGCGGCGGATTGAACGCCCCGGGCGGGACGCGGCGCACCAGCTCCACCGTCGCCACCGACTGCACGTTCACGCTCAGCGCACCGTAGATCTTGTCGCCTGGCGGGGCGGCCATGCGTTCGGCGACTTCCTTTTGCACCAGATACACAGACACATCGGCACGCGGACGTTCGAGCGCGTGAAAAAGAATCGGTGTGGTGATGTAATACGGTACGTTTCCAGCAAGCACGAACGAGCCACCGGCCGCCGCGGCGAGATCGGTCTTCAGCACATCGCCTTCGATGATGGTCACGTTCGACCGATCCGCATATCGCGTGCGAAGGTGTGCCGCGAGATCGCGATCCACTTCGATGGCAACGACACGTCCGGCGCGCGCCACCAGTCGATCGGTCAGCGCCCCACGTCCCGGACCGATCTCGACCACCGTGCGATCGGCGATGGGGCCGAGGGCATCGACAATCGAATCCAGCACATGATTGTCCCGCAGGAAATGCTGTCCGAAGCGCTTCCGCGGCGTGGGCAACTCGTTCTTCGCCGGTCGACGCGGCGGCTGACGCGGGCCCACTAGCGGACGACCGAACGAACGCGGCGCGCGGCCTGGGTGCGTACGTTCACGTGAGTCGATCCACGACCACGACGGCCAGATCGTCGCGCAACGCCGTGCCGCCCACATGACGATCCACATCGCCGAAAATGGCTGATAGAATGTCGTCTGGTGATTCCTGGCGCGTCATCGTGCCAAGCGTGCGCAGCACCGCTGCCTCACCCAGCCGACGATCATTGGAATCACGTGCATCGGTGATGCCATCGGTGAACAGCACCAGTCGATCATCCGGCCGCCAACTCATGACGCATTCATCGATCGCTGCATCACTGAACCCGATCGGTGGGGCAACGGCGTGCAGCCGTTCGCACACCCCATCGGCGCCCAGTCGGAATGCATGCGGATGACCCGCGTTGGCAAATCGCAACTCACGCGCCTTGCTGTCGATCACCGCGTAGCACAGCGACAGTGACATCTCCGTTGAACTCAGTTCGTCCGCCAGTGAGCGCTGCACCGCTTCGAGCGCAATGCTGGGATCGAACGCCGCCTGTACGTGAATTGCCGCAGCACTCAACGCCAGCGCCATGACCAGCGCCGACTGATATCCGTGCCCCGAGACGTCGCCGATCAACACGCCAGTCCGATCACGATCCAGTCGGGCGAGCAGAAAGAAATCGCCACCCACGCTTTCGGCCGGTACGACACGTGCCGCGGCGCGTGCTTCCGGGGCGACAACGGTCGGCTTCGTCAGCAGCTTGAGTTGCAGATCATGCGCGAGTCGCATTTCGCGCACCAGCTGCTGTCGTTCCACCGCCGCGCGTACGAGCGCTGCGTTGTGCATCGCCGTGCCTACCTGCGTGCCGACGGCGCTCGCCAACTTCCGATCACCGGCGGAGAACGGCGCGCCCCCAGGACGACCGCTCAAGACCAGCACGCCGAGCGGAATCGAACCGGTCGGATCGAAGCCTGGCGGCATTGATCGACGTGGCGCGATGGCGGGATACGATCCCGTAATCCCCAGTCCGGAACTCGGCCGCGTGATCGCCACCGCCATCAGTGGACGTCCATCCGCACCGAGGAGCGGATCACCCGAGCGCACCGCTGGCCCGTCTTCGGTGCAGGCCGACGCGGTGCGAAACGCGCGTGCGGCGATGTGCGCCGCATCGTCGAGCGAGACCGCGGGATACTCCGTCGTGTGCACACCGAGCGTGGCAATCGGCACGAGACTGCCAAGAGCGCGATTGGTGAGAAGGAAAACGGCACGGGAGGCGCCCACGGTGACCGCGAGCTCGCGCAGCAACGTATCGGCAACGCTTTCCACCGCCGTGGTGCCGCCAAGCAGTTCGCCAATCGCGTACAGAAGATTGATCTCCTCGTAACGCTCGACCAATTCGTGCGCGGCCCCATCGCGCTCTCGGCTCAGGCGCCGTACGAAGGGCACCAATCGACCGAGCAGACGATCGCCTTCGGACGTGCTGCCTGGTTCGACGAAGAGCCAGCCGACGCTCTCGCCGGTCGAGACGAGTTGCGCGTTGAGGCGATGATTGCGCGCCCACGAGTTCACGTCCCAGGCGATCGCGCCGGGTTCGGTGCGTGTGGCGAATGCGGAAGATGATGTGCCGATGAGCGTCGGCGCTACACTGCCGTCGCGTCGTTCCCAGATCGCCGCCTCGCGCCCGGTGGCCTCGTGGAACGCGGCCATCAGGGCGGCGACCTCGCTCATGCTCGGCGCAGTCTCAGTCGGACCGTGTGCCCATACGTACCCTGTGCGCAGCAGTTCTCCACCTGGTCCATCAGCTTGCGCATGAGAAACACACCGCGGCCGTCCTCGCGCTCCATGCAACCGGGATCCTCCGGCGTGCAGCGAACGCCATCCAGATCGAACCCCGGCCCCTCGTCGGTGACCTCGAGCACCAGCATCTCTGACTCCACCATCGCGCAGACATGCACCGCGCGACGGGGATCGTTGCTGTTGCCGCGCAGGATCGCGTTCGCCATGGCTTCGGTCAGGGCGACGGGCACGTTCAGTCGACAGAGTCGGCTGGAAAAGCCGGCGGCCGCGCACATTTCCGCGACCGCTTCCACGATGGGAGCGATCTGATTCACATCCGACGCGATGGTCCAGTCGTGACGAGGCGCAGTCATCCGCTCATGCCGTACGGGCCGCTTTCGACTACGCGTCGCCACGCGTTCAACGTCCGGCGAGCGCGTCGTCGCGCGTCGCGTAGAGCGGGAACAGCGCATCCAGTCGCGTCAGCTCGAACAGCGTGCGCAAGTCCTCGTTGAGTGCGGCCAGGCGCAGCTCACCGCCCGCCTCCCGAATGCGCTTGCCGAGTGAGACCAGTGCGCCCAGACCGGAGCTGTCGATGTAGGCCGACTTGGAGAAGTCGACGATGACGAGCCGCGCGCCCTGCTCGACTTCGTCGAGCACGAGCTGCTTGAACTCCTGCCGGTTGCTGACGACCAGTTGGCCATCCACGTCCACGATCAACCGCTCGTCGTCTCTCGTCAGCGTGAAGCTCATGAACGCATCAGGCAAAGGGTCCGGATGAAGGCGCAGAAGTCGCCGCGCCCACCTGAAGGGCGGCAATGGCGGCGGCATGTACAATGTCGTCGGCCGTCGCCCCTCGCGACAAGTCGCAGCAGGGTCGCGCGAGACCCTGCAGGACGGGTCCGATGGCGGTGGCGCCGGTCAGTCGCTGCACCAGCTTGTACGCGATGTTGCCTGCATCGAGCGATGGAAACACGAGCACGTTGGCCACGCCCGCGGCGGGTTCACGCGGCGCCTTGCGGCGGGCGATCTCCGGAACGAGGGCGGCGTCGGCCTGCACTTCCCCGATCACCTGCAGCTCGGGCGCTTCCGCACGCACCAGCGCGACCGCCTCGCGCACGCGGCTCACCGACGGCCCGTCCGCGCTGCCAAGGGTGCTGTACGACAGGAACGCGACGCGTGGCTCGTCACCGACAATACGCCGCCGATCCGTGGCGGCCGCGAGCGCGATGTCCGCGAGCTGTCGCGCGGTGGGTTCCGGCACGACGGCGCAGTCCGTGAAAGTGAGCACGGTCGCGCCTCCTTCCGGCGCGGACGGCAGCACGATGTAGAACGCCGAGGAGACGGTGCGAACGCCGGCCGCCGGACCCACCGTCCAGATCGCCGCCCGCAGCACGTCGGCGGTGGTGTGCACGGCACCGGCGACACAACCGTCCGCCTCCCCCATCGCCACGAGTGCGTTGGCGAAGTAGAGCGGATCGCGCGACAGTCGTTCGGCGTCATCCGCGCTCAGCCCCTTCGCGCCGCGTCGACTGAGCAGGTGCGCAACCACGCGAGGCGTGCGCGGGTCGGCCAGCGGGTCGAGCAGCTCCGCACTGCGCGGCGGCACCACGCCCGTCGGCGAGTCGGAGCGGCGTACGAGCAGTGGCCGCACGCTGCCTCGACGGGCAAGCATCATGACCGCTTGCACCGTGCGGAAGTCGGTGGCTTCGGGAAAGAGGATCGTGCGCGGGACTGCGGCGGCGCGCGCATGCAACGACTCGAGAAAATCCGATGCTGCGGAGGAGATCGTGGTCATGTGGCAAAGCGCTTGCGGAGCGCCACCGCGACGAGTGGATGGACCAGCCCGGTCACGACGCCACCAAATCGTGCGACTTCGCGCACCATGCTGGAGCTGATGTACGTCGTATCGAGCGAGGGGGCCATGAAGACCGTCTCCAGCTCCGGCAGCAGATGCCGATTCATCAGCGCCATCTGAAACTCGTATTCGAAGTCGCTCACGGCACGCAGTCCGCGCACGTTCACGCAGGCGCCGACTTCGCGCGCGAAATCCACCAGCAGCCCGTTGAAGGCGCGCACTTCCACCCGGGGTTCATCGACGAAGATCTCGCGTATGAACGCCACGCGCTGATCGACCGTGAAGAGCGGCTGCTTGCTGACGTTGGTTGCCACGGCGACCACCAGACGATCCGCGAACGCGAACGTGCGCTTGATCAGGTCCTCGTGCCCATGCGTGATCGGATCGAACGATCCCGCATACAACGCCACGCGATCGGTGGAGGAAACGGGCGACGGCATCACAGGTCGTCGGATCGGAAGAAGGTGAGCGCTGTGGCACCGTAGCGACGGGTCTGACCCGGCACGGGGTACTCAGCGTGAGCCGAATGTTCAACGGCGAAGACGTGAGCGAAAGGGACCGCCAGCCAACGCGCCACCAATTCCAGCCCGGTCGATGCGGCGTACGGCGGATCGGCGAACGCTACATCGTACGCACCGGAGCCGAGCGAAGATACAAAGCGCTCTGCCTCCATCCGGTGCACGTGGGCGCCGGGGTGTCCGCCCAAGTGCGCGAGGTTCCCTTCGAGGATCTCCAGCACCTTGGACGACTTTTCCACGAAGTCGCAGGTGGCCGCGCCGCGAGACAGCGCCTCGAGACCCAACGCTCCGCTGCCGGCGCACAGGTCGAGCACCTTCGCGTCGGGAAGCAGCGAGTGCACGATGCTCATCCACGACTCGCGCACGCGATCGCCCGTGGGACGCACGAGATCACCCTGAGGGGCCTCGATCCGACGACCCTTCCAGCGGCCGGCTACGATGCGCATGTCGAACCAGCGCCGTGCAGGAATCTCGAAGTCGGTTCCGACATCAGACTTGCACGTCGGCCAACTTGAGCTGCAGCCGCGACTGCCCGCGGTACTCGTCGCGATCGAGGCGGAATGCAAGATCCATCGCACGTCCGACCGCCATCTGCGGCATGCGCGGGGCCATGCCCCAGCCGATGGCTTCAAGCGATCCCTCGGTCGTGTCGAACGAGAGTCGGACACCGTCCGACCCGATCTTGCGCGGTGCACAAGCCAACTGCGCGCCCCTGGCCCGGAAGAGCGGCGCCGGATTGCCGATTCCGAATGGCTCAAAGTGGCGCACGAGCTTCTCCAGCTCCTCGCCTACGATATCCAGCGGCACGTCGAGATCCACGCGCAACTCGGGAATCAGATCATCGGCGCTGAGTCGTGCGCGCGCCACCTCGTCAAACTGTTCGCGAAATGCCGGCAGCTTCGCCGCGTCCATTGTCAGCCCGGCCGCCGCCCGATGCCCGCCAAAGCGCTGAAAGTGCGCCGCACAGCCGCTCAGCGCAGAATGCAGGTCGAACGCGCCGATGGAGCGGCCAGAGCCCTTCCCAACCCCGTCGGCGACGGCCACCAGCACCGCCGGACGCGCGGTCGCTTCCACCACGCGTGACGCGACGATTCCAATCACGCCGGCGTGCCATCCTTCGCGCGACAGCACGAAGCCCACGCGATCCCGCATCTCCGGCTCGTCCAGCTGTCGCATCGCGTCGTCGAGCACGCGCTTGTCCAACTCCTGGCGCGCGCGATTGAGCTCCTCGAGTTCCCGCGCGATGATGTTGGCCTCGTCCTCACGTTCGGCCAGCAACAGGGAGAGCCCGAGACGCGCGTCGGCAATGCGCCCCGCCGCGTTGAGACGTGGCGCGAGCACGAAGCCCACACGCCGGCGGTGAGTGGCTTGCCCTCGAGCCCCGACGAGCGAATGAGCGCCCGCAGTCCGGGATGCGCCGACTCGGAGAGCAATTTGAGGCCGTAGCGCACCAGCACGCGGTTCTCTCCGCGCAACGGTGCCACGTCCGCGATCGTCGCCAGCGCCACCAGATCAAGCTGTCGCTGCGCCAGCGCGCGCGACACGCCAAACGCATCGCACAACGCCAGTGCGATCTTGTATGCGACACCGACGGCGGCGAGATCCTTGTCCACCGAGAGGCATTCCGGCCGACGTGGATTGCAGATGGCGTACGCGGCCGGCAACGGTCCGCCGGGCAAGTGGTGATCGGTGATGATCACATCGACGCCATCGGCCATCAGCTCCGCGACCGGCGCATGCGCACTTGTACCGCAATCACACGTGACGACGAGCGACGCCCCGACTCGACGTGCTTCCGCGACGCCGGCGGGACCGAGATCGTAGCCATCGGTGAGGCGATTGGGCACAAACGCGAACACATGCTGCGCGCCAAGTCCCTGCAGTACGCGCACCATGAGCGCGGTGGAACTCATGCCGTCCACATCGTAATCGCCATGGACGAGAATCGTTTCCTGCGCCCGCACGGCATCCGCAATCCGCGACACGGCACGCGGCAGGTCGTACATCGACTCCGGTTCGGCGAGATGCTCCAGTCGCGGACGCAGGAATCGCTTCGCCAGCTCCGGATCCGCGTGCCCTCGACTCACGAGCAGTCGGCAGACCGGCTCGGGGAGCAGCAACGCCTCGACGAGACGCGCGACGTCTGCGGTCGCCGGTTCCGAAATCGCCACCCAGCGCGCGGGCGGACGCAACGGCTGCCCCGCCTGCGCGAGACGGGTGGAGACTGGGGAAAGCACAGCGGGGGGCATCGCAGACGTCGCGGAACGGAGGGCGCTCACGGGCGACAATCTAGCCGCGTGCGGCGGCAATCAGGCATACCGATTACCGCCGGTCTCATCCTCCGCGCGCATCGGCTATTCAGGCGCGCCCCCGACCGTCAGTCCGCCTTCGGCGCTGGCCGCACGTACAGCAAGGCACCGCACCCTTCGCACGTCTCGATCACGTTGCCGCTGGCCATCGACGGACGGCGCTGCATCGGAATTGACGTGTCGCAATTGCCACATGAAAAGTCCGTGCCCAGCGGAAAGATCACCGCCGACCGTCGACGCACCTGCAGACGGTCGTACCTGGAAAGCAGCGGTCCACCGATGGAGCTGGCAGACGCATCGCGACGCGTTCTCGCGGCCGCGATCTCTGCGTCGATGGTTCCGCGCTCGGCGCCGAGGGTCGTGCGGGCCGATATCTGCGTCTCGTCCATTGCCTGCAGCGACTCACGCGTTGCGTTGGCGGCGCTTCGCAGATCGGTGATGCGGCGCGAAAGTCCGAGCAGCTCGCTCTCCTCTTCCGCGAGGACGCGTCGTGCGGCTTCAACCTGCGCCATCGCCGCCGTGGCTTCCTTGAGCTTATGCGCCTGGTTCAGCACGCCCAGGTTCTTCTCGTGTCGGGCGCGGTGCTCGCTGATGCGCGATTCCAGCGCACGATGCCGCTCGAGTTCCCGCTCCAGCGCGGCGTCTGCCCGCGTGGCCTCCTCGGCGGCGCGTTGTCGGGCCTTGTCGAGTGCGGCCAACCGCGGCGAAAGCGAATCACGACGCGCCTCAATGGCTCGAATGCCTTCGTCGTGTTGCTGCACCACCAATAACGCTTCCAGCTCCGGATTCACTGCGCCTCCAGGTCGTTTGCCAACATTGTCACCCCTTCGGTTTAGCCCGCGGGCTGCGGATCGGCAAGAGCCGACGCAGTTCAGTCTCCAGATCGAGCCGCTCACGCATCAGCTGATCCTTCGCTTCTCGCGAGTCTGTTCGAACGATCTCAACCAGGATTTCGTCAATGCGCGTCTCCAACCGTCGCGCATCCAACCGCTCGAGACTCAGGCGAATGTCCGTCTGCAGCGCGTCGGCACTTTCGCGTTCCGTAAGCTCGCGCAGGGTCCGGAGCGCGAGCTTACGGAACGCGAAAGTGCCGACGCGCTGCAG
>CAYWCJ010000148.1:0-10476 GCA_964456595.1 uncultured Gemmatimonas sp. | reverse complement strand
GTGTACATGGGCGCCGAGGACATGCAGCGCCAGCAGCTCAATGTCTTTCGCATGCGGCTCATGGGCGCGACCGTCGTGCCCGTCACATCGGGCACACGCACACTCAAGGACGCGACCAGCGAAGCGATTCGCGACTGGGTCACCAACGTCAACGACAGCCACTACATCATCGGCTCCGTGGTGGGGCCGGCGCCGTATCCGCGCATGGTGCGCGAGTTCCAGTCGGTGATTGGTCGCGAAGCCCGTGCGCAGATGCTCGCGCGCGTCGGTGCGCTGCCCAAGACGGTGGTGGCGTGTGTCGGTGGCGGCTCCAACGCGATGGGCATCTTCGCCGGATTCGTTGATGATGCCGACGTGCAGCTCGTGGGCGTGGAGGCCGCAGGCGAAGGACTCGATACCGAACGCCACAGCGCATCGATCGCCAAGGGAACGCCGGGCGTGTTGCACGGCGCGCTGAGCTACCTGCTGCAGGACGCGAGCGGACAGGTGCACCCGGCGCACTCGATTTCCGCCGGACTCGACTACCCGGGCGTCGGTCCGGAGCACGCCTGGCTCAATGACAGCGGACGCGCGCAGTACGTCTCGATCACCGACACCGAAGCGCTCCGTGGGGTCGCCCTGCTCAGCCGGCTCGAAGGGATTATCCCTGCGCTCGAAACGGCGCACGCCGTAGCATGGATCGAGAAGGAAGCGGGTCGCTGGAGCGAGCATGAGCCGGTGTTGCTCTGCGTCAGCGGGCGTGGTGACAAGGACGTCGCCACGATCAGCCAGTACGAGATGCCGGAGACGTGACCGCCGCAGTGGACGGAGCCACGCTGTCGCCACCGGCGATTGCTGCGGTCGAGGACGCGCTGCGCGCGTTTGCCAAGGCGCTCCGTGCCACGCAGTTGTATCTCCCCAACAACCCCACGCGCGCGCAGGCCATTACACGTGCGCGTGAAGCCTTTGCGGCCGTGTGGCGTCACGTGAATCCGCTGGAACTGCAGATACACGAGTCTTCCTTCCGCTGGGAGGATCGCGATGTCTACAGCGATCTCGAACGCGGCACCGAGGGCCTGCCGTGGTTGCTGTACCGGGACGGTCTGCGATCGCTGAGCTTTCAGCGCGGTTTCGAAGGCGCGGATCTGGACACCTTCCTTGCGGTGCTGCAGCGCGCGAGAACCACATCGTCGGATGAAGACGATCTGGTGACCATGCTGTGGGTGGCCGACCTGTCCGCGCTCGAATACCAGCACGTCGAGAGTGACGGCGTGGTCGATCTGCCGTCGATCGGTTCGGAACGGCTTGGCGTGGCCGGTTCTGCCGCGGGGCAGGCGCCGCTCGCCGTTCCCGGTGCGGAGACGCCTCCGCCGGGTGATGGACCTCCACCGGGAATCGTGCGCGTCGAGGACTTTGACGCGACGCTCTACTTTCTCGACCAACGCGAGATCAGCTACCTGCAGGAGGAACTCAAGCGCGAATACGTCGAGGATCAGCGGCGTCTCGCGTTGCAGGTACTGTTCGACATCGCCGAAGCGGCAACAGGCGCGGACGCGCAACTGGAGTCCGTGCGCATCGTCGATCAGCTGCTGCTCGAGTTTCTTTCGGTGGGAGACTACGAACTCGTTGCCCTCGCGCTGCGCGAAGGCGCGGCACTCGTCCGCAAAGGCACGTTGCAGCCCGCTGTTGCCCACGCGCTGGCTGCGCTGTCGGCGCGTTTGAGTGAACCATCCGTAATGTCGCAGCTGCTGCAGGCGCTGGACGAAAGTGCGCGCACGCCGGTCGCCTCGCTGCTCGAGGGCGTGTTCGCCGAACTCCGTCCGTCGGCGTTGCTCCCCTTGGTTGGATGGCTCGGCTCTGCGGCCGCATCGCCGGCGCGCGCCGCGATCGAACGCGCATCGTTGCAACTGGCCAGCGCCAACGTGGGAGAACTCGCACGGCTGCTGGAACACACGGACACGCCGGTCGTGCGCGGGGCACTGCGCATTGCAGCGCAGCTGGCCACACCTGCCGCCGTGCCCGGGCTGGCGCGCATTCTGCGTGGTGAGGATGCCAACTTGCGCGTCGATGCGGTGGCCGCCCTGGGCCACATTGGTTCCGGCGGCGCCTTGCAGGCCCTTGAACGCGGGATCGACGACACCGATCGCGATGTGCGCGTCGCGACCCTCCGTGCGCTCACGGCGCGCAAGCACCTCGGTGCGCTCTCGCGTCTGGCACAGGCCATTCGACGAAAGGAGTTGCGGAACGCGGACCTGGGCGAGAAGATGGCGCTGTTCGAAGCGTTCGGCACGATTTGCGGCGACGGCGGCGTGCGCGAACTCGACGAGTTGTTGAACGCACGCGGACTGCTCAGTGCGCGTGAGCCCGCCGAGGTGCGCGCCTGCGCCGCACGCGCGCTCGGCTTGATCAACACACCATCGGCCAACACCGCGCTGCAGCGCGCAGCGGACACCAAGGATGTCGTCGTGCGCAGCGCCGTTGCTCGCGCCATGCGAGGCTCCGCGTGAGCGACGCCACGCTGCCGCTTGCGCCCGACGCCACGGAGCCGAGCGTACAACGTGCGGCTCGCGGCATGGTCGTCTCGCTGCACGGTGCGGTCCGCGCGATCCGTCTCTATCCCGTCGAGAACCAGGCCGTACAGAAGGCCATTGCCGATCTCGCGGCTGCCGCCGAACGCTTGCAGCGCGTGCAGGACGGTTGCGAACTCCGACGCGTCGGCGACTATCTCTTCGTCAACGACTCGCGTCTGCGTCTCACGCTCGACAACTATGCCGCGGTGGCGTACGTGCTCGGGCTGCTGCGCGAAGCAGGCATCGGCGGCTTCTCCGTCGTGGCGTCATCAGACTCCCGTGCCTGGATCGTGCTCCTGGCGTTTCTGCAATCGCCGCCGCTCGACGTGCCCGAAGAAGAGCGACTCGCGCATCTGGAGGCGCGCCTGGCGCAATCGGCGATCGCCTGTTTCCAACTGGCGCCGCCGAACGACGAGCAAGGAACGGGCGACGCGGAGCTCGATCAGAAGGAGCGGGCGCGTCAGACCTACGTCCGCTCCCTCGATGTCACGCGCGAGATCATGACGTCCGCGCGGCTCGGCAAGAGTCCGGGACTCAAGCGTGTGAAGCGTGCGGTGCAGGGAATTGTCGACGCGATTCTGACCGACACGGCGTCCATGCTCGGCCTCACGACGTTACGGGACTTCGATGAGTACACGTTCGTTCACAGCGTCAACGTCTGCATTCTTGCCGTCGCACTTGGACGACGACTCGGCTTGTCGAAGCTGCAGCTGCTCGATCTCGGGCTGGCCGCGCTGGTGCACGATATCGGCAAGTCTCGCGTCCCGCTCGATCTGCTGAACAAACGCGGCAGTCTCGATGACGATGAACGGAGGGTGCTGCAGACGCATACGTGGCAGGGCGTACTGGCGCTCTTCGCGCTGCCGGCTGGCACGGGTCGACCGTGGCGCTCGATGATTACCGCGTATGAGCACCACATGCGCATCGATCTCTCGGGCTACCCAAAGCCGCTGCGTCCGCGTCGCCTGTCGTTGTTCAGCAAGATCATCGCCGTCGCCGATGGGTTCGATGCCGCCACTACCGCACGCGTGTATCGGGAGTCGCCGTGGTCGCCAGCCGACGTGTTGCGCGGCATGCGCGACAATCCACGACTCGGTCTCGACGCGGTCATCGTGAAAGCGTTCATCAATCTGACCGGCATCTATCCCGTCGGCACCCTCGTGGTGCTCGACTCGTTCGAGCTGGCCATCGTGCACGCCGCAGCGGTCGAACCCACGGCGCTGTCGCGACCCCTCGTGCGCCTGCTCTCCGATGCGTTGGGCAACCGACTCGCCGACGTGGTACACTGCGATCTCACCGCCATCGATGAGCAAGGGCAGTATCGACGCACCATCATTCGCACCGAGGACCCGGAACGCTATGGCATCCGCATTGGCGACTACTTCGCCTGATCTGTCCGCCGACGCGTCTCTGACGCCGTCGCCGCTCTCCGCACGCTTCGCCGCCCTGCGCGCTGCGGGTCGGCGCGCCCTCGTCTGTTACATGACGGCCGGTCATCCCGATCCTGCGCGCAGTCTCGCGCTGCTGCGCGGTCTCGAGGCAGCGGGTGCCGATGTCATTGAAGTCGGCGTGCCATTTTCCGACCCACTCGCGGATGGTCCGGTCATTCAGCGCAGTTCGCAGACCGCCATCGAGCACGGCATGACACTCGATCGCGCGCTGGCGCTCATCGCGGAGGCGAAGCTCACGGTGCCGGTTGTGCTGTTCAGCTATCTGAATCCGCTCATCGCGGCGGGGCCGGACGTGCTCGCGCGCGCACGAACGGCGGGCGTTGCCGGTGTCCTTGTCACCGACCTCCCGGTGGGCGCAGATCCGTCTCGTGAAGCGTGGTTTGGCGCGAGTGGACTCGACTTTGTGCGACTGGTCGCCCCGACCACGCCACTCGCCCGCATGCGTGAGATCGCGCGTCATGGCGGCGGGTTCGTCTATCTCATCAGTCGTAACGGTGTCACGGGGGAACAGGACGCACTGTCGACGGAACTGCCGGCCATCGTTGCGCGACTGCGGGAAGCGACGACGCTGCCCATCTGCATCGGTTTCGGTATCTCGACGCCCGAGCAGGCGCGCGCGGCGGCCCTGCTTGGTGATGGCGTGGTTGTGGGTAGTGCGATCGTTCGCGCGGCCGAACGCTCGGTGGACGAAGCAATCGCGCTCACCGCGGCCCTGCGTCAGGCCATCGACGCGGCATGACCGTCGTGAACGAAGTCGTCCTGCCGGAGTGGTCCGTCGTTACCGCGAAGCGCCGTGAGCATATCTCGCGCGTTGTCGCGTTGTTGGCGCGCTGGGCCGGCACGATGCAACTGGCCGAGACGGAGAGACGGGCATGGCTGGACGCGGGCGCCTGGCACGACGCGTTGCGCGACGAACGCGAGGACGTGCTGCGCGCGATGACGGGCGATCACGATCGTCCCGTGGGCATGTTGCATGGACCCGCCGCATCCCTTCGACTGGAAGCCTGTGGCGAGCATCGACTCGATGTACTCGAAGCGATTCAGTGGCACACCATTGGCAGCGCACGGTGGACACGCACCGGACGCGCGCTCTATATGGCGGATTTTCTTGAACCCGGTCGCAACTTCATGCAATCCGACCGCGCCTTTCTCGCGGATCGCGTGCCCGACGCGTTCGACGCCGTTTTTCGTCAGGTCGTGCGTATGCGCATCGAGTGGGTGCTGCGCGAAGGGAAGGGGATGTCGAACGAGACGGTCGCGCTCTGGAACGCCGTGCGATGACCGGACCGAATTCATCGATGCCCACCTCGCTCGATCCCGCGCCACGCGGCGCAAGTCGAACGGTGCGGCGTGTGCGACTCGTCACGGCGTTGCTGCTCGTCGTCGCGGCGGCCGGCGCTGCTGCACGGTACGCGTTCGGTCGCCAATCCGATCTGACCGCCGTCTCGAGCGGCGAGTCGTCGCGCTCCGGAAACGCAAGCCTGGCGACGGATTCGCTTGCCCGTGCACCGGCGGGTGTGCGTGTGCGGGTGCGGGTGCTCAACGCCACGAATGTGCGCGGACTCGCTCGCCGCGCCACGCTCGTCCTTCGCGAGCTTGGCTACGATGTCGTGGACTTCGACGGCGCCGGCAGCGAACGACGCGGCAGGACGACTCTGCTCTCGCACACGGGACACGACGATTGGGCTCGGCGACTCCAGCGCGCGACGCAGGCCGCGAGCATCGAGGTCAGCCGCGATAGCTCACGCTACGTGGACTTCACTGTGATCCTGGGCCGCGACTGGCAAGCGCCGACCCAGCCGCTCCGTCCGTAGCTGCCCGCACGCCGCCGCGATATCGAGACCGCGACTACGTCGCACGGCTGTCTCGACATTGCGCGTTCGAAGCGCACGCGCAAACGCGGCGATCACCGCAGCACTCGTCGGTGTGAAACCCAACGAGCCGCCTGGATGCAGCGGAATGAGATTCACGAAGGCCTGACAGTCGCGTGCGAGCGCCGCCAGTTGTGTGGCATGCTCCGGCTGATCGTTCACCCCGCCCAGCATCACATACTCAAAGGTCACCCGTCGATCGAACGCCCGCGCGGCATCGATCACGTCGGCGAGCGGATACTTGGTGTTCACCGGCATCAGCGTATGGCGCAGCGCATCGCTGGGCGCGTGAATCGATATCGCCAGACGGAACTGCTCGGGGCGCTCCGAGAGCGCAACGATACCCGGCAGAATACCGACCGTGGAGATGGTGATGTGACGCGCACCAATACCCAGCGCCCTGGGGTCATTCAGCAGCGAAAGCGCCACATCCACCGCCTTCCAGTTCATGAGCGGCTCGCCCATGCCCATGAACACGATGTTGGTGGCCAGGATTGCCGGCTCGAGCATGCGGAGCTCACGCACCTGACCCGCGATTTCCGACGGGGTGAGGTTGCGCTGGAAACCCATCGCGCCCGTGGCGCAGAAGGCGCACTGGAGGGCACATCCCGCCTGCGACGAGATGCAGAGCGTCAATCGATCGCCGTCCGGAATCGCCACGGTCTCGATGAGCTGTCCGTCGTGCAGGCGATAGAGAAACTTCTCGGTGCCGTCGGTGGACGTCTGGCGCGTCGCCAACTCCAGTCGCGGAATGTCGAACGTCTCCGCCAGCGCGTCGCGCAGCGCCTTGGGCTGCTCCGTCATGTCCGCAAACGCATTCACCGGTCGCGACCAAAGCCGCGCGAACACCTGGGTCGCACGATACGCTGGCTCATCGCGTGCGGAAAACCACGTACGCAACCGCTCCAGCGCGGCGTCGGGCGCGAGAGTCAACAGATTCTCGCGCTCGGGAGACGAAGCGGTATCTGTCATGTCGGGCAGAGCGAGATCGATCACCGAAGGATGGAGCTGAGCGTGAACTGATAGAGCGGGCCAAGTCCGGACGCTCCTTCTTCGCGCGCCACGCCCACCACGAATCGATTGTAGTGCAACGCGAGTCCGGAACGGACGCGTGAGACCGAGCGACCGCCGACCTCCGTGCGCAGATACGCGGCGCGAGCCTCGAGCCGATCCAGTCGCGAGCCGAAGAACACGCCGCGCTCCTGCGCCCCGCGATTCACACCGTTGTGACTGTAGCCAACACGTAGTTCGCGAATGCTGTCGCCGGCAACGCGCGCATCGGCCGCCGCGAGCAGTGCTGGTCGGTCTTCGATCTCTCGACCTGGTCGCCACAGAAAGCTCGAAACCGCGACCCGCGCGTTTCGCCACGGCAGGTCGTGGATAACGATACCCAGATCGGCGGCCACCGCATGTCGGACATCCGCATCGACTCGTCCATCGCGCAAGCGTGCTGCCACGCCACCCGTCACATGCGGCAGGATTTCGCGCGCCACAGTCAGCGATACCAGCAACGTCGAATACGGAACGTCACCCAATCCCGTGGGATCGGTATCCGTCCGCAGGATGCCGGCGATGCCCGCACGTGCGACCGATGCACCGAAGGTCGTGCCCGTGTGGCGCCGCCATGACGCGCTCAACAGCTGCCCGTCGACCCCCTGATCGGTGGCCGTCGTCAGCGACGCGACGCCGAAGCGAAATCGTTCACGAGCGCTCAGCACGCTCGTAGCCGGGTTCCAGAATCCTGCGCCGGGCTCAGCTGCGAGCGCGGCGGGTTCGAGCACCGCTCCAAGCGGAAACTCCAATAATTCACGCGCGGGCACCGGCTGCGCCGAGAGCCCAGGGGCCCACAGAATCGCGGCAAGCCCGCATAAGAACTTGCGGCGCATATACTTAAGACTAACGGTTCGTCCAAGGTTGGGTCAAGCGAATCGCTACCATGCGCGTCGTAACCCGTTTAGCTTGATTGGGTTGCACTTTTCAGGACAGCGATTGCCCATCAAGAGACTGCTGACAGCCCAACGCGTCGCCGTGCCGTCGCTCGCACGCACCAAAGATCAGGTGCTGACCGAGCTGGTCACGCTCGCCGCGCCCAATTCTTCCGTGCAGAGCGAGTTGCTTGCCGCGGTGCGAGCGCGGGAAGCAACTTTTCCCACCGCGCTGGGCGATGGCGTCGCGTTCCCGCACATTCGCACCGCGCTTGTCGACTCGCTCACGGTGTCGGCGTGCGTGCTCGACGATCCGATTGCGTTCGGCGCCGCCGATGGCAATCCGGTTGATCTGCTCTTTCTCGTGCTGAGTCCGACCAATGCACCCTCGGAGCATCTGTCGATGCTGCGCTCGCTGTCCCGCCTGATTGCCGATGCTGAAGTGCGCTTCCGGCTTCGACACGCGAGCGACGCCGACGCCTTCATCGCCGTCGTGAACGCCGCCGTCTTCGCCTGAGGCTCGGTGCAGCATCCGGTGTGGCGTCCAGTCGCGTCGCACTGCCTCTTTCCCACGTAGCGCACCTGCGCTTGGAGTCCTGTTCGTGATCGAGTCCGTGTCCGATGGCAATGTGCTTGCGACTTCCTTGCGTACCGACGCCTGCGGCATGCTGCGCCGCCACGACGTTGGCCGCACCGTCCGCCTGGGTGGGTGGGTGCATCGCAGCCGCGATCTCGGCGGACTGGTGTTCATCGATGTGCGGGATCGCACGGGGCTGCTGCAGCTCGCCTTCGGACCCGCGTGGACGGGGAGCGATGTGCTCACGCTCGCCGCGGCCGTCGGCATCGAGTCGGTGGTGCTGTGCGAGGGAGAAGTCGTTGCCCGCGAGCCGGATCGTCTGAACCCGGAGATGCAAACGGGTGAGGTGGAAGTACGCGTGCGCGCACTGACCATCGTCGGCCCCGCCACCACGCCGGCGCTGCCGGTAGCGCGCGGTCGCAACGAGAAGCCCCCAGCCGAAGAACTTCGGCTACGCCATCGCCATCTCGACCTGCGTCGTCCGGAGCTGCAGCAGAACCTGGTATTGCGCCACCGCTTGCTGCAGGTGACACGTCGGCTGCTCAGCGATCTGGGGTATCTCGAACTGGAGACACCGATCCTCACCAAGCCGACGCCGGAAGGTGCCCGCGACTATCTCGTGCCGAGTCGTGTGCATCCGGGCGAGTTCTACGCGTTGCCGCAGTCGCCGCAGATCTACAAGCAGCTGTTCATGTGTTGCGGCTTCGATCGATACTTCCAGGTGGCGCGCTGCTTCCGCGACGAAGACCTGCGCGCGGATCGTCAGCCGGAGTTCACGCAGATCGACATCGAAGCGTCGTTCATCGAGCGCGAGGACATCCTGACGCTCGCTGAGCACCTCATCGGCGCGCTGTGGCGTGAAGCGGGGCACGACATTCCCGCGCAGTTCGAGCGGATGACGTATGCCGATGCGATGGAGTACTACGGCTGCGATCGTCCGGACCTGCGCTATGCGCTGCGACTCCGCGACTACACGTCTGCGTTCAGGCCACTCGATTTTGGCGTGACAACGTCTGCCATCGAGAAGGGACATCGCGTACGCGGACTGGTGTTGCCCGGTGGGGCAGCGTGGAGCCGCAAGCAGGTGGACGAACTCGAAGCATTGGCCAAGGGCGCGGGCGCGGGCGGATTGCTGCGCGTGCGTCATGCCGACGGCGCGTACGATGGACCGATCGCCAGGTTCCTCACCGATGATGCACGCGCGGCGCTCGCGCTGGCCGACGGCGATCTGGCGTTGTTCATCGCCGCGCCCGATCACATCGCCAACCCGGCGCTCGATCGCGTGCGTCAGGAGTGCGCGCGTCGTCTCGATCTCGTCGACGCGTCGGCGCAGCGTTTCCTCTGGGTGCTCGACTTTCCGATGTTCGAAGAAGATCCGCACACCGGCGCATTGGCGGCGGTACACCATCCGTTCACCGCGCCACATCCGGCTGATATGGCCGCGTATCCGGACAAGCCGGCGCGCTGGCGTGCGCTCGCATACGACGTGGTTTTGAACGGCACCGAACTTGGCGGCGGCAGTATCCGGACAAGCGATCCTGCGGTACAGTCGCGCATGTTCACGCTGCTCGGTATCGGGGACGTGGAAGAGCAGGAGCGTCGCTTCGGTTTTCTGCTTGAAGGACTTCGCGCAGGCGCGCCGCCGCACGGTGGCATCGCCTTTGGCTTCGATCGCATCGCGATGCTGTTATCTGGAGCACCGTCGTTGCGCGACGTGATCGCATTTCCGAAGACGACGGCGGCGCGGTCGCTGTTCGAGGGGGCACCAGTCGCGGTGCCGCCGCACGATCTCGCCGAGCTTGGCCTTGCGCTTCGTGTCTCGGAGGCGAACGCATGACCGAGTCCACTACGTCCAGGATTTCGGTGGAAGGGGCGGATCTGTTGCTGCTCACCGGCGTTGGCGATGCCAATCTCATCGAGCTCGCCAAGGCGACTGGGGCGCGCGTCTCGTTGCGTGGAGACATGCTCGCCGTGTCGGGCGACGCCGAATCAGTGGCGCGCGCCGAATCCATCGCGACCGCGATGGTCGCGATGGTGCGTGACGGTCGCGCTGTAGTAGCCGACGACGTGCTGCGCCTGTCGCTGGTGGAGCGTCCGGCCGAG
>CAYWCJ010000147.1:0-10542 GCA_964456595.1 uncultured Gemmatimonas sp. | reverse complement strand
TACAGCGGCTTGATGCCAAAGCGATCGCGCGCGATGAACAGCTTCGACGCGCGCGCATCCCACAGCGCGAAGGCGAACATGCCGTTGAACTTCTCGACGCACTTGGGTCCCCAGACGCGATACGCCTCGAGAATGACTTCCGTATCGCTCTGCGAACGAAAGATCGACCCTTTACGCTCGAGCTGCTTGCGCAGTTCACGCCAGTTGTAGATCTCGCCGTTGTACGTGAGCACGAGCGATCCGTCGGTCGAGCGCATCGGCTGATGCCCGAGCTCGGACAGATCGACAATGGCCAGACGACGATGTCCGAAGCCGATGAATCCACCGGTCCAGAACCCTTCGCCGTCGGGACCGCGATGCTTCACGATATCGGTCATCGCGCGCAACACGCCAATCGGCACCGGGGCGCCGTTGACGTTGAAGATTCCGGCAATGCCGCACATCAGCGAGTACCCTGAATGATCATGCGGGCGTTACGCTGCGGTGACGAGTTGAAGCGGACGCCCTTCCGCCTGCGCTGACACGCGCGTCATGTGTGCATCGCGCCAGGCTATAAGGCGCTCGAGCCCATCGCGCAGATCGATCGTCGTGCGGAAGCCAAGATCGCGCGCTGCCTTCTCGGGGCAACCGACACGATTCGTCACGAACACTCGGCTTTCCGGCTCGTAGTTGATCTGCTGTCTGGAGCCGCGAATCTCGAGGATCATTTCGGTCAGCTCGCGCAACGACGTGCGCGTGCCGCTGCCGACGTTGTATGCCTCTTCGGTCACGTCGCTTTCCAACGCGAGCACGTTGGCGCGCGCGCAATCGTTCACATAGATGAAGTCGTAGGCGGCCGATCCGTCGCCGTGCAGGATCGGCGGCAGGCCGCGATCGAGACGGTCGAGAATCTTCATGATCACGGCGATGTAGGTGCCTTTGTAGTCCTGACGCGCGCCGTAGACGTTCATGTAGCGCAGCATGGCAACCGACAGGTGGTAGCGATCGGCGTACGACTTCACCATCGCTTCACCGGCAATCTTGGTCGCGCCGTAGAAGGTCTTGTTGTTGAACGGATGCGATTCCGTCATCGGCAGCGCGACCGCGTCGCCGTACACAGACGCAGACGACGAGTACACCAACCGCTCGATGCCATGCTCACGGCAGGCGTCGATGACATTGAACGTGCCGCGCACATTCACATCGAAGGCGGCCTGCGGAAACTCGTGGCACTGCAGCAACCAGAGGGCGGCCAGATGCACCACGCACTGACTTTCGCTGACGGCCGCGGAGAGGATGTCCGACTGCAGGATGTCACCACCCGCCTCGAAAATGCGGACGCGCGGGTCGCGCAATGCGTCGGTCAGATTGTCCACCGTGCCGCGACAGAAGTTGTCGTAGACGATCACCTGCTTCACGTCGCGCGTGAGGAGTTCGTCCACCACGTGCGAGCCGATGAAGCCGGCGCCGCCAATGACGCAAATGGTCTTGCCGCGGAGATCACGCATGGTCAGGACGGTCGTGGAGGAGTTTGGACCTGTTTTGGGCGGTCTCGCCCATCCTCTCGCTGGAGATTGGGGTTGGCCCGGACCATCACACCCAAGGCACAGTCCGTGCCGAGACGTAAGGTGTTGATTTGAAAGCGCTTGCAGAATACGTCTAAACGAAGAAGAGACGATGCGTCGGCGAATGTTGCCGTACTTCGGCACAAATAGCCGCCTCTGCAAAGTCCCTGGTACTAGAACGGTGTTGCTTTCACGCGGCACTTTTTGCCCTCTGTGACGACCTATTCTTCCGGTTCACACCGGTAAGTCTCCCTACCGATGTTCGTAAAGCGCTGTCAAGAAACAGTTTAGCTCGTGGCACAGATCGTGATTAGGCGAGTGCACAGTGCATCCCGTCTCCTCACCTCCGCACCGCCCCGTGACATGACCGTCAGCTTCGCGACAACCGACACCGCCCAGACGACGATTCCCAGCGCGCAGGTGATCGCCGAGGGGGAGCCGCGATTCCGCATCCCGAGCGCGCCGCTCGATCCGGCATGGGGCGCCGCGGCCGACGCCGAGGCCGCGGGCGGCGTGTCTGCTGAGATTCGTACCTTTCTCGATGCCCAACTCGAATCGGGAGATGTGCTCCTCGACCTCGCTCCGGGGTTCGGCTTTGTCGCGTTAAGCGCGGCCACCTCCCCGGCCGGCATGCCGACGGTGCTCGTCAGCGGAGTGTCGGCTGAGCGTCTGCAGGCGCTTCAGGACGCGGCGGGCGACGCGGGCGGATGGATCGACCCGCTGCCCGACGATGATGCCAACGGCGCGAACGACCTCGCGCGCCATGTGGATGCACGGCTCGACACCAACGGGCGGTTGTTCGTGCATCTCGCCACCGCCGATGTGCCATCGATCTGCGAACGACTGCAGCCGTTGTTCGCGCAAGGTCGCGTGCTGGCGCTGTGCATCACCGACGCGGAGCAATCCGAGGCGTGGCTGCGCGCAGACATGACGCTCAGGAACGCGGACTTTGTGTCCTGTGAACTGGTGGAGCGAAACGGCGAAGCGCTGATGGTGCGTGTCGATGACGGGCCACAATCGCCGGTGATCGCATTGCCAGCCGTGTTCGCTCCGGAAGCAGCGAGCGACAGCGACGTGGTCTTCGACCCGGTTTTCGACTCGGTCTTCGGCGGCCGATCATCGACGAGCGAAGTCGCGACGGTTGCGTCGTCGATCACGCAGGAGCTCTCCACGACGAGTGCGGGGTGGTTGGCCACTCGTGATGGCTTCTCGTTTATCGCTCCGCATTCGCGGACCGGGTACGGCGTCACCGGAGCGCATCTGTTGCGCGCGTTGCAACGCCGCGGTGTGCCGGTCGCCTACTTCCCAATCGGACCGGTTGATCGCACGATCGCTGACAACCCTCGGCTTCCCGACTCGCTGGCACTGCAAGGCGCGTATCGAGACGATGTGCCGAGTGTGCGTCTGTCGCAGCAGTTTGACTTGGCGATGCATGTCGGTCGCGGTCCACGTATCGGATTCACGATCTTCGAGCGCGATACCTTCTCCGCGCGAGAGTTGCATCATCTTCGCAGTCAGGACGCGATCCTCGTCTGCAGCAACTGGGCGCGCCAGGTGTGCATCGACAATGGTCTCACCGACCAGCCGATCCATGTCGTGCCGCTTGGTGTCGATCGCGCGTGCTTTCACGCCGACATCGCGTCCGCGAAGCGCTGGCCGGAAACGGTCTTCCTGCAAGTCGGCAAGCTGGAGACGCGAAAGGGGCAGCTCGAGTTGCTGCGCGCCTTCGAGGATGCGTTCACGCCAAAGGATGCGGTGCGCCTGGTGCTCGCCTGCGGCAATCCGTTCATCTCGCGCGATGATCTGGACGCGCTGCTCAAGCCGTTCAGGAAGTCGCCGATGGCCGGGAAGATCAGGATGGTGACGAACGAACTGCCCACGCAGGATGACGTCGCGCAACTGATGGCAGTGGCCGACTGCGGTGTTTTTGCGGCGCGCGCCGAGGGCTGGAATCTGGAGGCGCTCGAGATGCTGTCGATGGGTAAGCAGATGATCGCTACCGACTACTCGGCACACACGGAATTTCTCACGTCGGAAAATGCTCGACTCGTCTCCATTGATTCACTCGAACCGGCGATGGGTGGACAGCTTCCCGGTCAGTGGGCCGCCTGGGGATCGTCGCAGCATGAGCAGCTCGTGTCGCATCTGCGCGACGTACACGCAGCGCGCCTGAGCGGATCACTCGGCGTCAACACGGCCGGCATCGAGACGGCACGTGTATTCAGCTGGGATGCATCGGCCGACGCGCTGTTGCGCGCACTCGCATCGCATCATTGATCGTGTCACGCGAGGTGGATCAGTCTTTGGCGAGTGCGTGTGCGGTGCTGCAGCCTTCGGTGGTCGGTGCGACGGCTGTGCTCCGCATCGGAATTCTGACGCACAACGGACTGCATCACACCATGCGGTGTCTGGAGTCGCTCCGGGAATTCACGCGCGTGCCGTGGTGTGCGTATGTGCTCGACAACGCCTCGACCGACGAGACGCCCGCGTACTTGCGCGCGCTGGCAGACGACCGCATTGCCATTGAATGCCGCAGCGACAACCTCGGCGTCGGTGGCGGTCGCAATCATCTCTTCGAACAGCTCCTCCCGTCCATGCGCGCCGACGAGCTGCTCGTCTTTCTCGACAACGATATCGAGGTCCGTGAAGGATGGGAGCAGCCCTTCCTCGACGCCTTCGCCGAAATGCCCACACTTGGAGTGGCTGGCCGCTGGGCGTTCTCCATGATCGTGCACGACGAGTGGCGCGACATTCTCTCCGAGCACAACGCGAACTCGTCCGCCGCCGACACCGTGCAGGGGTGCTGCTTCTGGGTGCGCGCCGCCGCCGCGCGCGTGCTGAACGGCTTTGACGAATCGCTGGGTCGATTCTGGCACGAGGACGATGACTACTGCGTCCGCGCACTGCACGCGGGATGGGAAGTGCGTCGTGTGCGTTGTGCGAAGATCGTGCACCATGAGCACGGGTCCGGCGTCGCGTTGCGTCCTGAGCGATTGGCGGGCTCACTGGCCAATCAGGCCATGCTGGTGACGAAGTGGCGCACGATGAACGCCATCGACGAGCACGGCGTACCGCGTCGACCGATGCCTGAGCCCGACATGCCGCTGCGCCTGGAGCTGGCGCGCGCACTCGGACGTCGGCGTCCACTGTTGCGCACTGAGTTGCAGTGTGCGATCGACGATGCGACGCGACTGCTGCACGTCGACGTGACCGACAGTCGCGCGGCAGTGCTTGCGTCACCCGTCGCGCGCGTGCTGGTGTCGCAAGCGGCAGATGCCGCGTCGTCCGACGCCGCGACCGCAGACGCGGCGACGAGCGACACACAGGTGAAGGCGATCGCGGCGCGTGAGCGAGTGACGAGCGTGCTGGAATCGCGGCGCGCGGCGAGTGGTGCGCCGATGCCGACGGCGGGAGCGCGCCCGTTCAGTGGAGTATGCAACCCGTCGGCCTGGGACGACGCCCGCTGGGCCGAAACGTTTGAGACGCATCTGCGCGACGGCGGGGGGCGCGATTACTACGCGCGGTCGGAGACGGCGTGGCGCGATGGACAGCTGCTGAACGCATTGCGTGTGACCGGTGCGATGCAATCGAAGGCGAAGCTACTGGTGGTTGGCCACGCGAGTGAGCGCGTGATCGCGGCGCTGTCGCACGTGGTTTCGCGCATTGTCGTGCGTGATCACGACACGATCTCGCCCGAGATGATTGCCTCCATGGCGACGCGTACGTTCGGTTCGGCGTTGCTGTCGGTGGATGTCTGGCCGCCCTCGGCGCGCGCAGGCGCGCCAAGCGATCGCTTTGATATCGTGCTCTGTCCGAACATGTCACGCTACGCACGGCCGTCGGACACGCAGGCGCTGTTGCGCGCCCTCGCTGCGCACGCGGTCACCGGCGGCTTCGTTGGTGTCGGCGCGTCGGTGCGACTGAGCGGTCCCGCAAATGGCCGTTGGCTCGAGCGCTTCCAGTTCGCCGACGACAGCGCGCTCGCCGGCGCGAGTCTTCGCCGCGTCGGGCGATTCGACGACTCCATCGCCGACGAAACGTTGCTGGCCGCGGTGCCAGCGGAGACGACCGTGCCCTGGCGTCCGCGTCTCGCACGCGCCGTCGCGCCGCATATCGTATCGCTGGCCACGCTCGTCGCACGTCGCACCGAAGAGGAACGAGAGACGCAATGAAGATTCTCTACGTGGCATTCGCCGGCACCGATCAAAGCGGCGTGCATCGCAAGCTCGCGGAGCAGGTGACTGCGTTGCGCGCGCATGGTCAGCAAGTGGAGTGCCTGGTGTTCGCGGACACCCGCGTGGCGCCCGCGCCGACCGATGTTCCCTACACACTGATCGATCTGCCGGGCGGCGGGTTTGGCCCCACGAGCCGTGCGCTCGCCTTCCTCAACTGCCGGGAGGCAGTGGAGCAGTGGCGGCCGGACGTGGTCTACATGCGCTATCCGATTTATGACGCGCACGTTCACAAGTTCGTGCAGCAATCGCCGCCCGTCGTGTTTGAACTGCAGACGATCTTCAAGAATGAAGTGCCGCCCGAGATGGCGGCGTTCGAGCAGACGTGGGCCGAGCGTGTGTTGCCTGACACGGCCGGGATCGTGGCGGTGACAAACGAGATCATGGCGTACGAGATCGCCCGCGCCGGCTGGGCGATTCCCGGACTCGTGATGCCCAATGGTGCCGACGCCCTGACGATTCCGTTCACCCCGCCCGCGTTGGCCACCAATCGTGCGGATCTGCTGTGTGTCGCCTCATTCTATCCGTGGCACGGCATCGATCGCCTGATTGTCGGTATGGCCGCCGAGCCAGACGTGCAGGACGTGCATCTGCACCTGGTGGGCGATGGACCAACGGTGCCCGATCTGCGTGCGCTCGCCGAGCAGGCGGGATTGAGCGAGCGTGTTCATTTCCACGGTCAGGTACCGGTTTGCAACCTTGGTGCCTTCTACGAACACGCGCATGTCGCGATCGGTTCGCTGGCGCCGCATCGCGTGGGACTGCGCGAGCTCGCGGCGCTCAAGCACCGGGAATATGCGCTGCGCGGCATTCCGCTGGTGCTGGCTGGCGGCGACGCAGACTTTCCGAGCACGCTGCCCTGGCTGCGACAGATCGTGTCCGATGATTCGCCGGTGTCACCGCGCATGCTGCGCGCGCTCGCGCTCGCGTGGAGCAACGGCGCCCGCCGCACACAGATTCGCTTGTGGGCAGAGTCGCACCTGACGTGGAATGTCAAAGTGCCGACGTGGATCGCGTTCCTGGACGCCTGTCGCATGCGGCGCGCGCGAGCCGGTGAGGCGGCTGCATGAAAGTCGTCACCATCCTTGGCGCGCGCCCGCAGTTCATCAAAGCCGCCGCTGTATCGCGCGCGTTACGTCGTCGCCACGAAGAACTGATTGTGCACACGGGCCAGCACTACGATGCGCTGATGTCCGATGTGTTCTTCAGTGAACTCGGAATCCCGGCGCCGGATATAACGCTGCAGGTGGGTTCGGCGCCGCATGGCGCACAGACCGGGCGCATGCTCGAAGGAATCGAGTCGGTGCTGTTGCGTGAGCGACCGGACGTCGTGCTGGTGTACGGCGATACGAATTCGACGCTGGCTGGAGCGCTGGCCGCCGCCAAGTTGGGCATCGCGATCGTGCACGTGGAGGCGGGGCTCCGCAGCTTCGTGCGTGACATGCCGGAAGAGATCAACCGCGTGCTCACCGATCGACTGAGTACGCTGTGCTGCTGCCCGAGCGATGTGGCGCGCGAGAATCTCGCCGCCGAAGGGATCGCCAACGGCGTGCAGGTGATCGGCGACGTGATGCTGGATGCACTGAGCGACGCGGCCGCGCGCGGAGGCGATGAATCGGGGCGGCTCGCGGCACTTGGCGTGCGGCCGCACGAGTACGTGCTGGCGACGGTGCATCGCGCCGCCAACACGGACGATACCGATCGACTTCGCGCGATCGTCTCGGCGTTCGGCGCGCTGAGCGACGCGGTGCTCTGGCCGATGCATCCGCGCACGCGACAGGTGCTCGCGCGTGAATCGATCGCGCTGCCGGCCAACGTGCAAGTCTGCGAGCCGCTCGGCTATCTCGATCTCGTCTGCGCGCTGTCGCAGGCGCGCGTGGCCGTCACCGATTCCGGCGGATTGCAGAAGGAAGCCTATTGGCTTGGCGTGCCGTGCGTGACGCTCCGCGACGAGACCGAGTGGACGGAGACGGTGGACAGCGGCTGGAACGTGTTGGCCGATGCGGATGTCGATCGCATCGTACACGGTGTGCGCGACGCAAAGCCGGCGGCGACGGCTCGGGATGCGTATGGGGAGATCGGTGCAGCGACGCGGGTGGTCCTCGCGATGGAGTCGGCGTTCGGCGCTTGATTCGATCACCCAACCGCAACTGCCGATCACGGATAGCAACGGATGAACAGCTCTGATTTTCGCGGATACGGCAACCGTTTTTTGGTGGGTACGTCTCAATCCAGAATCCCGAGCAGTATCCGCGACATCCGCGCCGTTTCCGCGTTCATCCGCGTCAGTCAGCTGTTTGCTGTTGCCGTTCCCCGCTCCAGCCCTATCCCGCGACTTCCGCCTGCACGAAGCGGCGCAGCTTCCGCACCGCGCTCGTCCAATCGCGCGGACCGTCCGACCTGACGAGCGTGATGCTCGGGTACCAGGGAGTGCGCTCGCCGACGAGTCCCCAGCGCCAGTCGGGAACGTACTGCAGCATCACCCAACTTCGGATGCCCATCGCGCCAGCCAGGTGCGCGATGCCGGTATCGGTAGTGACGAGTCCGTCGAGTTGGGCGAGCAGAGTGGCCGTGGCGCTCCAGCCGGACAGGGGCGGGAGTGCGTGCAGTCCCTTTGGCAGCTCCTCCGCGCTCATCCCCTGCTGTAGCGAGACCCAGCTGATGCGGGGGGTGGCCAGCAGTTCAGGGAGCAGCCGGAGATCCAGATCACGGGTGACGCGCGCGGCGAAGGCTGGATTTCCGGCCCACACGAGTCCGAGTTGGCGTACCCCGGGCTCGCGATGCGGAAGCGGCGGGACGGTGACATCGACCGGTGCCCGGACATACGGGACATTACTTCCCAGCACTTCATTGCCAAGTTGGAGCCGGTGCGGCAGCGACAGCAGCGGCACATGCCAGTCGGTCGATTCGCTCGATCCGCGTGCGCGTGCCTCGAAGCCGTTATACGCCAGCAACGTGACAGCATCGGCGTGGCATTCAACAACCAGGCGGCTTGGCGCGCATTCCTTGAGCAGAAACAGGAATCGCCAAAACTGGAACTGGTCGCCAACTCCCTGTTCCGCCGTGACCAGAATGGATTGCCCCGAGAGCGGTTCTCCGTGCCATTCACGCGCCGTCGAGGCGGGTACGGGAAGCGGCCGGGATTCGAACGTCGCCCACCCTTCGATAGATGCGCCCCCCAGCAACGTCGTGTAGGCGCGCTGCAAACGCGACGGCGCGTGATCGGGCCGCACCGCGTCGTGGGCGTCCAACCATTGGAGTGCGCCGCGACGGTCTCCCAGATCGTGCCGGACCTGCGCGGCTGTCAGCAGGTAGGCCGGGTGCCGTGGCGCGAGCCCGAGTGCCCGACGGACCAGTGGCCACGCCTCCTCCGGAATGCCGAGTGCCCGTTTTGCCGACGCGAGGGCAGCCAAAGCGGCGGGATCGCGGGGCAGTGCATCAACGACAGCGGCGAAGCAGTCGGCCGCTTGCGCGGGCGCGCCGGCTTCGAGGAGTCCGGTGCCGAGCGCATACCGTTTCTGTACCGAGAGCCGATTCGCCCCACCGGTGTTGGCTCGCTGGAAGGCGTCGAGAAGCACCGTCCGAGCGAGCACTGCATCGCCGACCAGCCGATGGACGTTGGCCAGCATGATCGCCACGTCAGGGTCGTCGGGCGCGGCGTCCCAGGCCTTGGCGAACAACGTGGCCGCCTGCGCGTAATCACCCCGCTCCAGCGCCGCCTCGCCTTCCTGCAGGCACTGCAACAGCGAGGTCAGGGTCGTCATCGGGCGAAATGAAGGGGCGGCATGGTGGCGTTTTGCGAGAGTCTGCGCGTCGATGTGACAGCGCATGCCCGCTCTGTGAGAGGGCAAAAACTCATGCTCCACAAACGCTCAAGTTCCGGCGAGTCGCGACGACACTGAACTCTGACCGCGATCCGGTAGTCGGAGGCGGGCGAGGCACGGATGCCTCATCTCAACATCACGGAGGATAGTTCAAATGCGTATCAACACGAACGTCGGCGCGATCACTGCCACCCGCAACATCTTCGCCAACAACATGGCGACAGAGAACAGCATGCGGAAGTTGAGCTCGGGTCTCAAGATCAGCCGCGCGGCTGACGATGCGGCCGGTCTCTCCATCGCGAACAAGCTGCGTACGCAGAGCCGCTCGCTGACGCAGGCTTCATCGAACGCCGAGCAGGGTACGGCGATGCTCAACATTGCAGAAGGCGCTGCTTCGACGATCCAGAAGATCATCGAGCGTCAGAAGGAACTGATCACGCAGCGCTCCTCGACGGGTAACAACAGCACGGTGACGGGCACGCTCGGCGCGGAAATCGTGACGCTTCAGGTCGAAGCCGATCGTATCCTCGCGGACGCCGACTTCCAGGGCGCCTCGGTGTTCGCGTCGCTGACCTTCCAAGTCTCCGACGCCGCGACCAACGGCACGGTGACGGTCAACGCCGGGCTCACGCTCTCCGCACTGACGGCGTCCTCGACGCTCGCCAACGCTGACACCGCGCTCGACACCGTCAACTCGACGCTGGCGACGATCGGTGCCGGTCAGAACGTGCTCGACTACACGGTGCAGAACTTGAAGTCTGCGGTCGTGAACGTCCGCGCGGCCGAGTCGACCATTCGCGACGTCGACATGGCGGAAGAAATGGCCAACTTCACCAAGAACAACATCCTCACGCAGGCTGCACAGGCCATGTTGTCGCAGGCGAACCAGGGTAGTCAGAGCGTTCTCCAGCTCCTCCGCTAAACCCGAAGTTCTCCAGTGGG
>CAYWCJ010000146.1:0-10624 GCA_964456595.1 uncultured Gemmatimonas sp. | reverse complement strand
GGCAGCGCTACGGTCGAGGCATGAGTGCGGTGCTCGCCGTGCAGGACGCGTGGCGTTGGAAGATGGACTTCCGCATGGCCGTCGATGATGACACGCATCAGACGTTCTTCCGTCAGCTCGTGCGCTGGTTGGTGGACGACGTGCCGGAGCCGATGGAGATCACCGCGACACCCGCCCGCGTCGCACCGGGCGAATCGGTCACCTTGCGTGCGCACGTGGCCGACCGTTTTCACGTCGATGTGAACGATGCTGCGGTAACGGCACTCGTCACCTCGCCAACGGGCACGATGACCACGGTGCCGCTTGAATGGTCGTTGCGCGAAGACGGATCGTACACCGGTGCGTTTGTGGCCACGGATTCCGGTCGCTACTCCATTGCGGCAACATCGAAGCGCGGTGGTGGACGTGACACGGTGCAGAGCGTCAGCACGACCCTGCTGGTGGACGAGCATGGCGCGGACATGGCGCAGGCAGAGTTGCGCGTGCCCTTGCTCACACGCATCGCCAATGAAACCGGTGGTCGGTACTACCCGCTGGCGAATGTGGGCGAGCTGGCCGACGATGCGATCTATACGGAAAGCGGTGTCACGGTGCGCGAAGCGAAGGATCTGTGGGACATGCCCGCGGTCTTCCTGTTGCTCGCGCTGCTGCTCGGCGCCGAGTGGGGCTACCGCCGCTGGCGGGGCTTGGCATGATGCGTCTGATCGTACCGGTCGCTGCCGCTGCCGCTGTCGCACTGCTGTGCGTCTCGCAATCGCTCGAGGCGCAGCGCACGCATGTAATCGTCATTTCGGGGCTCTCGGGCGAGCCGGCGTTCAAACGAACCTTCGATGCCGCCGCCGACGCGATCCATGACGCGGCAAGACTGCGCTGGAAGGTGCCGGATTCCAGCATCGTCGTGCTCAGCGAAGATACGATCGTCGCAGGACAGAAACGCGCACGTTCAACGCGCGAGAACATTGCAGCAGCGTTCGTGACCCTCTCGCGCCGTGTTGCCGATGGTGACGTGTTGCTCGTGGTGTTGATGGGACATGGAAGTGGTGACGGACCAGGATCGAAGCTGAATCTCCCTGGGCCGGACGCGACGGCCACCGAGTACGGCACGTGGCTAAGGGGCTTTGCACGACAGCAAGTCGTCTTCGTGAATACCGCCAGTGGCGGTGGCGATTTCCTCGAGGTGCTGCGCGCGCCCGGTCGCGTTGTGCTCACGGCGACGCGCAGCGCGATGGAGAAGAACGAAGCGCTGTTCGTGGGCTACTTCGCCAAGGCCCTCGCCAGCGACGAGTCGGACGGCGACAAGGACGGGCGTGTCTCCGTGCTCGAGGCGTTTCGCTACGCGCGGACGGAAGTGGCACGTGCCTACGAATCGAGCAATCGCATGCAGACGGAACACGCGATGCTCAGCGACTCGTTGCTGGCGCGCTCGGTCTCCTTTGGTGCGTCCACATCGTCGGGTGACCCGCGCGTGGCCGCACTCGTGGCAGAACGGCAATCGCTCGAAGCAGACGTTGGCGCGCTGCGACTCAAGAAGTCCACCATGACGCCCGCCGCGTACGACGCGGAGCTGGAGCGACTGCTGGTGGCGATTGCGGAAAAGACGCAGGCCATCAAGGCGGGGATGCCCAGGTGAGGCATGCTTCGCTGACGCGCGCGCCGTTTCTTGCGCTGTTGTGTGCCGCCTGTCTGGCGTTGGCGGAGCAGGATCCGCGCGCGGAAGTACGTCGTCTCGTCGACACCGGGCAGTACGCCGAGGCCGAACGGGCGGCGCGGGCGGGCGGTGGCGCGATGACCGTGCTGCTCGGGGATGTGTTGGTGCTGCGCGGCAAGCTCGCCGAGGCGCAGTCGACGTACGCGAGTGCCATCACCGCTGGATCGAGCGACCGACTGAGCGCGGAAGTGGCGTTGGCCGAACTGGCCAGGCGGCGTGGCGATCATGAAACGGCGACGCAGCGCGCGACGAGCGTGGTGAACGCGTACAACAACATGAATGCCCCGTCGGGTGACGCGCACATTGCGGCTGGGCGCGCGCAGATGCTGCTCATGGTCGGCAGCAGTAGCGCAGCATCGCGGGCGTTGGCCGCCTTCGACGCGGCGACCGCGGCCGACTCCAGCAACCTCGAAGCGCAGCGACGCACCGGCGACCTCTTTTTGTTGCGTCACGGCAACGAGGACGCGCGTTCGGCGTACCGCGCGGTGTTACGTCGTGCGCCAAACGATGCACGCGCACATCTCGGCCTCGCACGGGTCGAAGACTTTGAAGGCAAGCCGACCGCGCTGGCGACGGTGCGCAAGAGTCTTGCAGCAAATCCGTCGCTCACCGATGCGCTCGCGTTTGCGGCGCGATTGCATCTCGAAGGCGAGGGCTACGATTCGGCGCGCGTGTATGCGCGTCGGGCGATCGCCGTCGATTCAGCGTCGGTACCCGCGTGGTCTCTCCTTGGTGCGACCGCCTGGCTGACGGGCGATTCAGCGACCTTTCGCACGGCGCGCGCGGCGGCCGAAGCACTGCAGCCGCAGCCAAGCGACTTCTACACCGAACTGGCGGAAGCGTCCATCCGCCATCGCCGCTATGCCGACGCCAACGTGCTCGCGCAGCGAGCTGTGTCGCTCGATACGTCGTCGGTTCTTGCGCTGACGGTGCTTGGCACGAACCAGCTCCGTCTTGGCCTGATGCGCGAAGGGCAGGCGACCCTCGATCGCGCCTTCAAGCTCGATGCGTCCGATGCACGAAACAAGAACACGCTCGACCTGCTCGACGCGATGGCCTCGTTCAAGACCATCGACACCGGGCGATTCCGTATTGTTGCACCGCCGGAAGAAGCGGACTTGCTGGCGTTGTATATCGTGCCACTGCTGGAGCGCGCCTACGACACGCTGGCGGTGCGCTACGCGTATCGCCCGACACCGCCGGTTCGACTGGAGTTCTTCCGTCAGTCGGCCGACTTCTCCGTGCGCACCCTCGGCGCCGTCGGTCTTGGTGCGCTGGGGGTGAGTTTTGGATCGCTGCTGGCGATGGACGCGCCGAGTGCGCGTGAGCGGGGCACGTTCAACTGGGGCTCGACGGCGTGGCATGAGCTGACGCACGCGTTCACACTCGGTGCGTCGGGCCATCGTGTGCCGCGTTGGTTGTCGGAGGGCATGTCGGTGTTCGAAGAGCGACGCGCGCAGGCCGGGTGGGGCGCCTCGGCCACGACGTCGTTCGTGTCGGCACTGAGCGCCGGGCGATTGCGTCCGATGAGTCAACTCAATGACAGCTTTCTGCGCCCGCGTTTTCCCGAGGAGACGCAGTTCGGCTACTACCAGGCCTCGCTGTTCTGCGAGATGGCCGTCGAGTTGAAGGGAATCACGTCTCTGTCGGCGATGCTCGTCGCCTATCGCGACGGCGCCGACACACCGACCGTTTTTCAGCGCGTCTTCGGACTCACGCCGGCGCAGGTGGATGCGCAGTTCAACACGTGGATTCGCGCGCGACTGGCAACCCCGCTACGAGCGATGGCGTCGAATGATGTGATGGCGGCGAGCGACACCACGCGTCCGCGCTCCGATGCAATGTCCAACACGATGCGTCGTGCGATGCAGCATCTGGAGCGTGGGGAGAAAGATCAGGCCCGTGCCGCACTCGAGGAGGCGCAGCGCATGTTCCCCGAGTACGGCGGTACCGATGGTCCGTCATGGTTTCTCGCCGAGTTGGCGCGCGATCGCGGCGACACGACCGCCGCGATCCGATTGGTCAGTGACGTGACCACGCGCAACGAAGTCGCGTGGGAGGCAAACATGCTGGAGGCGGATCTCCGCGAGCGACGCGGCGACGCGGCGGGTACCATGGCCGCGCTCGAACGATTGCTCTGGATCTCGCCGTACGATCCCACGCTGCACGTGCGCCTCGCGCTGTTGGCGGTCGTGCGCAACGACTTTCTGCGGGCGGTCCGCGAGCGTCGCGCCGTCGTCGCGCTGCGTCCAACCGACCTGCTCGAAGCGCGCTACGAGTTGGCAAAGGCGCTCGCGGCCGCCGGCGACAATGCGGCGGCACGACGCGAATTGCTGGATGTGCTGGAGCAGGCGCCATCGTTCGAGAAGGCGCAGGCGCTGTTCCTCGAGCTACGGGCGAAGAAGAGTCCGGAGGGAGTGCGATGATATTGCGATGCCAGAGCAGGTTGCTTCGAGCCGCGGCGTTGACGCTTGCTGTCGTCACGTGTGCGGTCGCGTTGGCGAGTGCGGCGCACGCGCAGGGCAGTCGAGGACGTGGACGTCAGCCCGACGTCCTCCCCAACGCGCCGTACGACGGTCGCTACACGTTTGTCCGCATCAAGTACGACATCCCGAGCGGTGGCGGCTTTCGCGGGCAGGATATCAAGTGGGCGCACGATTACCCGCGCGGCGAGCGGCACTTCACCAAGATCTTCAGCGAACTCTCCTCGGCGCGCGTACGCACCACGGTGAGCAATATCCTCACGCTCGACGATCCGGAACTGACGCGCTATCCCGTCGCGTACATGGCGGAGCCGGGCTTCTGGCGGCCGACCGATGCCGAAGCCGCCGGACTGCGGAATTATCTGACGAAGGGCGGGTTCATCATCTTCGACGATTTCGCTGGTGAACATTGGTTCAACTTCGAATCGCAGATGAAGCGTGTGTTGCCGAAGGCGAAGCTGGTACCGCTGACGTTGAAGCATCCGATCTTCGATTCGTTCTATCGCATCAAGTCGCTCGATTACACGCACCCGTACTACGGATTGAAGGCGGTGTTCTACGGCATTTTCGAGGACAACGACGAATCCAGGCGATTGCTCGCCATTGCCAACTACAACAACGACATGTCGGAACTGTGGGAGTTCAGCGACGAGGGAATGTTCCCACTCGACATGTCGAACGAAGCGTACAAGCTCGGTGTGAACTACATCATCTACGCGCTCACCCGCTGATTCGAGGATCCGCTTGACCGCCATTCCCGCTCCCGAGGCCGGCCGCGTTGCCGGCGCACCCGCTGCCTCCGCACTCGACGGCCTCGACGACGGCACACTCGCTGATCGCCTGCAGGGCGCGGGCGAGCGCATCACGCGCGAGCTGCGCAAGGTCATCGTCGGACAGGACGCCGTCGTCGAGCAGGCGCTGATCGCGCTCTTCGCCGGTGGCAATTGCCTGCTCGTGGGCGTACCCGGTCTCGCCAAGACGCTGCTCATCTCCACGCTGGCGCGCGCCCTCGACCTGCGCTTCTCGCGCATTCAGTTCACGCCCGACCTCATGCCGTCCGACGTGACCGGTACCGATGTCATTCAGGACGATCCGACGACAGGACACCGTCGCCTCGCCTTCATGGCCGGCCCGGTGTTCACGAACGTGCTGCTGGCCGACGAAATCAATCGGACGCCGCCCAAGACGCAGGCGGCACTGCTCGAAGCGATGCAGGAGCGGCGCGTGACGGTGCAAGGACGCACGTACGAACTCGATGCGCCATTCTTTGTGTTCGCGACGCAGAACCCGATCGAACTCGAAGGCACGTACCCGCTGCCCGAAGCGCAGCTCGATCGCTTCATGCTGGAAGTCATGCTCGACTATCTGCCGGAAGAGGACGAGGTGAGCGTTGTGAAGTCCACGACCTCGCTGCCGCCGAGTGCCGTGCAACCGGTGGTGTCGAAAGAGGAGATTCTCGCGTTCCAGCGTGTGGTGCGCCGTCTGCCGATCGCCGATGCCGTGACGCGATATGCCGTGAAGCTCGTGCGCATGACGCGGCCTGGCGATGCCGCAACCCCGAACGCCTCTCCCGATTTCATCAAGCAGTGGGTGGCATACGGTGCGAGCGTGCGCGCAGCGCAGGCATTGGTGCTTGGCGCGAAGGCGCGGGCGCTGCTGCAGGGGCGCACCAGCCCCAGCTTCGAGGATGTGCGTGCACTGGCGCGACCCGTGTTGCGTCACCGGGTGTTGATCAATTTCCAGGCGCAGTCGGAGAAGGTCACCACCGATTCGCTGATCGGAAAACTGCTCGACGCAGTACCGCTGCCCAAGTCCGCGCTCTGAGCAGAGAGCAGACATGCCTGCCGCCCCGGCGTCCTTTCTCGATCCAGCCATGCTGGCCCGCATCTCCGATCTCGCGCTGCTCGCGCGCACGGTGGTGGACGGGTTCATGCACGGTCAGCATCGCTCCATGCGCAAAGGGGCATCGCTCGACTTTGCGCAGCATCGGTCGTATCAGCCGGGTGACGATCTGCGTCGCATCGATTGGCGGGTGTATGGGCGCACGGATCGGTTCTACATCAAGGAGTACGATGCCGACACGAATGCGAGTGTGGTGTTCGCGCTCGATTCGTCGGGGAGCATGGATTTCGGCAGTGGTGCGCTGACCAAGTTCAACTACGCGCGGTTTCTCATCGCGTCATTGGCGTGGTTGTCGCAGCATCAGGGCGATCGCATCGGCCTCGCAACATTCGTTGGCGATCTGGTGGACGTCGTGCCGCCGTCGGTGCGGCACCTGCAGTTGCTGCTGCACACGCTCTCGCGCACGACGGTCAAGGGCACCAGTCAGCTGGTGCACTCCATCGACCGGCTCGGTCTCGTGACCATGCGAGCCGGAATCGTCGCGATCGTCTCCGATTGTTATGACGCGCCGGACAGGATCGGTCGCTCCATCGATGCCCTGCGCGTGCGTGGCCACGATGTGATCGTCTTTCATGTCGTCGATCCCGCCGAGCGCGAGTTGCCCGGCGATCTGCCCATAACCTTCGAGGACGCGGAGAGTGGCGTACTCCTGCCACTGCGCCCGGATGAGTTGCGCAGCAAGTACCAGACGCTCATCAACGCGCACCATCTCGCACTCTCCAAGCGCGTTGCCGCCGCCGGAGCCGACTACGTGCGTGTCGACATCGATCAGCCGCTCGATCGCGCGCTGCACGCGTACCTCGATTCGCGCCTCTCGCGCAGCCGGGTGCGCTGATGGGCTTCGGCTTCCTCGTTCCGGCATTCCTCGCTGGCTTGGCTGCGTTGGCCATTCCGCTCTGGATGCATCTGCGGCATCGCGACAAGGATCAGCCGTACAAGTTTCCGTCGCTGATGTTTCTCGAGCAGCTGCCCATTCGCACGTCGCAACGGCAGCGCATCACCGATTGGCCGCTGTTGCTGCTGCGCGCACTGGCGGTCGCGCTGCTGGTGTTCGCCTTCGCGCGCCCGGTGCTCACCAGGCAGGGCATTGCCGGCACCGATACGCGCTCGAAGGCCGTCGTGATCCTGCTCGATCGATCGGCCAGCATGGGGCACACGAGCGTCTGGCCAGCGGCGCTCGATTCCGCGCGACGCATCATCTCCGCACTCGGCGCGCGTGATCGCGTGGGCGTGGTGTTCTTCGACGACGCCGCCGAAGTCGCGCAGCGCCTCACCGAAGACAAAGGTGCGGCCGCCGCCGTGCTCTCGAGCGCGAAGCCGTTGCCACGCGGCACACGATTCGCACCGGCAATGCGTACCGCACGACAGATGTTGCTCGACGCACCCTACGCAGCGGCCGAGATCGTCCTCATCTCCGATCTGCAGCGCGCGGGCACGACTGGTATTGCCGGCTTGGACCTGCCGTCGGGCGTCCAGTTGCGCGGCGTGAATGTCAGCGCGACCGATCGCAGCAACAGCGCCGTACGCGGTGTCGATGCCTCACGTATCTCCGACGGCACGCGCACCATGCTCGCGGTGAAGGCGCGCGTCTCCACTCGCGAACTCACGGCATCACGCACCGTGAAGGCGACGCTGATACTGAGCGGACGCGAGGCAGGAACGAAAACGGTGCCCCTTCCGGCGAGCGGCGAGACCGTCGTCACCTTCGATCCGGTCGTGGCGCTCGCCAGCGCCGTCAGTGGAACGGTCACGCTCGAAGGCGATGCACTCGCCGCTGATGATTCCTTCTTCTTCGTCGTCCCTCGCGAAGACCCGCTGCGCGTGGCGTTCGTGCTGCCTGAAGACGCGTCGGGCGAGGAGACACTCTTTCTCGATCGCGCACTGGCGATTGGACGCACGCCGGAGATCACGCTCGATCGGCTGCGTGCGGCCGCGCTGAATGCGGCCGTGCTGCGCGATGCGGCCGTGGTGCTGCTGTGGGATGTGACACCGACCGCGAGCGGCGCCGAGTTGCTCGAGAAGTATGTGAGCGATGGTGGTGGCGTGATCTACGCGGCCGGTCGTCGGCTTGGCTCACAGCGTACGAGTTCATCGCTTGCCCCGGCGCGCATCACCGGTACGGCCGATCGACTCGTCGATCGCGGTGGCACGCTCACGCAGCTCCATCTCGAACATGCACTCTTTGCGCCCCTCCGTTCCACCCCCGAAGCACTCGGCGGCGCACGCTTCCTGCGCTACCCGCGCATCGATGCGGCATCCGGCGCGGAAGTGCTCGCGCGGTTCGACGATGGACTCCCCGCGATCGTCGAACGACGCGTGGGCAGCGGACGCGTGCTGATGCTGGCCACGCCACTCGACGCACTGAGCGGCGACTTGCCATTGCAGCCGGCGTTTCTTCCGTTTGTGCGGCAGCTCATGTTGCACGCATCTGGAAGAGACGCGGTACCGCTCTGGCGCACGACCGCCGAGAGTTGGTCGCTGCCCGACGCGGTGCGTGATCCCGTGGTGCGCATTCCCGACCAGTCGCTGCTGCGTCCGAAGGCCGATTCGATGGGGAGTGCGGTTCCGCTTGCCGACGCGGGACTTTATTCGGCGTACGCGGGTACTGCCACCGGCGCGCCCGGTGCGTACCTCGCGGTGAACGTACCGTCGAGTGAGTCGGACCTGACGCCGATTGATCCCAAAGAGTTGCTGCTGGGGGTGCGCGAGAGTGAACGCGCGGCCGTGACGAGTGGTGCACCACCCACGAATGACGAGCTCGAGCGGCGTCAGAATGGGTGGCGGCTGTTGCTGATCGTGGTCGCGCTCGCATTGTTAGGCGAGACCTTCATGTCCACACGCGGCTGGCGCGCGGTTGCCAGACGGTATCGTCCGGCCATGCCGGAGCGGAGCGAGCCATGAGTCCTGATCGTGAGCTGCTCACCACGCTGTCGGCGCTGCGTCGCCAATGGCGTCAACGGATTCTGCTCGAATCGCTGGTGTGGATCGTTGGCGCAGTGCTGGTGGCCATTGTGGTCGCGATGGCGCTGCTCCGATTCGGCGACGGCAGTACGACACCGGTGTTGGCGCGCGCGTTTGGCTACGCGCTGATTCTGGTGGCGATCTTCCGCTTCCTCGTGCTGCCGATGATTCGTCGCCCCGACGATCAGCGCTTCGCCTTGTACGTCGAAGAGCGCGCCCCCGAGCTGCGCCAATCGTTGTTGTCGGCGGTGCAGGAAGCGCACACGCCGGAGAGCGATCGCATGTCGGGCGCGCTGGCGCGCCGTCTCTTCACGCGTGCCACTGCGGTCATCCGTCCACTGCAACAGAAGACGGCGCTTGAGAAGCCGCGCATGCTACGCGCGACGCAGGCATTGGGCGCACTGGTGGCGCTTGCGGCCGTGGCGTTCTTCTTCGGGCCGTCAGGACTGCGCGATGGTGCGCGCCTGCTGTTCGTGCCGTGGGGCACGGCGGAAGCAGCGACTTTGGTGCGCATGGTGACGGTCACCCCTGGTGATGCAACGGTTCCCCGCGGTGGCGCGATCGAAGTGCAGGCGGCGTTGGTAGGCTTCGCGGCAGACGGTGCGGAGCTGGTGTTCCGTGCCGATTCGTCGGCCGAGTGGGTGCGATTGCCGATGGCACATGATGCGGATTCGACGGCGTTCCGCGCGCGACTGTTCGATCTCACCAGGAAGACCGAGTACTACATCGAATCGGCCGACGTGCGGTCGGCGACCTTCACGCTGGGCATCAGCGACTTGCCCGCAGTGCAGCAGATCTCGCTGGATCTGCGCTTCCCGTCGTACAGCGGCCTGCCCACGGAGCACATCGAAGATGGTGGTGATGTCGCGGCCGTTGTCGGTACGTCGGTGAGTGTGCACGCGAAAGTCACGCGCAAGGTGAAGGGTGGCGCGTTGCATTTCGATGACGGCACGAGCGTCCCGATGACCATGGACAGCGACAGCATCGTCACCGGCGTGTTCAAGCTGAGCAAGAGCGGCTTCTATCGTATCGATCTCACTGCCGATGACGGCACGTCGGTCGCTGGCGCGGTGCAGTACGTCGTGGAAGCGATTCCCGATCGCGCGCCAAGTGTGGTGATCGAGGAACCGGGTCGCGATACGAAGGTGGCGAACACCGATGAAGTGACGATCAGTGTGAAGGCGGCCGACGATCTTGGTGTGACGACGCTCGAGATGCGCTACCGCGTGAATGGTGGCGAGGAGAAGCGCATCGCCATGAAGGACAGCACGCGTCGCACGCCGCGCGATGTGAGTGCAGCGCACACGCTCTTTCTCGAAGAGATGTCGCTCACGCCGGGCGATCTGGTGGCGTACTACGCGGTCGCGCGTGACGGTGGCGGACACGAAGGGAGCAGCGACGTCTACTTCCTCGAAGTCCGTCCGCTGTCCAAGAACTATCGTCAGGCCGAACAGGGCGGCGGTGGTGGCGGTGGTGGTGGTCAGCAGGAACAGGATCCGGGTGGCTTCGTACCGCGTCAGCGCGATGTCGGGGCGGGCGGTGGTGAGCGCGGCGCGGATCTCACGCAGGA
>CAYWCJ010000145.1:8719-10663 GCA_964456595.1 uncultured Gemmatimonas sp. | reverse complement strand
CCTTGCCCACGTCGCCGTAGCCCATGACGACGGCGACCTTGCCGGCGAGCATGACGTCTGTCGCGCGATTGAGACCATCGATGATGCTGTGACGGCAGCCGTACAGGTTGTCGAACTTCGACTTGGTGACGGCGTCGTTCACGTTGATGGCCGGGAACGCGAGCGTTCCTGCCCTTTCCATCTGGTACAAGCGGTGCACGCCCGTCGTCGTCTCTTCCGAGACGCCACGAATTGCCGCGAGCACTTTCGTCCAGCGACCCGGATTGCGCTTCTGCTCGGCGCGGAGGAGGTCGAGAATGACACCCCACTCTTCCGGCTCGTTGTCTTCGTCAAACGACGGTATGGCGCCGTCCCGTTCGAATTCCATACCACGATGCACCAGCAACGTCGCATCACCACCGTCATCCAGCAGCAGGTTCGGGCCACCGCCGTCCGACCACATCAGCGCCTGCTCTGTGCACCACCAGTATTCTTCGAGCGTCTCACCCTTCCAGGCAAACACCGGCGTTCCCTGCGGTGCGTCGACGGTGCCATGCGGGCCCACGGCGACAGCGGCCGCGGCATGATCCTGCGTGCTGAAGATGTTGCACGACACCCAACGCACATCGGCGCCCAGTGACACGAGCGTTTCGATGAGCACGGCCGTCTGCACCGTCATGTGCAACGAACCCATGATGCGCGCGCCCTTCAGCGGCAACTTGCCCGCGTATTCTGCGCGCACCGCCATCAGCCCCGGCATCTCGAACTCCGCGAGACGAATCTCCTTGCGGCCCCATTCGGCGAGCGAAAGGTCCTTCACTGCAAACGCCGGGCGATCCAACGCCGTCAGCGCCGACACGCCATGCTCCGTCATCACTGCTGTTGCCATTGCCTGATATCCTCGAAAGGGCGAGCGGGTAGAGAAACGTTCAGTTGAACCAAGTACTCGATACGATCGAACCAGCAAGAACGGACTGTACGAACAGACTGCGCTACACCACTGCTACGACACTGCGGCCGCGACCGCCGCAAACGCCGTCGCCGTGAACAACGCCGGACCAGTCGCGTCCGGATCCACCGGTAACGGTGCATATCGCACGCCGCTGAAGCCGGCGGCGTCCAACCACGTCGAGAGCGCATCGGCATCGAAGCCGAGCGAGACGTGTCCCATCTGCTGCCGATACTCCTCGTGCGCATGCGCCCGCATGTCGGCGATGAGCAGCTTTCCATCCGGACGCAGCACGCGGTGCGCTTCGGCCAGCACGCGCGCCGGATCGGCCACGTGATGGAGGACGAGCAGCAGCACCGCGACGTCAAGAGACGCATCCGGCAGAGGCAGCGATTCCAGCGCGCCTTCGGTGAGCGTCACGTTGCCGGCACCGCTCAGCCGCGCGCGCGCCGCCGCCAGCATCGCCGGAGAGCCGTCGACTGAATGCACGTGCGCGACGTGCGGAGCCAACGCGGCCGTCAACGCTCCCGTGCCACAACCGAGATCACCCACCACCAGCGACGGGTCGAGCAGGGCGAATGCCGCCGACAGGTCGGCCCGCGCCCCAAACAGCGTCGTGCGCGTCGCATCCCACTCGGCGCTGGCCGTGGCGAAGAACGCTTCACTCCGCGCCCGCCGCCCGCTCAACACGGCATCGACGCGCGCGACGTCCTGCGCCGCCGCCGCCGTCGCCGCCATCGGCGTCCGCACCAGTGCCCACAACGCCTGCGACTCCGCGTCAAGCGACATCGACCGCCGATACCACCGGCTCGCACCGTCCGCCCGCGAGCTCACCCACCCCTCGTCGGACAGAATGCGGAGGTGCCGACTGACCGTACTTTGCGGGAGCTGCAGCGCCGAACACAGCTCGCCCACGGTCAGTTCCTGGCGCTCGAGGGCGAGCAGGAGCCGGCAGCGGGTGGCATCCGCCAGCTCTGCGAGCCGGTCGTGAATGGCGAGTCGGGGCGAGGTCATGT
>CAYWCJ010000145.1:2682-8709 GCA_964456595.1 uncultured Gemmatimonas sp. | reverse complement strand
TGAATATCCGTATATCCGGATTAATGGATAGTCGAATGATTCGCGGGCGTCAACCTCGCAGCGCAAACGGGCGAGTCGTCACACTGGGGCGCGGTGCGTGGGCGCCCGATCCCTTGGATGCCCGTCCCGTTCATTGGCCAACAGCTTGGGCTCGACCAACAGCGTATCCGGAAGACGTACGGATATCGCCGTCGTGGACGGCTTGAGATTCGGGAACCTCGGGAAGCGTGCCCTAATCCAGTCGACATAGTCAGTCGAATCGGCCGACGCCCAGAACTCGCGTTCGTCGGCTTCGGAGTTAAAGCTCGGAATCGCCAGCGTACTTCGTGCTGCGAGTGCGCGACGTCGTCCGAGACCAAGAGTGGTTGCCCGCAGAAGATCTGCTCGCACTCACTGGTATGCACGTCGAGCAAGTCGATGGGGTTGCGCACGCTGCCGCAGGCGACTGTGGGCGACGAGTGTCAGAGGGCTCACACATGATGTCCACCCGACCCCGTCACAAATACGACACATGCCTGTCAGGACCCCGCCGACCACCGCCAGCCCGCTCGCATGCTATCCTTGGCCCCATGTTCGACCTGACGCTCGCCTTCGATCTCCTCGTGGCCACGCTCGTGGGGCTGGCCGTGGGCACCGAACGGGAATGGTCCGGGCACACCACGGGCCCGGACGGACGCTTTGCGGGGGTGCGCACCTTTGCACTACTCGGCGCACTCGGTGGGTTCGCCGGCTGGTTCTTCCGTGACGACGTTCCGCTGGCCGGGGCCGCGCTGCTCACCGCAGGGCTGCTCTTTCCGATCGCGGCGTACGTCAGCGCCATGCGTCGTGTCGGCACCTCGACCGACAGCACGACGGAGGTTTCGGCGATTCTGGTCGTCGCGATGGGGTGTGCGGCCGGACTCGGACATCGCGTCGTGGCCAGCGCCGCTGCCGCGCTCGTCGTCGCGTTGCTCTCCGAAAAATCGACCTTCCAGCGTATGCTGCAGCGGGTCGGAAGCGTCGAGATGCGCGCGGCCGTGCAGTTCGCCGTGCTGGCTCTGGTGGTGCTCCCATTGCTCCCGGACGGAAGCTACGGCCCATACGACGCCTTCCGACCGCGGGCGCTCTGGGTGGTCGTGCTCCTCTTCTCGGGACTGAACTTCGCCGGGTACGTCGCACGTCGTCTCATTGGAGAAACGCGCGGGCTGGCGGTGACGGGGCTCCTCGGCGGGCTGGTCTCGTCCACCGCGGTCACCCTGAACTTCAGTCGGCGCAGCCGGGACGATGCCGCACTCGCGCCGTCACTTGCGCTTGGCGTGATCGCGGCGTGTACGGTGCTGCTGCCACGGATCGCACTCGTCAGCGCTGTGCTGCGACCGGCGGTGGCGCTCGCAGTACTGCCCGTCCTCGCTCCGCCGTTTGTGTTGGGCTCGCTGTTGGTCGCGCGCGCGATATTCTGGCCCGGCCAGCGTGATCGAATCGGTGCACTAGGGACCGACGATGCCGCATACACCAAAGCCAGGCCGCCATCCGGAAGTGTTTCGCCGGCACCGCCGCGTGTCGCCGCCGAGCCTGCGCAGTCCACCACCGCCGTAGCGCCCGACGCAACGCCAAATCCGCTCGGACTCGCTTCGTCGCTGCAGATGGCACTGGCCTTTCAGCTCGTGCTGTTCGTGATTGCGTTCATGCAGCAACGCATTGGAAGCACGGGTGTGCTGGTCTCCGCCACATTGCTCGGTCTCACCGATATGGACGCCCTCACCGTTTCGATGACACGCCTCGGATCCGATCCGTCGATGACGCACGTTGCGGCGCAGGCCATCGGCATCGGCGTGCTTTCCAACACCGCGCTCAAGATCGGACTCGCGCTTTCGCTCGGCACAGGAGAGTATCGGCTGCGCGTTGCCGGCGGACTCGGCGCCCTCGCTGCGGCCAGCGCCATCGGTCTGTGGTTTGCCTGGACATGACACGCACATGACACGCACATGACACGCACATGACACGCACATGACACGGAGTTGAGATGGAGCTGACGACGACATCGCACCCCGTGCAGCCCGCGCGCAATCGCGGCGATGGTGCGTCGTCATCGCGCGTCGTCGTCATCATCACGGCGTTCGGTACACTGCTACGCGAAGGTGTGGAGAGCGTCGGCGCCGGCGCGCGATTCGTACTCGCATTCATTCGTGCTCTGCGCGACACTGCCAGCTGGATGCCCATGTTCACGCTGCACGCGCGCACCCTCGGCGTTGGTTCGCTTCCGATCGGCATTTTCATTGCGATCTTCACCGGCATCGTGCTCGCGCTGCTGGCCAGCTATTCGGTGGGCGATATCGTGCCGCCGTATTTTGTCGGCACACTCGTGCAGAAGACGGTCACGCTCGAGCTGGCGCCAGTCCTCACCGGGCTCGCACTGGCTGGTCGTGTCGGTGCCAACATCGCGGCCGAACTGGGCACGATGCGGGTGACGGAACAGATCGATGCACTCGAGACGCTCACGTTCGATCCGATGAGCTATCTCGTCGTGCCGCGAGTGCTGGCCGCTGCGCTCATGTTTCCGATGGTCGTCGGTGTGGCGATGCTCGTTGGGGTGACGTCGGGGTGGCTGGCCGCGATCGGTTTGCTGGACGTCACCACACCACAGTTCCTCAAAGGCGTGCGTGTCTTCTTTGTCGACTTCGACGTGCGCTACGGGCTGGTGAAGGCGGCGAGCTTTGGCGCGGCGGTGGCGCTCATCGGCTGTCGCGCCGGACTTACCACGTCGGGCGGCGCACAGGGCGTCGGACGCAACGCCACACGCGCCGTCGTCATCTCCGCCGTGATGATTCTCGTCCTCGATGCGTTCTGGGCCGTGGTGTGGCTCACCGGGCGAACTCTCAGGTAGGCACTACACTTTGCTGACATGACCTCCGAACGACGCACAAATGATTTTCTGGTCGGTGCGACCGTCCTTATCGTGACCATCGTGCTCATCGTCGCGGTGCTGTGGGTCAGACAGGCCGACCTTGGCGGACAGACGCGACACGTGATCGCACGCACGCGTGATGTCGGTGGCGTCTCCGTCGGCAATCCGGTCGTGATTCGCGGTGTGCGTGCCGGCCAGGTGGAAGGGATCGCGCTTGGCGAACGTGGTTGGGTGGTGCTCAAGCTGGCCATCGACAAGGGCATTTCTCTCCCCGCCGATCCCGTGGTGCTGCTGGTGGCCGCGAGTCTGTTCGGCGAATGGCAGGTGACCATCTCCGATGCCACCGGCGTGCCACCGGATCGTGAGCTGCGTGCCGCACTCGCCGAGGCGCGCACAACGGGCGATACGCTCGCCGGCGCCGTGCTGCCGGATATCGCACAGCTCACCTCAGTGGCGGGGCGCATCGCCGGTGATGTGGCCAAGGTATCCGATCGCGTGCAGGTGGCCTTCGACGACAAGGCCGCCAAGGAGCTGCGCGAATCCATTCGCAATTTCGCCAATCTCTCCGCCGAACTCGCGCGCACTGTCGCCGCACAGTCGAAGAACCTCGATCGCATCAGCACCGACGTGCAGGGCGGACTACGCACGGTGAACGTCGCCGCCGACAACCTGAGCCGCTTCTCCGTTCGACTCGACTCGGCCACCAGTCGAGGGGAGATGCAGCAGATCGTCGCGAACTCGCAGAACGCCGCCCGTGAGCTGATGCAAGCCACCGCGGCGCTCCGCAAACTCTCCGAAGACGTGAACAACACGCAATCGCGCCTGTCATCGGCCGTCGCGAAGGCCGACTCCGTATTCGTGAAAGTGAACAGCGGCCAAGGCACCCTCGGCCTCATCGTCAACGACCCGCGCCTCTACACGAACAGCGACTCGCTCGTGTCAGAACTCCGGGCGCTCGTGGCGGACGTGAAGAAAAACCCGCGAAAGTACATCAACGTGCGCGTGTTCTAGGCATCGGGCAAACAGCAACCGCGACTGACTATCACAGATCGCAACGGAAGCACACGGATTTTCCGGGATACGACGAACCTCAAAAGGAAAAGCCGTCGCTCTACTCCGAAAATCATTCTGTTGATCTGTTGCTATCCGTGATAGTCAGTCGCTTTTTTTGCTGCTTGTTTTTTGCTTTTGCTTTTCATCGCCTGCAATCCCGCCCTACCTGAGCGCCGAATACACGAGCGTCTTGAACTGATCTCCAAGCCTCGCCGTCGAGCCGTACACGTTGGTGTAGATGAGGCCAACGAGCTGCTCCTTTGGGTCAGCCCAGTACGTCGTGGCAAACGCGCCACCCCAGCTGAACGAACCGAGCGAGAGCGGCGTCGTGCCGTCGTTCTGCGGCGTTTCGAGCGCAAAGCCGAGTCCGAATGCAGGCTGCAGCGCGCCGATCTGGTTGGTGAGCATCATGTCCACCGTCTTGCGGCCGAGCAGGCGCGCGCCATCCAGCTCGCCGCCGTTCAGGAACAGCTGCAGAAAGCGCGCATAATCGCCCGTTGTGCCCGAGAGTCCGGCGCCACCGGAAAAGTATTTCAGTGGGCGATTCGGATAGTCGGGATGGATACCGCCATCCGGTGTATGCGACGACGACACCTTGCCATCCTTCTCGCTGTGCAACGCAACAAGTCGTGCCTGCTTGTCCGACGGTAGTCCAAACCATGTGTCATGCATGCGCAACGGCACGAAGATGCGCGTGCGGAAGAACTCATCGAGCGGCATCCCGGACAACACTTCCACCAGACGACCCAGCACGTCGACGCTGAGACCATACGTGAAGCGCTCACCCGGTTCGTGCTTGAGTGGAAGGGTGCCAAGCAGTTTCACTTTCTCAGCCAGCACCGCGTCATCCGTACCGATGCCGGATGGCACACCGGCCTTGGCATAGATCGCGCGGAAGTCCTCACTGCCGATGCCCGGATAGTCGAGCCCTGACGTGTGCGTGAACAGCTGACGGATCGTCATGCGCCGCGTGGCCGGACGTGCCTCGTAGCTCGAGTCGGCCGCGTTGAACTTCGTCATCACCCGTGCCTGCCTGAACTCCGGCAGATACAGCGCAACGGGATCATCGAGCTGAAAGCGTCCTTCCTCCCACAACATCATCGCCGCCAGCGACGTGACCGCCTTCGTCTGCGAGGCCATGCGGAAGATGTCATCACGCTGCAATGGCGTCTTCGTGCCGACATCGCGATAACCGAACGCCTTGTGATAGGCCACGCTGCCATTGTGCACCAGCAGCACCACCGCGCCGGGAATCTTCTGGCTCGTCACCAACCGCTGCACCATCGAGTCGATGCGCGACAGCCGAGTCGCGTCGAACGGGGCGGCGCTTGGCACGTTCACCGACGAGCGGGCCGACGCTGGCGCAGCGCGTTGCGCGGACACCGGCCACGCGGCGGCGAAAAAGAGAGTCAGCACGCACGAGAGGCGCGAAGCGACGTGCGAGACGATGTCGGCGAGGCGATGCGGAACGAACGAGCGCGGCATTGGCGGGAGGGGTGACAGGGTGTGGAACCGCTGCCGACAAACATACCGCACAATCCCGCCGCATTTGAGACCCCCCGACGTCGGTCACGGCGCGGCAAGCGGCTGACCGCGCAACATTCGCGCAACGTCCAACAGCGGTGGGACGAACGCTCAGCTGCGTGCGGGCACGGCCAGTACGGCACAACGCGCCGTGCGTAACACACGTGTTGCCACCGAGCCGACCACCAGCCGCTCGATGAAGCTGTGTCGTTGTGCTCCGACGGCGATGAGGTCGGCGTTCGCCTGGTGGGCAAACGCCAGCAACGCCGGCGCCGGATCGCCGCGGACGGTGATCGTCTCGAGCAACACGCCGATGGGAAACTCGAGATTCCCACGAATCTTTTCGAAGAGCGGCGGCAGCGTGCGGCCGTACTCCGCGTCCCACGCCTGCCAATCGGCCGATGGGTCTTCGAAACGCGGTCGCACATGCACCAACGTCAGACGACCGGTTGCGCCGACGAGACGCATGGCCAGGCGCGCGGCGTCAATGCTCGCGTCGCTGAAATCGAGTCCGATCACCGCGTGCCGCGGCTCCGCCGGGAAGTGCGCGCCCACCGCCAGCACGG
>CAYWCJ010000145.1:0-2672 GCA_964456595.1 uncultured Gemmatimonas sp. | reverse complement strand
GTACCGAACAACCGATCGAGCGGATTATGCCGCCCGATCCCCATGACCAGCAGCGAGGCGTGGCGACGCACGGCCTCCGAGGCGAGCACGCGCGCGGGGGCACCCAGCAGCACCTCCGTGGGGAACGAGGGCTGTGCCGCGGCGGCAATCGAGACCGAGCGCCGCACATCATCCAGCATCGACAGCCGCCGGGATTCGTCGAGCTCCATCGGCGACGGCAACACGTCCATGCCGGCGGCCACGCCCGGCGTCGGCGCACACACCCCCAGCACCTCGATGTGCGCGTCCAATGCGTCGGCGGCACAACGGGCGGCCGCATACAACGCCTCATGGGACGGCGGCGCTCCATCGCACGCGACGAGCACCACCCCTTTATGGCTGGAGACACGGTCAGCGAGCTGTGGCAGCGAATGATTTTCCACGACCGACATGGTGGCGTCCCTCCGAGACAGGCGTGCCTCTCCGCCAACACCGCGGGCGGTCTGACACGAGTGGAGGGTCGCACGTCCACAGGCCCCGGTCCATCGGGGAGATCAGAGATGCACGTCAGGGAATGTCGGACGTTGGCGGGCGCGTACTGGGGCGTCCGATCCGCAGCGTTCGACCGGCTAAAGCGCCCACCTCATCGAGCGGGCCGCGGCGTCCAGCAGTCGATGGCCCGCCGTGCGAGTCGCCCACTGCCCGAGACTGACCTCGACGCTCGCCGACAGATCCTTCAGAAAGCACGCTTCAAGCCCCGCGGCGCACTGCTCGTCGAACATGAGCAGGTTGCATTCCGCATTCAGCCAGAACGAACGGAAATCGAGATTGCTCGAACCGACCACGCTCGCGTAGCCATCCACCACGACCGTCTTGGCGTGAAGAGTCGCGGCCGCGTACTCGAAAATGCGCACGCCACTCTGCAGCAGCGATTGGTACACGCCGTGCGCCGCATGACGGACCAGCGGTACGTCCGCCAACGGCCCCGGCACCAGCAGGCGCACGTCCACCCCGCGCCGCGCCGCACGACGGAGGAGGCGCAGCGCGCGTGTCGGCGGCGCAAAATACGGCGTCGTGATCCACAGGCGTTTGCGCGCGCCACCTACCAGGGCCGCCAGCACCGCCATCATTTCGCGTTGTCCGCGCCCGGGGCGTGAGTCGAGCACCAGCACCGCGCGTTCCGCGTCGGCCAGCGCTTCATCCGTGCGCTTCACCCGTCGACCGCGCCGTCGATCGCGTCGCAGCGCCATCCGGCGTTCCATGCGCGCCCGCAGCGCCCGCGCGCTGAACGCCTGCATGCTTGCCAGCGGCGGCACCACAATCCCTTCACTCCACGACACGTACTCGAGCCCCGGGAGCGGAGGACCCTTCGCGCGATCCCACCCCTCGGCAAAGACCGCCGCCAACTCCCGCGAGACACTGCCTTCCACACGCATGAACGTGTCGCGCCACGCGCGGCCGTGTCCGCCGATCGACGAGCCGTACTCCTCGCCGATGTTCATGCCGCCCGTGAACGACACTTGTCGATCGATGACGATGATCTTGCGATGATCGCGTCGCAGCGCCTCGAAGGGCAGGTGCCACACACGATGGAAGTGGCGCACGGTCACGCCGGCTTCCGCGAGCACGCGCCAGAACTGATCGCCGGTGGAGAACGATCCCACTGCGTCGACGAGCACGCACACCCGCGCGCCGCGTTGCACGGCTGCGGTCAGTGCCTCGGACACACGCGCCCCGATGCGGTCATCGCGCAGGATGTACGTCTCGAGCAGGATCTCCTCGCGCGCCGAATCGATCCCTTCCACCATGGCGTCGAAGGCCTGCGCGCCGTCCACCAGCAGTGTCACCGGCGGCGCGGTATGGAAGGCACCGCCTTCGATCCGCTGCACCAGCTCCATGAATGCGCCGTCGCGCACGCCTTTTGGCATCGCGAGCGCCAGCGCCCACGCCCGGTAGCGACGCAGCTCGCGAGGCAGCGGTTCAGCGCTCATCTTGCGGCATGAGCTCCCTTATGCGTTTGCTCGTCAACGCAGTCGCGCTCTGGTGCGCGGCACGATTCGTCGTGAGTGTAGTGAGCATGGTCCTGGGCGCGTTCCTGTCGGGTGAGAAGGACAAAAGGACTGACGCGCCACGTGACGCGACCCCGATGATCGCTGTCGGCACGGCCGAAGGGCAGACGTCGGGGCATTCTGGGCCGAATCCCGCTGACCTCGTCCTCCGACGTCGGTATCCATGTCCGCAACACGGAGTGGTCTGTTCAAGCTGTCGTGGCCCGGCAAAAACAAGCTGCATCGTGAACATCTAAACGACGGCATCCACGCAGGCGTTGACGTGGCGACCGTCTGCGGGCGTCTGACAGATGCCCATGCAGATGACGTTCCGTTGGTACGGCGCACACGATCGCGTGCCGCTTGCCCACATTCGGCAGATCCCCGGTGTGCGCGGTATCGTGAGTGCAGTGTACGACGTGCCCGTTGGCGACGCGTGGCCCGAGGCGAATATTGCCGCGCTGCTGGACACGGTGTCGAACGCCGGGCTTGCCGTCGCGGTGATCGAAAGCATTCCGGTGCACGAAGCGATCAAGCTGGGTACCGCTGAACGCGATCGTTATGTCGACGCCTATTGCGACAGTGTCGCGCGCGTTGGCGCCGCCGGTGTGCCCGTGGTGTGCCCGTGGTGTGCCCGTGGTGTGC
>CAYWCJ010000144.1:3208-10679 GCA_964456595.1 uncultured Gemmatimonas sp. | reverse complement strand
GTTGTAAGGTGGCGCGGGAGTAGCGAATTGCCGGCCCGCCGCTCGACTACGGGAACTGCGACTGCGACTGCGCGGGAGGAATAGCCCGGTACTGCACACGGCAACTTCCAAGTGTCGGGCTTCGGGTTCGGGTTTTGGGCTTCCAGTCAGCCGGACAGCCGCGTGGTACAGCGGCATGCGCAAACCGGAAGCCCGTAACATTTACCCACCACCGGAAGCTTGGTGGTTGACTACTCGAACAGCACACTCACCGACTGATCCGCGTTCGTAAATCGGATTGCCTTTGCCAGCAGCTCGCCAACCGACAATACCCGCAGCGACGGGAAGTGTCGGTCCGATGGAAGATTGATTGAATCCGTCACCACGACTTCGGCGATCGGCGCGTTGCGCAGCCGCTCGACGGCCGGCCCGCTGAAGAGGGCGTGCGTGGCGCAGACATAAATATCGTTTGCGCCCAGTGCCTTGAGCGCGCGCGCCGCCTCCGACACCGTGCCCGCCGTGTCGATCATATCGTCGGGGATCAGACAATCGCGTCCTTCGACGTCACCGACGACGTTCACGACTTCGGCCACATTGGCTTTCGGGCGACGCTTGTCGACAATGGCGAAGGTTGCGTCGAGTCGCTTGGCGAATCCGCGCGCCATCTTGGCGCTGCCGACATCGGGAGCGACGACGCAGAGGTTACTCAGCCCTTTGCGACGGAAGTAGTTGGTGAAAACCGGAGCCGCGTACAAGTGGTCGACCGGCACATCGAAGAAGCCCTGCAACTGGTGTGCATGCAGATCGAGTCCGAGCACGCGATCTGCGCCGGCCTTTTCGATCATGTTGGCCATCAGCTTTGCCCCGATGGCGACGCGGGGCTGGTCCTTGCGATCCTGTCGCGCGTACCCGAAATACGGCAACACGGCGGTGATGCGGGCGGCCGATGCGCGACGTGCGGCGTCAATGAGCAGCAGCATCTCCAGCACGTTTTCGGCGGGTGGATTCGTGGACTGCACCACGAAGACGTCGGCGCCGCGAATGTTCTCGTCGATGCGCACAAAAATCTCGCCGTCGGCGAATCGTGAACAGGTGACCTTGCACGACTCGGTGCCGAGGTGGCGCGCGATCTCCTCGACCAACGGTTGGTTGGACGTTCCCGACAGAATCTTGAAGCCGCGCGACGAGGTCTGCCCGTCCATGCGTGTGCATCCTGGTGAAGGCCAAGCGATGGGATATGCAGCCTCGAAAGATATCCCGTCTGATAAGCAGATGGGAGGGGAACCTGCGGGAATTGCGGGACATACGTGGCCGCGCCGTTACCAGTCCGTTGCCGATTCGGGGTGCAGCGATGACGGTGGCGACCCACACTGCGGCGTTTTGCAACAATCCCCGTCCCCTCACTCCCGTGTGAGCGGACCGCGAGAGCAAGCGCGCCGAGCGGGAGGGTGGCAGCACCGTGGTGACGGAGAAGGAGATCCGGCAGCTGCCGATCCGGTCCTTTGCCGATCTGGCGATTCTCGCACCGACGACATCTCGCGCCGGCACGGGCGGCATTATTACCTCGTCGTCGAGTATCGCGGGCGGACGTGTGACCGGTACGGACATCCGCGTAGACGGCGTGCAGGCAAAGAACACGATCTGGGGCGCGAGCTTCGGCCGCGGCCCCTACTCGATCTCGGTGGAAGCCGTGCGCGAGTTCGAGGTCGTCACGAACGTCTACGACGTGACGCAGGGGCGCCAGGGCGCCGGCGCCGTGAATGTGGCCACGCGTGCGGGCACCAACACCACCACGGGCTCGCTGTTCGTCTACAATCGCAATCAGGACTTCACCACGAAAACGAACTTCCTGGGGCAGAACATCACCAAGTTCGACAATCTGCAGTTTGGCGGTGCGCTGGGTGGTGCGTTGGTGAAGGACAAGCTGCACTATTTCCTGGCGTACGACCGGCAGCAGGTGGCCGAGCCGTTTTCGACGCTCCAGGTGGACAACAACGCGGAGTGGGCGCGTTTGCAGGTGGCGCCGGACAGCGTGGCGCGGTTCCTCGATATTCTGCGGCGTTCGTACGGTCTGCCCGCTGGACAGCAGACGGGCACGTTCGATCGCGGGAACACACTGAACACGGTGTTCAGCCGTCTGGATTGGCAGATCAACGAAGCCCATCGCGCCACCTTCCGCACGACGTTTTCGAACTTCTTGTACGACAACTCGATTCCCGATCGCGAGTTGTCGGTGCTGGAGAGTCGCGGCGATCAGAGCTCGCGCGAGATGCAGGCGATGGCGTCGGTGAAGTCGAACCTGGGCGGTGCGTTCACGAATGACGTGCGCTTGGCCTACACCAACCGCATTCTGGAGAACGAGCCCAACACGCGCCTGCCGCGCGGCTGGGTGAATGTGACGTCCACGCTGCCGAGCGGTGGCACCGGCACCAACCAGATCCTGCAGTTTGGCGGACAGCGGACGAGCCCGGAGTTGCAGACGAGGAGTCGTACCAGTTCGTGGACGTGCTGCGCTGGGACCGCGACAAGAGCGCGTTCACGGTGGGCACGGACCATTCGCTGAACAACCTTTCGATGTTCGTGTCGATCGAGACGGACGGTCTCTTCCAGTTTCCCAATCTCGCGGCGCTCGAAGCCAGGCGTCCGTCGTCGTATGCGCGCCTGCTGCCGATGAAGGAGCTGGAGCCGCGCATGCGCCAGTGGGTGTACGACGGCGGCCTGTTTGCGCAGGGTGAGTTCCGTGTCCGCTTGAACCTGAACGTGACGGCGGGGCTGCGCGCCGACATGTCCGCGTTTCTGACAGGGGGCAATCCGAACGCGAACGTGGCAACGGCGTTCGGCACGCGCACCGATATCAAGCCCACAGATATCGCGCTGCAGCCGCGCGCGCAGCTGACGTGGACACCGGGCGTTTCGGGCAAGAATCTGGTGCGTGTGGGGAGCGGCTACTTCACGGCACAGCCGCACTACATGGCGCACATCAACAACCTGCTCAACGACGGCTCGCAGCTGGCCGACGTGCTGCTGACGGGCGCCGCAGTTCCCACGCCGGACTTCAACGCGTATCGCCAGTCGCTTGCCAACACGCCCGGCATTCCGCAGGGAAGCGGCGCGCGGCCGGCGTACATCAACATGTTCAGGCCGGACTTCAAGGTGCCGCGTACGTGGAAGAGCGACATCGCCTACCAGCGTCGCCTCTTCGACGGGAACCTGACCTTGGGCGCGGCAGCACAGTATGCGCAGACGTCAGAGCTGTATCGCTACGTGGATCTCAACCTGCGTCCGAGCCCCGAGTTCACCCTGGCGAACGAGTCCAATCGCGGAGTGTTCGTGCCCGCGTCGAGCATCACCGCGACGGGTGGCCGGAATCCGGTACTGGCGCGTCCCTTTGCGCAGTTCCAGCGCGTACTCGAGCTGCGGAGCGATGCGGCGCAACACCAGAAGGCAGCGTTCGTCGACGCATCGCTGCGTTTGCCGCGCAACGGCTCGATCAGCGGTTCGTTCACGCTCAACGAAACACGCGACAACAGCTCCTTCAACTGCTGCATCGCGATCACGTCGGTGTTCACGCCCGTGCCGTCGGACCCGCGCCTTGCACGTGGGGCGCCAGCGGCACAGACTTCCGCCACAAGCTGGTGCTCTACGGCGCGACGCCCGAGATCGGCGGCTTCCAGTTCAGCGCGCGTGTGATCGGCCAATCCGGTTCGCCGTGGTCGCCCACGGTGGCGCAGGACATCAACGGCGATGACGTGGGTGCCGGCAGCTCGTTCGGCAACCAGAACGACCTCGCGTTCATCTTCAATCCGGCCACGCCCGGACTGCGGCAGGGCTTCGCGGACTCACTTCGCCTCGTGTACAACAACCCGCAGAACATCGGCGCCGAGTATCTGCAGTCTACCATCGGGCGTATCGCGGATCGCAACAGCATCCGGAACCCGTTCGTCACGCAGGTCGATGTTCGCTTCACGCAGAAGCTGCCGAGCATTCGCGGGCAGAAGGCCGAACTCACACTGGACGTGTTCAACGCAGCGTCGCTGATCAACCACAACTGGGGCCGCGTACGGATCGTGCCGGGCGCCAATCAGACACTGCTCAACGTCATCTCGTTCGACCAGGCGAGTCGCGAGTACCGGTACCGGGTGAACCCGAACTTCGGGCGCACGGTGAAGGCTGGCAATCGCTATCAGATGCAGTTGGGGGCGCGGTACACGTTCTGACGCGCTGTCGCGCGGGGATTTCGGGGATACGGCGAACAGCGACTGACTATCACGGATACGAACGGAAACGCACGGATTCCCGGGGATACGACGAACAACCAAAGAAACGGTGTTGCAGCATCCCCGAAAATCAGAGCGGTTGATCTGTTGGTATCCGTGATAGTCAGTTGCGGTTTGTCGCTCGCGCCATGACCCAGTTGAGCGCTTGAATTGCAATGTGAATGATGCAACAGAAATCCCGCGAGTCAGCATGGCGCTGATTCGCGGGATTTCGCCTTCCGAACGTCGGACGCTCAGTTGATGCTCGCGTCACGCGACTAACGCGCATCAACCATTGCTGGATAGGCCCTGATGGAGTCGAACCATCGTCATCGGCTCCAAAGGCCGAGGTAATAGCCGTTATACGAAGGGCCAGCAGACTTCCACCGCGTTTCGACACACTTCCGACACCAAGGTAGAGTATTGAGGGGCGGGGGGGATGCGCCAGTCCTCGCTGCTGGCGATCAGGGCAAGGGCGCGCGAGCCGCGGACGGTGTCACCGGCGGTGCAGACGCGGGCGTGCGGGTCCGTTCGGCGCGTTCCCAGTCGTGCATCGGCAGCGCGTCGCGTGCGCGGACCCCGTCGGCGAATGGGCCGAGGAGGTGGACGATGCTGTTGGCGTAGTACGTGATGAGCGGGCGGCCCTTGGGAAGGATGAGAAAGCCGTCTCCGGTACGCGCGATGACACGGCGCATTCGCAACATGCGGTACGCGCGATCGAACGTTTCCGCGATGTCGCGATCAGCCCGGACGACTCGGCTGTTGAGCTCCGTGAGGACCTCGCGCATTGCTTCCATGCGGTCGAGCAGTTGTCTGCGCGTGACGAAATCCGCGTCGAAGCTTTGCAGGGCGGCACAGGCCAACGGCACGGGGGTGACGGGAATGATCGCACCGATGCGACGCAGAACGTCATCGCAGAAGGCCTGCACGCGCGGCAGTCGTTCGGAGCGCGGCACGTCGAACAGCGACACCTGATCGCGATCGAGCGTTGTGAGCCACTCGTTCACGGACACCGGAGTTCCGATGGTGACGGCGGCGCGTCCGTACCGTCGCCAGCGGCCGGTGAGCAGACGTCCGGTGTTGAAGAAGAGCCAGCGACTCACCTCGCGCAGCTGCGACAGGCGGGACGTCACCGGACGTTCTGCGCGCGTCTCGAGCTCACGCAACAGCGAGCGGTCTTCCAGCACACGATCGTAGTTGATGCCAACCGGCACGACATACATGCGCGCGCGCACGGCGGGATCGCGCGCAACGCTCAGGGCATAGTCGAGCAGTCCGATCTTGCCGGGACGCAGCGCACCGTCGCGCGTGAGTCCGCCTTCGGGGAAGACGCCTTGCGTGACGCTGTTGCGCGTGATGAGCTGCACATACGCCTCGAGCACCGCATGGTAGAGCGGCTCTCGGTAACGGCGTCGAATGAAGTACGAACCAAAGCTCTTGAAGAGGTACTCGAGTGGAAAGGCGCGTGCCCATTCGCCGACGGCGTACGAGATGGAGACATCGCCCATCATGACGTACGCGACCAGAACGTAGTCCGCATTGGAGCGGTGGTTCATCAGATAGATGACCACGGAATCGCGCGGCAATCCGCGAAACGGATCAGGCTTCTCGAACTCCACGGATACCTTGTAGAACAGCCCGAGCACGGCGCGACTGACGTGGTAGCCGAGTTGGTAGTAGGCGAGGATGTTGAAGAAGGGGACGATTTCGTCCAGATAGCGACGAACTCGCAACCAGGTCGCATCCTCCGTTTCGCCTTGCTGTTCGGCGTGTGCGCGAACGGCGTCGGCGACCGCGTGATCGGCGAGCACCTGCTCGACGACGAATGTCTTGCGCGTGAGCTTGAAGCGGTCGACGCCCGCGCGGTATCGACGCAAGGTGCGGCGCCCGGCGCGACGCGCGTACCGTCGCAGGTAGACGGTCGCTGCGGCAAGCAGCAGGACGACCACGGCGATCGTGATCACCACGCGCGCCGTGGTCATGAGGTCACGTCACGCGCGTGCGTCGAGCGGCCAGAGCCAGGCGGCACCACGCACGCCACTCGAGTCGCCGTGGGCGTTGCGGACCACGCGCGTGTTCACCGCATCGGAGAACACCCACGTCGGCAGGATGGCGAGCGTCGCCTCGGCCAGTCCGGGCGTGTTGGACATGCCGCCTCCGAGCACGATGACGTCCGGGTCGAGGAGGTTGATGACGGAGGCGAGCGCCCGTGCGAGGCGATCGTGATAGCGCGAGAGCGAGGCAATCGAGTCCGCGTCGCCGTGCGCCGCCAGCGCGGTGATCGCGCGTGCGCTGCGTGGGTCGCCGGTGCGCAAGGCGTGATCTCGCTCGAATCCGGGACCGGACAACCACGACTCGATGCATCCGACCTTGCCGCAGTAGCACGAGGGGCCGGGACGTTCGTCGTCGTACGGCCAGGGGAGCGGATTGTGTCCCCATTCGCCCGCGATGAGGTTGGCGCCAATGATGACGTCTCCCTTGACGATGATGCCGCCGCCGACGCCGGTACCGAGAATCACGCCGAACACCACGTCGGCGCCCTGGGCCGAACCGTCTGCCGCTTCCGAGAGCGCGAAGCAGTTCGCGTCGTTGGCAATTCGCACCGGTCGCGCCAGTGCTGCTTCGAGATCGCGACCGAGTGGTTGACCGATGAGCCAGATGGAGTTGGCGTTCTTGACGAGTCCCGTGGCGGGGACGATGGTGCCCGGGATGCCCACGCCGACGGAGCCGATGCCGTCGTCCGTCGTTCGTTCGAGCGACTGCACCAGCGCAGCGATCGCCGAGACGGTCTGCGCATACGAGCGCGGTGTCGGCACGCGCAATCGTGCCATTTCCCTTCCGGTGTTGGCGAGTGCCACGCCTTCGATTTTGGTGCCGCCAAGGTCGATGCCGATTCTCATGAAGGGCCAGCTTGCGCTCCCGCCGGCGAGGAGGCAAGTGGCGACGCGAAACGCACAGGCTATGTTGTGCTGATGATTTTGACAGCTAGATCAAGTATGGACTCTCGAGGCGCAACGATACGCGCGCCGCAACGCCGTCGTGCAACGCGCGCCGCGCTGCTCGTACTGGCGCTGGTGACTGCATGCGGTGGCGGCGACGCCCCAACCGCGCCGGTCATCCCGACGCCTCCGCCGGTCACGCCACCGGCGACGCTCACGATCCCCGCGCTGTCGCGTGAGTTTCGCGGGCTCTGGGTTGCGACGGTCGCCAACATCGACTGGCCGTCACGCTCCGGG
>CAYWCJ010000144.1:0-3198 GCA_964456595.1 uncultured Gemmatimonas sp. | reverse complement strand
CGGCGCAACAGCAAACCGAGTTGACCGCCATCTTCGACATGGCGCGCGCAACTGGATTGAACGCGATCGTGTTGCAGGTGCGCGCGAACGGTGATGCGCTGTTTGCATCCTCGCTGGAACCGTGGTCGCGTTCACTCACAGGGACGCAGGGGATCAGTCCGGGGTGGGACCCGCTCGCGTATGCGGTGACGGAAGCGCACGCGCGTGGGCTGGAGTTGCACGCGTGGTTCAATCCGTTTCGTGCCGGTAATCTGAGTGATTCGCTGCGCATGGATCCGGGACATTTTGGCAAGCGACGCCCGGAGCTCACGCGCGCGTACTGTACGCAGCTGTGGTTTGATCCGGGCGAGAGTGCGGTGCAGGATCAGGCGATTGCCGTCGTGCAGGATGTGGTGCGACGCTACGGCGTGGATGCGGTGCATCTCGACGACTTCTTCTATCCGTATCCGGATACGCGCTGCCCGAACCTGCAGTTCCCCGACAGCGCCGGCTACGCGCGGTATCGGACGGGCGGAGGTACCTTGGGTCGCGATGATTGGCGACGCGACAACGTGAACCGTTTCGTCGAGCGGTTGTATCGCGATGTGCACGCCGTCGACCCGCTGGTGCGGGTGGGGATCAGCCCTTTCGGTATCTGGAGACCCGGCAATCCGGCCGGCATCGTGGGGCTCGATGCGTACGGTTCGATCTATGCCGATTCGCGATTGTGGCTGCAGCGTGGCTGGGTGGACTACTTCGCGCCGCAGCTGTACTGGTCCATCGCGTCCACGGGGCAGAGTTTTCCCGCGTTGGTCGACTGGTGGTCGCAGCAGAACACCTTGCGTCGCCATCTCTGGCCCGGGCTCGCCGCGTATCGGGTGGCCGACGGCAGCACGAGTGCCTTCGCCTCAGGTGAGATCGCCTCGCAGGTGTCACTGGCGCGTTCGCGGGCAGCAACCAGCGGGGGACCGACCGGTACGCTGCTGTACAACACGACCTCGTTGCGGCTCAATCGTGATGGGCTGGCATCGCTGTTGGGCGGCGGCGTGTTCGCGACACCGGCGCTGGTGCCCGCGACGACGTGGCTCGATGGCACCCTGCCGAGTGCGCCAACGGTTGTGGCGACGGCCACGGCGAGCTCGACACCGACGCTGCGTGTGACGGTGAGTGGCGATGGCGGGAAGGCACTCGCCTGGTGGGCGGTGCGGTGGCGTAACGGCACTCTCTGGTCGATGCGGCTGCTGCCATCGACGGTGCGCACGACGGACATCCCCGGTGGCGCGGGTGCATCAAGCACGGACGCGGTGGTGGTGCATGCCATCGACAAGGTTGGGAACGCGAGTGCGCCGGCGGTGTGGCGTGCGCCCTGATGTCGCAGGTGGCGTGGACGGTTCACGACAGTGACGGCATGCCCGTCCCATCTGTTCTTATTGTTGATCGAGTCGCAGCCCAATCCTTCCGCGGGCGTCAACCTCTCACCAATAAGACGGCTGACTTCGCATTGTCGGTACGTGCCGAGGTCGTTTGACAGCGTTCTGCAGCAGCGATAACCTAGCCGATCGTGGTAGACCGCTTTTCGCTGACGTTTGCGTACACAGATCGGTTTGCCGTCATCGCGTTCGCCGTTGTCGCGTCCCCGCGCTCGCTCGGCGGGCGGCACACGGGCACCAGTTGCGTGCGTCCCCGCCACACGCATCCAGGCCAACGCATTTCATACCCTAATTCGAGCGGCTCCACCTCCCGCTCAGTGACATCAGCGTGCGTGCGTTCCTGCGGACGTCCGCAGCACGACGCGCTGATAACCACAACCCGGAACCCTGCATGATGAAGAAACGAGTTCTCGCACTCCTCATGGGCACCTTCCTCTGCGCATCGCCAGTCTTGGCGCAGCAGAAGACGGTGACCGGCAAGGTGACGCGCGATGGTGCGGTCCCGCTCTCGGGAGTCTCGGTCGTCCTCCGGGGGAGCACGCAAGGGACCCAGACCAACACCAATGGCGACTACTCCATTCGCGCCGACGTCGGCCAAGTGGTGCAGTTCCGTCTGATCGGTTATGTGCCGATCGAGCGCACGATCGGCGCCGAGAATACGATCTTCGTACAGCTGGAGAAGACGGCGTCGTCGCTGAACGCGGTTGTGGTGACCGCACTTGGCGAGACCACCCAGCGGCGCAACCTCGGCACGTCGCAGCAGACTGTGCAGGGCGCGGACATCGCGCAGACCGGTCGTGAGAACTTCATCAACGGCTTGCAGGGACGCGTGGCCGGCGTGGAAGTGATCAGCACCTCAGGTGTGCCCGGCGCATCATCGTCCATCACGATTCGTGGCGTCAGTTCGATCAGCGGCAGCAACCAGCCGCTGATGATCATTGACGGCATGCCGATGGACAACAAGACGCTCAACAGCGGCGCGCTGGCCTCCGACGCGCCGGGTTCGTTGACCGCATTCAGCAACCGCGGCATCGATTTCTCGAATCGCGCCATCGACATCAATCCGGAAGACATCGAGACGCTGGTGGTGCTCAAGGGGCCGGAAGCGGCGGCGTTGTATGGGATCGATGCCGGCAACGGCGCGATTGTGATCACGACCAAGCGCGGCAAACCGGGAACCGGCGGCTTCGAGTACAGCAATCGTCTCCGTATTGACCAGACGCGCGGTAATCCGGTGGTGCAAAACACGTATGCGCCGTCGGGCACGACCGGTGATCTGCTGAACGCCTTCTCGTATTTTGGGGCGCCATACGCGGCCGGAACGACGTTCTACGACAACGTCAGCGGCTTCTTCCAGACCGCGCAATCGCAGCAGCACAACCTGTCGTTCAGCGGGGCAACGCAGGACTCCCGCATCAACTACCGGCTTGCGCTCGCCGCCAATGCGCAAGGCAGCGTCATTCCGGAGTCGGACCTCAATCGCATCAACCTCACGGGGCGCACCGGCGCACAAGTGACGCGGTGGCTGAACGCGGATCTGTCGGCGCAATACTCCGTACTCGAAAACGATCAGGCGCTCAAGGGAACGAACGGACCGCTGATCGGACTGCTGCTCTGGCCGCAGACGGACGACGCGCGTGACTATCTGACGCCTGCCGGAACGCGTCGGCGCATCACCGTGCTGGCCTCCAATTCGGAGACGGACAACCCGTACTTCAGCGTCAACAAGAATCGCGTCAATGCGAAGACGAGCCGGTTGATCACCAACTTCGGACTGACGCTGACGCCC
>CAYWCJ010000143.1:10073-10702 GCA_964456595.1 uncultured Gemmatimonas sp. | reverse complement strand
AATGCGACTGAATTTCAGACTGACGGCGTCGGCGAGCGTTTTGATGAGCAGTGTCTTGGCGAGCCCGGGCACGCCGCGCAGCAGGCAGTGTCCGCCGGCAAACAGGCACGTCAGGACTTCCCGCCGTACCTGCTGCTGTCCGACGATGACGCGCCCGACTTCGTTGTCGAGTTTCAACACGAGCGCGCGTGCGGTTTCGAAGACGGATTCGGCGGCAGTTGCCGATGGCAGCGGAGAAGTATTCACGATCATCGCTACGTCCGTCCACCGTGTTTCGTTGCCATGATCGGCCGAGGGTGCAGCCTCACGCTCGGCGTGCCTGCTCTCGTGCAGTCACCGAGTTTTCCGCACGTCCGGTGACGTGTCCGCGGCAGTTGGACGCACCGCACCGGCAATCGAAGGGCGCACTCAGCTCGTTCATCGAGCGCGCGTAGTCGAGCGTCAGCTCTTCGCCGTGTGCAATGTCTCTCAGGGTGACCACGTTGAGCCCGTCGAACGCGGTATTCGGATTGCAGGAGTGGTTCTGGGGGGCCCATGCGGTGGGCTCGGTATCCCAAAGCGCATACACGTCGTCGCTGAGCGGATAGGCATACTGGCGAAACGTCTCCCGTTCCGCGTCCGTCCACGTG
>CAYWCJ010000143.1:0-10063 GCA_964456595.1 uncultured Gemmatimonas sp. | reverse complement strand
GTCGTGTCACGATCCGGTGTGCACGACCCTCGCCGGCGAACACCATCGCGCCACGCGCCATCGAATCCGACGCAAAAATGCCGTAGCCCGCGAGCGCGTTCCCCTGCAGGACATAACGCGAACGCCTGCGCGCGTGCCGCGCCATGCCCTCGGCGATGATGCGCTGGAGGAAACCCGCTTGGCCGATGCCGTCGTAACGCAGAATGAAGTCTGCCGAGCCTTCGTAGCCCGCCGAATAGAACACGGAGCAGGTGAAATTCACCTCGAGGAAGTACAGATCGCCGCCGGCGTCCATGCGGAAGTCCATGCGCGCGTAACCGACCCCGTCGAACGCCGCAAAGACACGACGTGCGGCGTCGGTGAGGCGGTGCGCCAGCACATCGTCGTGCACGGGGATGTTCGCGCCGGGATGCAGATCACTCGTCTTGAGGGCGTAGGTCTTGAACGATGTGCCTTCGGGAAACGAGTACTCGATCGGCCGAAATGCATGACAACGACCGCGCCCGTCCACGTCTGCGAGCACGAGCACGGTGAACTCGCGTCCGTCCACATACGACTCCACGAGCAGTTCGGGATACTCCGGCAGCAGCGCGTTCATCTGCGCGCGCAGCGCGTCCGCATCCGGCGCGAGCGCGTGATCGTCCACCCCAAGACTATCGCCCGCGTGTGCCGGCTTCACAAACAGCGGAAAGCCGAGTGCGCGTTCCACGTCATCAATCGCGTCATCGAGGTCGTCCGCCGCGGTGATGAGACGGTGCGCCGGTGTGCTGACATCAGCCGAGTACGCGGCGTACTTCATCAGCGTCTTCGGCGGGTCGTAGAGCGACGCCGTTGGTCCCGTGTACGGCAACTGCAGCCGCTCGAGCGCGTGAATCACGTCGATCGACGGCACATCCCAATCGAGATACCCCTCGCACAAGTTCACGAAAATGTCGTAGCCCTGTGCGGCGCAGGCGCGCAGCTGCCGATAGGTGGTGCGCTTGTCGAGAAAGAGGTGATCGACGGTGTGACCGGGCAGCAGCGGTGCGAGATCGCGCGGCGGATCGTAGTGACGATAGTCCACCGTCGACGTGGAGTAGTCGGGCTGCAGGACGCAGATCTTCACGATGGCTTCATGTTGGTTTCACGATGGCTTCATGTTGGTTTCACGACGGCTTCACGAGGCGTTCACGAGGTCGTCCGCAGCGTAGGTCCGCGTGCGCATGGCGTCGCGCATGATGGCCAGCACGACGTCGGCAAATGGCACGTGCGCGAAGCGAAGAATGGCGCCGATCGACGTGTAATTCTCGTCTTCCGAAAGGCCACACTGCGCGTTCACCTCGAGCACGTACAGCGCGTCGGTCTCCGCGTCGAGCCGGAGATCCACGCGTCCATAGCCTCGTCCGCCGAGTGACGCGTACGCCTGCCAACTCACATCGGCGATGCGTTCGCCCAACGCGTCGGGTACGGGTGCGTACTCCCACAGGTACGCACCATGCTCGAGTGGCGTCTCGCGCTCGTAGATCTCCCACAATCGATCGAACGACAGGAACCGTTCTGTCTCCGGCAGCGCGCGATTGAAGACGCGCTCCACCGGCGGATACACGATGCAGGCATCAGGCGCGTCACTCGAACCAACGATGAACGTGGTGTACTCGGCACCGCGCACAAACCGCTCGACGAATACGCCGCCACTGGCGAGATCCCACCCACGATAGCCATCGCGCAGTGCCGCGAGTTGCGAGCGCAGCGCAGCGCTGGTATGAACCACCGAGTCGACGGTGAGACCCATGCTTCCCGCCGAGATGGCCGGCTTGACGATGAGCGGCGACCCGCAACGCGCGAACGCCTCGTTGGCGAGTGCCGCGGACGCTTTCCCGTCCATCGACGGGTCTGTCGGCAGATGCAGCACCAGCCAGGGCGCTGTCGGCACGCCCGCTGCGTCGAAGATGCGCTTCATCGGGATCTTGGACGTGGTGACATCGAAGAAGTCGGCGTCGGCACCGGTGAAGCAGAGTCCTGTCAGTTGCAGATGCTTCACCACCGAGAGCCCCGGCACACCGTTGGTCTCATCGCCATCACAGAGATTGAAGACCAGCGGAGTGACGCCGTCGGTCGCGGCGATGGCATCGATGATCGCCCGATGATCGTCCAGTGTGACCGGTTGCCAAACCCACTCCAACGCCAGCGCCGCGAACGCCCGTGTGTACTCCGCGCGGCTTTGGCTGTAATCGTTGTAGTACGCGAGGTTGGGGTCGGACGTCTCGACGAAGGGGACGAGGACCCAGACGCGGATGGGCAGCGCCTCGGCATTCGATGCGAGTGTGCGGTTGGACGGCAGCGAAGTCTGGTGGCCTGTTTCCATGACGTCCGGAGCGGTGTGGAGCAGGGCGGTGACGCGCACAAGCGTACACAAGCATCGGAATTTGTAAAGCCATTTCAGGACGGAAAGTTGAGTCGGGATCTGCCCACCGCTGGACACGCGTCGGATGCGGGTGCACGGTTAGCCGGAGCGGGCGTCTGCGACCGGCTCCTTCGTCGCGTGGTTCTCGTGGGCCATTTCGTCGTCGATATCTTCGTTCGTCGTCCTCTTCTTCGTACCGATCATGCTCACGACACTCCGTTCTGTTGCGCGTTCTGTCATCTCGCGCTTGGCATTGACCTCGCTCTCGGCGTTCGCCGTCGCGGCCTGCTCGATGAAGAGCACGACCACCAGCACGGCCATCGGTGTGGGCGCTGGTGGCACCGTCAGCGGTGCGCCGACGACCGGTGCGGCGATCACCAGCGGCGTGCAGTCGTCGAGGGGGATGGTGGTCTCGGCCAGCGCCATTGCCAGCCAGGCCGGTCGCGATGTGCTGGCGGCGGGAGGCAATGCGATCGATGCGGCCATCGCCACCGGCTTCGCGTTGGCGGTGACGTATCCCACGGCGGGGAACATCGGCGGTGGCGGCTTCATGGTCATCCGCTTTCCCGATGGCCGCTCGACGACGATCGATTTTCGCGAGAAGGCGCCGGCGGCGGCGACGCCGGACATGTTCACCGACTCGACGCAGGCGTATTCGTCGCGCATGCATCATCGCACGCATCTCTCCGTCGGCGTGCCGGGCACCGTGGCCGGCTTCGCGCTCGCGCACGCGAAGTACGGCAAGTTGGCGTGGAAACCGCTCGTCGAACCGGCGGTCACGCTCTCGGGCGATGGCTTTGATGTGCCGCCGGGACTGGCCGCGTCGCTCGGCAACTCGTTGACGCGCTTCAAGACCTATCCTGCCACGCTCGCCGCATTCTCCAGGAGCGGTGCGGCATATGCGGTGGGTGAGCGGCTGCGGCAGCCCGACCTCTCACGCACACTGGCGCGCATTCGCGACAACGGGCGCGACGGCTTCTATCTCGGCGAGACGGCGCGTCTGGTGGCTGAAGAGATGAAGCGCGGCGGCGGGATCATCACCGAGGCGGACCTCGCCGCGTACGAAGCGAAGGAGCGCGCGGCCGTTACGGGCACCTTCCGCGGCTATGACATCATCTCTATGCCGCCGCCAAGCTCCGGCGGTGTGGCGATGATCGAGATGCTGAATATTCTCGAAGGATTTGAACTCAGGAGTCTTGGACACAACTCCCCGCAATACGTGCACCTCGTCGCCGAGTCGATGCGCCGTGCGTTTCTCGATCGTGCGCGCTTTCTCGGTGATCCCGATTTCGTGGCCGTGCCGGTGGACCGGCTGACGAGCAAGGAGTACGCCACACAGCTGCGCAAGACGATCTCGCGCGACAAGGCGACGCCGTCGGCGCCCGCGCAGGTGGCGCAGGGCTACGAGAGTCCGGAAACGACGCACTACTCCGTGGTGGACGCGGCCGGCATGGCCGTCTCGGTGACGTATACGCTTGAAGCAGGCTACGGACTTGGCGCCGTCGTGGCAGGCGCGGGCTTTCTGCTCAACAACGAGATGGGCGACTTCAACGGGAAGCCCGGTCTCACCGACACCACGGGACTCATTGGTACTCAGGCCAACATCGCGCGACCGGGCAAGCGCATGCTGTCGAGCATGACGCCCGCGATCGTCGCGAAGGACGGCAAGCTCGTCGCCGTGGTCGGCAGTCCGGGGGGCCGCACGATCATCAACACGGTGCTGCAAGTGGTACTCAACATCACCGAGTTCCGCATGTCGGCGCAGAGCGCAGTGAACGCGCCGCGCTTCCACCATCAGTGGTTGCCCAACGTCATCACGATCGAGCGCAACGGCGTACCGGCGACCACTGTTACGGCGTTGCAGCTTCTCGGCCACGACGTGCGTTTCGGCGGCACACAAGGAACCGCGCATTCGGTGGTGGTGGACACGAAGACGGGGATGCGCATCGGCGCGCCGGACCCGCGTGACAAAGATGCGGGCGCGGCGGGGCACTAGCGGCAAGCGTCTGCGCGTGCTGCTCGTAACAGCGCCGCCACGCCCATCATCAACGCGACGGTGGAAATTGTCACACTGCGCTTGAGCGCAGGCGATGACGCGACGCTTACAACGCCAACGGGGCGCCGATCTTTCGATGGGCGCCCCGTCGTGACTGCTCAAACGGCGGATCGCGTCGCGACTCTTGCACGATTACTACACGACTCCGACCCGACTACTTCACGGTGAAAGCGGCGTGCGCGCTGCTGCGATCCCACAGGATCGCGATGGTGCCGCCCTTGCCAGCGGGCTTCACTTCGATGGTCATCTTTTCGACGACGGCTGGGGTCTGCTCTACGGTGAGCGGGATGCGCACCAGATCCAGCTTGGCGTCGTATTCCGTGCCCCACTGCTCCGTCTGCTTGTTCACGATCAGCATCCACTTGCCGCCCTGATCGAGCAAGGTGTAAAGCGTATACGTGCCCGCAGGCACCGTCTGCGCGCCAAACAGCAACGTCTTGCTGGTGGTGAGGTGCGTGGCCTTGTTGGCGCCCGTGCGCCAGACCATCCCCCACTTCATGTCGCCAAGTCCACCAAAGATCTCGCGACCGCGCTTGGACGGGCGGCCATAGTCGATGACGATGTTCGCGCCCGCGACGGCGGCCTTCACGGAGTCACGCGGCGACGCGGGTGCCTGACCGGGCTTGTTGCCCATGGCGGCCATGCCGCCCTGCGCCGACACGGAGAGGGAGAGGACCGAAAGCGCGGCGATGGTGGCAGCGCTACGCAGCAAGGTGTGACGAAGAGACATGGGATTCTGTAAGGGCTGAGGGGCGGGGTGCGGTGACTGGACGTCCAGCCACCTGTAATACCGCCAAAGGCGTCCAAGGGTTTCCTTGCAGTCATGATTCGTCCTGCAATTCGCGGCGGGGTGCGATCGGCTTGGGGGGTGCGCTCCGCGCTGGTCACGGCGCTGGTCACCGCTCTGGTGACCGCCCTGCTCACCGTGCCCGCGGTCCCGGCGTCGCTGCGCGCGGAGACGACGCCGCCGTCCGTCCGTGCGCCAGCCGCCCGTGTCGCCGCCAGGCAGGCACCCGAGGACAGCATTCGCGAGTTCGCGCGACTGGTGGCGCAACTCTCGGAACCGGGTGGTTACTTCGATACCGACAATCTGATCTCGAACGAGAGCAGCTATCTGCACGTGATGGGCGCGCTCGATCGGTTGAACGTGCGCGGCGGCGCCTATGTGGGGGTCGGACCGGACCAGAACTTCTCGTACATCGCGCGCATCCGTCCGCGCATCGCGATCATCATCGATATTCGTCGCGACAACATGCTGCAGCACCTGTTGTTCAAGGCGCTCTTCGCGCGCGCACGCAATCGCGCCGAATACCTCGCCTTGCTACTCGGCAGGCCCTCGCAGGCGGCCGGTGCGCAGGCAACGTCGCAGTCGGTGGACGCGCTGGTCGCGTTTCTCGACTCGTTGCGCGTGACGCCCGCCAGCGTGCGCGCGGCCCGCGACCTGGTCCGCACCACCGTGACAACGTTTGGGGTGCCGCTCAGTACCGCAGATCTCGCGACGATCGAACGGTTTCACAGCGAGTTCATCGACGCGGGACTCGCCTTGCGCTTCACGTCGACCGGTCGCGCGCCGCAGCCCTACTACCCGACCTTACGACAGCTCATTCTCGAGCACGATCTCAACGGAAATCCCGCCAGCTATCTCGCGCGTGAGTCCGACTTTCAGTTTCTGAAGCTCCTGCAGCAACGCAATCTCATCGTGCCGGTGGTCGGCGACCTCGCCGGCACGAGGGCCATGCCCGCCATCGGTAAACTGCTGCAGCAGCGTGGTGACAAACTTGCGGCCTTCTATGTCTCCAACGCCGAAGACTACGTGATGCGTGGCGGAGGCTTCGTGCAGTACGCGCGCTCCGTGCTCAGCTTTCCGCGCGACGCGCGCAGTGTCTTCATTCGCAGCTACTTCGGTGGCGGGCGATCGCATCCCGAGAATCGGCCGGGCTACTACAGTACGCAGCTGCTGCAGAAGGTGGATGACTTCGCCGCCGACATGGCCGGGAATGGCTACATGTCGTATCGGGATCTGGCGGGACGACGTTACGTGCCGCCGCGCTAGTCTGCCGTCGGTCGCTCCTTTACACATGCACCGCTACCGGTAGCTTCGAGGCATGTCACCACGGACGAACAGCCGCGTTCTGGGCAACCGGCCACTCCAACCCCGGTGTCCCACATGGACGGCGGTGAGCCCGGTACGTGGGTCTCGTCTGCGTCGGGTTTGTCTGGCGTCGGTGCGCAAATCATTGCGAGATCCTTTACGGCGCGCGCGGGTACGAAGGAGAGCAGTACACTCGAATGTTGGAGGATTGCATGAGTACGGCAACGAAGGGTCGCCATCACGTCAGCGCAGCCGCGCGGGTCTGGGTGCTGCTCGCATTGACGCTGCTCCTGCTGCTCACGGCCACAGCCGGCGCCGCACATGCGCAGGGTAACTGGGCGCTGATCGGCTTCGTGAAGGACGACGAAGGAAACCCGGTCGAGAATGTCCAGATTGTGGTAGGTGGCCTCGAGACGCGTGGCCTCACCGACGAGAACGGCCGTTTCTACATCCGTGGCGTCTCACTCGGGCTGACCTACGTCGGCGCGCGTCGCATCGGCTACCTGCCGGCGGCGGATCTCGTGCGGCTGGTGCCCAGTGACACCCTCAACTTCGTGCTCGAGAAGCTCGGTCAGCGATTGGATACGGTGAAGGTTCGCACGCGCGCGGAAGCGGCATGGGACCGCGACATGCAGCGATTCGCCTGGGCGACGGAAACGGCACGCTCATCGTCGGCCGTGCTTACCGATCGCGATATCAAGGCGCGCGGCGCTGTCTTCACGACGGATCTGCTCACCTCACGCGCCGGATTCAACGTGGTGGGGCAGGGAGGCACTGCGCGCGTGGTGAGTACGCGTGCTCGCTGCGCGCCGACTGTCTTTCTCGATGGGCAGCCACTCGTTGCCTTCAACGTCAACGATATCCTGCCATCAACGATCAAGCTGATGGTGACCTACCCGGGCTTCTCGGCGATGCCGGTCCAGTTGCAATCGATGCGCGTCAATCCCAACTGCGGCGTGATCTCGATCTTGTCGTTGTAGGCGGTCGTTGTCAGACGGAGCGCGACATTCGACTGGAACACGAGGGGCGACGACGGTGGGCCATGAAGCCCACCAACGCCACGCCGGTGCCGAGCAGTGCGAACGAGGACGGCTCCGGCACGGTGTTGTTCATGATGCGCTCGTCGGTCACAACACTCACGTTGTCGAGGAAGTCGCCGTAGCTGTTCTGGTTGCCCATGCTGCGGAACTCGATCGTGGTGCTGGCACCAGAGGCGGCAAACGTCTGCGAGACGTTGTTCCACTGGTACGGCGTCGTGATCCGGCCGCTCGACGCGAAGAACACGCTGTTGATGTATACGTCGATCTGGCTGAAGCCGCGGTTGTCGCGCGGACGATGTGCCGCCCAGAAGTTGAGCGTGTAGCTGTTGCCGGCCGTCGTTCCGAGAATCTGCTCGATTGCAGTCGGGCTGTTCACCTGCAGTTCGAGATGGCTGTTGCCATCTTGGGCGGCGAAGCCATTGAACGCATTGGTCCAGCGCTCGAAGGTGCCGCTGGAGACGTTGCCGAGCGGCGTCCATCCGGTGACGACAGCGTTCGGATAGTCGGCGCCATTACGCACGAGTCCAAGTTCAAAGCTGCAATTCCGGACCAGATTGCCGGCCATCGTCTGGCAGCTTTGGGCGGAGGAGATGGACGGGGCAGCGAGGAGCAGACCGGCGGCGGCGGAAAGAACGAAACGACGAAGCATCGAGGAGTTCCGGATAGAAGTTACAGCTCAGTCTGGCAAGGTCGGTGCCAGTTGACACCGCCAGTGTGAGTTGTCGCGTAAGTCTTTCGACGGCAATGCGTTAGGCGTGTTTTTCAGAAGCGAAAAAGAAATGTGACGTATGGCCGAGTTCGCTGAATGTCGCGCTGAGACCACCGGTGTTGTGGCGTCTCCAGCGCACTGCACCTGGCATTCCTTCCCGCACGATCCAGCGCGACCGGCGCAACAGGGGCGGATCGGCGGATTCCGCGAGCGGCCCGGATCCTTCGCGCACGAAACCCGGCGCCTGCCGACACACGTACGTTTCATCAGCAGCCCCCATTCAGCCGGAGCGTTCGCGGTGCCCATGGATCGACGCTACAGCGAGCAGGAAATCGCCCTCATTCTCGAGCAGGCCGGCGCGGCGCAGGATCGCGCGCAGGATGGCGCGCAAGACGCCGGATCGAATGCACTGGCGACACGATCAGGTGAGGGGCTCACGCTCACGCAATTGCAGGAGATCGGTGTGGAGGTCGGCATTTCGCCGGCATTCGTGGCCCGCGCCGCCGAAGCGGTGGCGCGGGGCGATCTCGTGCCGACGCAGCGTCGCACGTGGCTTGGTCTGCCGGTCGGGGTGTCGCGCACCGTGGACTTCGGGCGACCGATCTCCGACAAGGAGTGGGATCGCATGGTCGTCAACCTGCGCGAAACGTTCGATGCGCGCGGTCGTGTGCAGCGGGAGGGCGCCTTTCGTCAGTGGACCAATGGCAATCTGCAGGCGCTGCTCGAGCCGACGACGACAGGGCACCGCCTTCGACTCAGCACCCGGAAGGGCGACGTGCCGGTGCGCGCTATCATGGGCGGGCTGATGCTCACCTTCGGCACCGTGCTGGGTACGTTGGCTGTGTTGCGGGGCACGGGCGATACCGGCGCGATGGTCGCGACAGGATTTCTCGCGCTGATGGGCATCGCCAACCTGCTGTCCGTCGGTGTGCAGCTGCCGGCGTGGGCGCGCACGCGTGCGTCGCAGATGGAGAGCATTACCGCGCGCACCCTCGACGCCGAACTCGAAGGCAAGCTCGATAGGCGACTCGATTTGACACTCGATTTGACACTCGATGCGAATCGCGCGCTCCCGGACGGACGCTGACCAACGACGCTGCCCGCGACCGACGATAACGCGGGCGTTACGAGATCATGGCGTTCGAGCCAGGCGCAGTCCGAGCGATGAGCGCACCGCGAACTCCGGATCGTCCGGGGCAGAGAACTGCCGAGCCGGAATGCGCATCAGCGCCGCCGGCGTATTCCAGGAGCCGCCTCGCTGCACCTTCTGCGTGCCCGAGGCGGGGCCGGTCGGGTTGGTGACGCCGCTGGCTGGGTACTCATCGTACCAATCGCTCATCCACTCCCACACGTTGCCGACCATATCGTAAAGGCCCCACGCATTGGGCGCGCGTTTCGCCACCTGCTGCGTGCGGCTCTGGCTGTTGCCGGCGTGCCACCCCTGCGTGTTCGCGGTCGTCGTATCGTCGCCATTGCCGCCCGCGCGCGCTGCGTACTCCCATTCCGCTTCGGTCGGGAGACGGAAGGTGACGCCGGGGTTGGCGACGTTGAGACGGCGGATGAACTCCTGCACGTCGGCGTACGAGACGCGCTCAACCGGACAGTTGCCGCCGCAGGTGATGAAGAGACTCGGATTGCGACCCATCACGGCGCCCCACTGCGCCTGCGTGACTTCGGTCTTTTGCAGATAGAAGTCGCGCGAGATGGTGACGCGATGGATCGGGCGCTCGTTCCCGAAGCCGAAGTTGGAGCCCATGTCGAACGCGCCGGCGCGGATCAGCGC
>CAYWCJ010000142.1:0-10770 GCA_964456595.1 uncultured Gemmatimonas sp. | reverse complement strand
GGCCAGTTTGGTGCAGCAGCCGCGCCGGCCGGTGATCCGGCGGCGATCGCGAGGATCTTCACGATCATCGGGCTGCCGACTCCGGCGCTTGGCGGAGGTCGTGGCGGTGGCGGCGGGTTTGGTGGATTGGGCGGCGTACGCAGCGCGAACACCGGCGACTACAGCGTGGTGCTCACGATCGGTGGTACGACGATGAAGACCAAGCTGCGTGTCGAGAACGTGAGCGCTGGCGACCCGAGTTCGCCGTTCGGACCGGCGGGCTACGACGAGGAGCGGGAAGGGAAGAAGCAGAAGCGGTAGCCGTCGCATCAGGGGTTCGACATGCAACGCGCGCGTCAGCGGGCGACCGGGGAAGCGATTCTGCCGGCGCCGCTGACGCGCTCGTCGCTTGCACGTGCTGTGCAGGAGCTCGCGGCACGTGATGCGGGATTGGCGCGCATCGTGGCGCAGCACGGAGAGCCGCCGCTGTGGGCGAGGCCGCAGAGCTTCGCGACGCTGGCCCGCATCATTCTCGAACAGCAGGTGTCGGTGCAATCGGCGGCGACGCTCTACGCGCGCGTGGTGCAGGGGATCGGCGCCATGGAACCCGGCACGGTGTTGGCCGTGGGCGAGGACGGCCTGCGCGAGCACGGACTCACCCGGCAGAAGGCGCGCTACGTCGTCGCGCTGGCAGGCCAGATCGATAACGGAACGCTCGCGTTGCGTGGACTCGCTCGGCGCCCCGATGACGAGGTTCGCGTTTTACTCACGGCGGTGCCGGGCATCGGACCATGGAGCGCCAGTATCTATCAGTTGATGGCGTTACGACGCCCCGACGTATGGCCGCCGGGCGACTTGGCGTTGCACGTGGCGGTGCAGCGGTTGCGCGGGTTGCCGGCCTTGCCATCGAGTACCGACGCCGAGCGGATGGCGGAGGCGTGGACGCCGTGGCGCGCCGTCGCAGCGCGCATTCTGTGGCACGGCTACCTGGAGGACCGGACGGGCAGGCGGTCACCCACACCGCGCGCGCTACCGGGAACCGAGGTCCGAGTACCCGGTACACCCGAGACCCCCAGCTCGTGATGCCGGCACAACGCGCCAGGGGTCGCCGGCCGCGTGTTCGGAAGTTCTCGGCGACGTGACGAGATCGGCGAAGGGCCGGCACCGACTACTCGTGACCGAATACCGCGAACTGGGGGTGGCGGGTGTGCCGGGTGATCGGTGGTTGGGGCCGGGTTGAGCGTTGAGTTACGAGATGGACGGCGTGGGGCGCGACGCGACGGATCTGAGGCCCAGATACAGCAGCAGTCCTGCCGGCCCGAGCATGAACGTCAGCACCAGGCAGGGAATCACCAACACGTGCCGGACGCCGCGTTCCCGGGCATCCAGCACCTCCCAGCAGCCGATGAACAGATCGAACGCGAGGTAGTGCACCCAGCCGGCGAGTACCGCGCGATCGTTGGTGAACAGCTGCTTCACATGTTCGAGCGAATCGAAGCCGCCCTCGGAGTTCGGCAGCGACGTGGTGATAGCCCAGATGTAGAGCAGTGCGAGCGCGCCCGGCACCGCGTACCGCAACCAACTGGCGACACGCTTTGGTTGCACCACCAGTGCGATCCAGCTGAGCATCGCGGTGGTGTTGGCGACCTGAAACCACTGTGCATCAGTCACGATCAGCTCCTGGGTGGTGGCAACAGAGGAACGCCGAGTAGCGCCTGCGCCAACACGGCAACAAAGGCCGCGGCGTTGACCGACGCAACCGCGTACAACATCACGCGCTCGACACGGTCATCTGACACGCGTCGAACCGCGCGCATGCCGAGCAGCAGCAGCGGCAAAAGTTGCAAGGCGTGCATTCCGACAAAGTGCGGCACGCGCAGATCGCCGTGGCCTGCGCTCCATTTCGTCAGCGGCATCCCTGGTCCGCCGTCCGTTCCACCAACCGAGTGTGCGCCGACGATACGCGGACGTTCTCCGCGCTTGATCGCCTCGATCTGGCCGGGCGCGGGCTGTGTCATGCGCCAGCCGACACCCGAGGCGAGAATGTTGAGCGCCAGTCCGACGCGGAATGCGGTGGCCATGGCGCGATCGACGGCGGGCGTACGCAGGTGCCGCCAGAGAACGTACATCGACGCGACCCAGACGGTGGCGATGCCGACGCCCATCGTCCTGAAGATCTGCGCGTCGAGCGTCGAGTCGATGTTGAAGTGACTCGTCGTGCCGCGCGCCGCCTGCACCCCGACAAGGAGCCAGCGCCTGTGTCTGCCAGTGTTTCCGCTGCGTACTCGCGGGGTATTCCCCGATGCTGTCCGGCGCGCCACGCGCTAAGGTGACTCCATCGCTCATCAACAGGCCCACTGGAGGAGCCATGTACCGCTGCAACCGTTGTGGAAGTGATATCGATGATGGATTTGACGCATGCTGGAATTGCGGCGAGACCGTCCCCTCGTCGCTGGCCGTGTTGGACGCGGGCACGAAGGGGCCACATGCGGCGTTCAAAACGTACCGCGGTCTGCTCGCCTCCTGGGACACGCTCTTCACGCAGGCCGCTGCCTTTGCCACCACCCTCGGCCCCGATCGCGTGATCGCCTTCTCGCACTCGACCGATCACAACGATGGTGTCGTGACAGTATGGTTCTGGGAGGACAGCGATCCGTCGCACGACGGCGCGCTCTCGATCCTCGACCCCGGATAGGACTGGATTGACTATGACGGCAGTGCTCTTCAGCGAAGCGTGGGCGGCGGCACTTGGAGATGCACTGCGCACCAGCGAGTCGTATCGACGGGCCGCACGCGACTGGGACGGGGCGGTCGTTCTCGAGTGGAACGATGCGCCGCCATCGACCGTCGCGTCGGTGGCTGAGACGACGAATGGTGCCACGAGTGCCTCGTGCGGTGTCTATCTCGATCTGCAGCACGGCGAGTGTCATGCAGCCCGCATGGCCTCCTCCGCTGACTACGCCGACGCGCGGTTCGTACTCTCGGCCGATCTCGCGGCATGGACCACCATCCTCGAAGGTCGTATGGCGCCGATGATGGCGCTGCTGCGCGGCAAGCTGAAGGTGACGAAAGGATCGGTGGGCGCGCTCATGCCGCACACCAATGCCGCAACGGAACTGGTACGCGTGGCGCAGACGATCGATCGTGCCGTGGTCGCGCCGCACGCGGAGATCGCGAGCGATCCCGTTGAGGGCGCCAACCGTACGCAAGCTGAGCCCGTGGCCGCGACCGCAGCCGCGACTGCAGCCGCGACCGACGCGCCGGAAGCCGTCGTCGACGGCGTCACCCGCACGCCTGAACGCACGCCTGAGCGCACGCTGCAGAGCACCAGCAGCACCGGCATTCGCTTCGACCTGCTGCCGATGCGGCTCTGGGAAAAGGCCAAGCGACTCGGCATCTGGAATCCGGCCGACATCGACTTCACGCAGGATCGCATCGACTGGCAGCGTCTGGCACCCGACGAGCAGGACCTGCTGTTGCGACTGACGGCGCTCTTTCAGGCGGGCGAGGAGTGCGTGACACTCGATATCCTGCCGTTGCTGGATGTCGTGTCGCAGGAGGGACGGCTCGAGGAGCAGTTGTACCTCACGAGCTTTCTCTGGGAAGAAGCGAAGCACGTTGAAGCATTTCGTCGCTTCTTCGATCAGGTGGCGATGGTACGCACGGATCTCACGCACTACCACACCGCCGGCTATCGCACGATTTTCGCGCAGGAGCTGCCCGCCGCGATGGGGCGCCTGCGTCATGATCGATCGCCCATCGCACAGGCGCGCGCGTCGGTGACGTACAACATGATCGTGGAAGGCGTGCTCGCGGAAACGGGCTACCACAGCTATCACCGCATCCTGACCGAGCGCGGCATCATGCCCGGCATGCAGCGCGTGGCGGCGCTGCTCAAGGCCGACGAATCGCGGCATCTCGCCTATGGCATCTTTCTGCTGTCGCGACTGGTGGTGGAGCACGGTGATCCGGTGTGGCACGCCATCACACAACGCATGGACGAACTGCTGCCACCGGCCATCGCGATCATCTCCGAATCCTTTGCCGCGTATCCAGCGGATCGCATTCCGTTCGGACTGGAACCCGACGCGTTCGTGCATTTCGCCACGAGGCAGTTTCAGAAGCGCATGGACCGCATCGAGCGCGCGCGAAACCAGACGCTGTCGCAAGTCCATTCCATCGAAGAGACCGAGCCGTCGTGACGATGCGTGTGCTCTCGCGCCTTTGCGCGCGCATCTGGTCACGTCGGCCCTCAGCGCGAACGCGTCGTGCTGGCGCAGTCGCCTTCGTTGCGCTGTCCTCGATGGCGGCGAACTGCAAGGACAAGGGGCCACCGCCACCATCTCCGGTGGTCGTCGCGTTTTATTCGGTGCGCATCGCCTCGACATCCACCGGCGCGCCGTCGGCCAGTGCATTGCGACAGTTCGCACCATTTCTGTCCGACACGTTGGCGTCGTTGCTCCGCGCGGCCGCAGTCGTACGTGATCGAGAATCGACGCGCGCGCCGGACGAAAAGCCGCCGTTCGTCGAAGGCGATCTCTTCTCCAGTCTTTTCGAAGGGCCGACGTCGTTCGTGGTCGTGCGCGATACGGTGGCCATGCGTCAGCGCAAGTACGTGGTGCGCTTCACGAACGTGTCCAACGGCGAGAGCTACAGTTGGACGGACACGGTGCTCATGGGAAAGCGTGGTCGCAAAGACGTCATCGATGACGTGCTGTACGGCGGAGCAGGTGATTTCGGCAACCACGGCACGCTGCGCACGTCACTCGAATCGGCGCTCAAGCCCACGCTCACGCCGGCCTCCGCGCCGAAGTGAACCGCGCTCACTTCGCTGGCGCCCTGGCCGGTTCCTTCACCGGTGCACGTGTGAAGAGCACGAAGTCCGCGCGCGAGGCGTAATCGGCCACCTTCGCCGCCAGCGGATCGGTCAGCGGCACCGCGGTGATCACCAGTGTCTTCGCGTCGGGCGCGCGGCGGCGCGTGCGTTCGGCGGTGCCGAGTCCGTAGTCGCTGTGAAACGCGCCATCGACGTGAAAGACGACCGCGCCTTTGCCGGCTAGGGCCAGCGCACTCGCCGCCGACTCGCCCATCGTCTCGTCCTTCACGCACTGCGCTTCATAAATGCGATCGAGTGACGGCATCGCCGATGCGGCCGCGCCCGGTGGACCGTGCGCGGACATGTCGCCCATCGTTTCGACGAACTTCTTGTAGTAGAGATCCTTCGGGCACGTGTTCTGCTTCGCGGCGTAGGCGCGATCCGTCGCGTTCATCGTGTCGAGCACGGCGAGGCCGTTGCGACTGACGGCGCTGGCCATGCGGCGCGGCACATTGGCGGCGATCACCGGCCAGCCGCGGACGCGGGCCAGCTCCACCATGCTGCGATAATCGGTGGTGTAACGCGGCCACGGACGCGAGTCGGCGAGAAACTTCTCCTCGCTCATCGTGCCGGCGAGATAGCGATCCAGAACCGGCTGCACGTCACGTTCGAACATCTCGAGCGAGAGCACGACGCGCTCTCGCCGTTCGCCGAGTGCCGCCAACACGGCCAGTTCTGCAGCATGCGTGGCCGGGTCGTCGTGCTGCTCACCAAAGAAGACGACGTCCACGTTGCCCGCCGCCTGCGCGAGGCGCGCGAACGGCACGAAGCGCGCGGCCTTGGTCTCGTACACGCGCAGCAATGCGGGCGTGCCGGATGCCGTCACCGGTGACGCTCCGACGGCCGGCCGCGCATATCCGCCGCAGGCCGTGAGCAGGAGGACGGAGGCGACGAGGCACGCGTGCGCGAGGTTGGGACGACGGAGGGGTGACATGGCCGAATATTACCGCGTGCACCTCAGGTTACGTGAGGTCGTGTTGTCACCGCTCCGCGTCTGCTCACGGGCACGCTGTGCGGCGCGCGGTGAAATCCGCACGCGGGAGTGTGGTACCGAGGCGATTGCCATCGGGCGAAACACGCACGAGCACACTCGCGCCATTCAGGAGGTGCACGCGCAGCAAGTCGTCGCCCAGCGCACTCCAACGTACGAGCGTATTGCCGGTCGGCGCATCGCTCATGAGCGAGGCGCGCGGAACGAGTCCGGAGGCGTAGCCGATGTAGGCGACGGCGGCGCGTTCGCGTGCGGAGGCGTCGGCCGCTGAGAATTGTGTCGATGCGTCGCGCGCGCTGGCATTCAGCGCGCGTGCGTCGATGGCGACGGACGTGAGCGAATCGGTGAGACGCAGCAGCGGCGCAGACGCCGGCGAGGCAGGCGCAGCGAAAGCGGCCTGCGCTCGCGAGCTGCGTGCGGCCGAAGCGCCAGCGAGAGGTGCAGAAGTCACGCCTGCTGCGGTCCCGCCGGCCACCAACACCACGGGTGACAACGCATAGCAACCGGTCATCGTGCTCGATGCAATCATGCTCGCCGCGACGGCGCTCGGCGGCATCGTACTCGGCAAGACGGGCGCGGCCGTTATGGCCGCGACACCCGACGCCGACGTGACCACCACCTGCGGCAGCGCCTCCGTTCGTGACCGCGCAGGTCCGAGCAGTCGCTGCGGGCTCGACTCGGCGGCACGCGATGCCACCACCGTTGCTTCGGCAGTTCGCGCTGCTGCGACACGCGCTGCTGCGACACGCGGGGCGGCGGATTTCCTCTCCGATGACGTCTCGGACGCCCTGCCGGATGCCATCACCGGTGCCGCTGAGGCGACCGCCGAATTTTCCGCGGCGGCAACAACGTTGTCCGACCTGTCGCCGACCGGAACAGGTTCCCGCACGGATGCAGCTTCGGTCCGGAGCTCAAGCGCCGCGCGCGACCCTTGCATCGACACCCAGCTCGCGGAGACCACGCCGAACACGGCGGCCGCGGCGAGACCCGAGTAGCGCCACCAGTTGCGTGGCGCTGCGGACGATCGCACGCGCGATGGCGCAGCCCTCCGAGGCACTGCAGGCATCACCTGCGCCGACACGCCGTCCAACTGCGATACCACCCGCGACGCCGCCGCGATCAGCCCGCGCGCTTCGGCCACCATTGCTCGACACTCCGCGCACTGCGCCACATGCGTCTCCAGCGCCTGCGCGTCATCGGGCTCGAGCGCGCCGTCCAGCCACGCGTGCACGGTTCCTTCCTCAGGATGCTTCATTCACCTCTCCTTGGCGCGGCGATGCGTCGGCCTGCATGGCCTCGTATGTCTCGGTCAACCGGCGTCGCGCGCGCGACAGCGTCGTGCCGATCGATCCAACCGACAGATCGAGGGCGGCGGCGATCTCACGATAGTCCAGCCCTTCTTCCCGCATCAGCAGCGCGAGTCGATCCTTCTCAGCCAGTGCATCGACAGCGCGCCGAGCCAGCGCGCGCTCACGCGCGCGTTCAGCCGAGGGCTCGTCATCCTGCAGCGACTGACTGGCCGATTCCCCTTCCGCTCGCGCCTCGATGGTGAGCTGCTGCAAGCGCGCGCGACGTCGCGTGTCCTTGCGTGCCTCGTCGCGCACGAGGTTGGTGGCCACGGCGAACAACCACGAGCGCTCGCTCTGCAGCGTGTCCTGTCGAAGGGCGCGCAGGAACGTCTCCTGCGCCACCTCGTCGGCCCAATCGCGATCTCCCAACCGCCGCGTGAGATAGCGCACGAGGGGCAGGTGATAGAGCCGGAACAAGCGCTCGAGCTCTTCGTCCGTCATGATATCCGCTCAGGCCGTGTGTGACAGGCGCCCGTCACCAATCGCGCTGCACGCCAGCGAGCACACGTTCATCCACGCGCTCAGCGCCATCGGCCGCGAGCTCGATCGCCACGGCGCGGCCGGCCGCAATCACGCGATCGCCCAGGGCAAAGAGATCCGGCAGGTCGCGCATGCGATGCAGCAGTTCGAAGTAGAGTGGAGAGAATGGCTTGACGCGCACCAGGCGCAACGCGGTGGTGAATCGCACATCGGTCCATACCCCGTTCACCAGCGAAAGTCGACGATTGCCAATGGTGCGGGTCTCCGCCAGCGCGCCGCGACGGTCGCGGTCGAGCATCCCGTCCAGCGACGCGATCGACTTGGCGTCTCGTTGCGCGGCGGCATCGCGTGCCGATTCGAATCGCGCTTCGGCCGCGGACGCAGGCGCGGCGGCTCCCGTGACGGTGACTTGCTGCAGCGACGAATTCGCCGATGCTCCCGCCGCCGTGCCCCCGGCAGCGCGTGTCGCGCGTGCTGGTACGCTTCCGCCGAAACCAGGCGCCCCGCGCGGCGCGGGCGCCGACGCGATCGTCAGGCCTGGTTCGAGTACCAGATACGACGAGAATTCGGTGGGAATACCGTAGCGTTCGCCGAGCGATTTGATCTCGCCGTCGAGCTCCGTGGTGCCACCGCTGCGACGCTTTTCTGCGGCGAGCCATCCGATGCGCTGCGCGGCCCACAACCTCGGCACGAACGAATTCGCGCGGTGCTCTTCGGCGAAGCGGGCGGGTGTGCTCCAGGTGACGGGGCCGCTCCTGCCACGCCCTTCGAGCTTGACCGTCGCGTCGCCGCTCCCTTCGTAACGCGCCAGCACGATCAGGTCCTGACCGGCAAAGACGTCGATCGGGCCCGTGGGCATGACGCGCGTGAGTCGTACGCCAGTCGCTGACAGACGAACATCGGTGAGGACCGGTTCGGCGAGACGACGCGCGAGCAGTGACACCGGCGCCTCCACCGACTCGTCATCGCGGACGAAGTGCGCCGTGCCGCGTCCCTGCAACGCAAGCTGTTCGACGAGGGCCGCGTTCACGCCACTCCCCACGCCGACGGTGAAGACGCGTGTGGCGCCACGCATTCGCGCGGCGAGCGCGGCAATCGCATCGGGATTGCGCTCGCCCACCGTCGGTTCTCCATCCGTCAGAAACACGACCAGCGGTAGCCGTTCGCTCGTGGTCGTCCCGCGATCCGTCAACGCGACACGCAGCGCTTCGCTGATGTTCGTCGAGCCGTCGGCGTTCAGCCGATCGAGATGACGACGCGCCTCGCGCACGTTTTCCGAGGTCGCCTCAATCCAGCCGTCGCGGAAGGTGCGTACGTCGGTGGAGAAGTCGATGAGCCGGAAACGGTCGGACGTGCGCAGCGACGCGAGCAGCGCGTGTCCTGCCAACTTGGCCTGTTCGAGCCTGCGTCCCATCATCGAGCCCGAGACATCGACCACGAAGGTGAGATCGCGTGCGCTGGCACGCACGCCGGTTGTTGGCGGCGTGATGGTCAGCATCACAAACCCCGCTTCACCGGGCAAGGCGTGCGTGAGGACACTCAACCCGGCCGTGTTGGCGCGCTGCAGCGGCAGCAACACAGTCGCGTCGTTGGAGGTGCCGCGTGCCTCGACGACGAACATCCGTCCGTCGGTACGCGTGCTGAGCAGGTGCGTGGGCGAGTACGGCGTACCGAAGTTCCCGTTGCGCGGATACTCGAGCGCGAAGTCGCCGCCACGTCGATAGTCGATCCGCAGCGCATCACCCTCGCGCGCCGCCACACTCTGATATCGCACCACGACCTTCTTGTCTTCGCCCGGCGCAATCGGAAAGATGCGGGCGCGCAGCATGCCGCTCCCCATCCACTCCACCAGCGCCGGATCGCGTTGACGCCGCACAATCTCCTCGTAGATGCCCCGTGCCTTGTCGGCGCCCATCGTCTCACCGGCAACCAACTCGCCGTTGATGGAGAGCTTGAGATCCTCGAACGCCGCACCGGCGGGCAGCGGGAACATGTAGTCGGCTTCGCCCACTGTGCCGCCTTCGTTGTGGAAGACCTCCGTCACTTCGTAGCGCAGCACGCGATCGATCAGCTGCACGCGGGTGGTACTGCTGCGTCGCTCGATGCGGGCATCGCACGGTGCGGGGCGCACGTAGTCGCAGCGAGCGTTCGGCGGACAGGGTCTCGCACAGGGAAACGCCATCATGCGCCCCTGCGCGTCGGCGAGCGCGGGTGCCAGCAGCAACAGCATGAGCAAGGACAGGCGGCGCATCGGCGGCTCCAGTGAAGCTTCAGTGAAGCTCAGGTCGAGCTTCAGTAGGGGGTGTACATCGGGATCACGCAGGAGACGCCGCCGGCCCAATTTTCTTACACATCGGGTTGTCGACACGGCACATTGCGATTGCAGCCGTCGGCGCGTGCGTCGTCCGTCACGGGGAGGACGTCGTGGACGAGGGTCGACCCGATCGCACTGGAGGCCAGTCAATGGAGCCCGCCGCGGCGACACACGTGTGGTCGCTGCGTGACATGACGGCGGCCGACGGGCCTTGCGTGGCGCGCATCTACGCCGAAGGGATCGCCACCGGGATCGGGGCGCGTGGACGCGGCATGAGACATGCGCTGGTCGAGCGTCGAAGTCCCCTATCACTGTAGATCACATGATTGCACGCGCCACCGAACGTTCGATGACGCGCGGATGAATCCGCATACGTCACTGCTGTTCACGCTGGCCGGTGCATTCGCGGCCGCCTTTCTCCTGGGCTTCGCCGCCTCACGCGTCGGACTGCCGCCGCTGGTGGGCTATCTGCTGGCGGGCGTGGTCATCGGGCCGTACTCGCCTGCGTTTGTGGGCGACGTGGAGCTGGCCAGTCAGTTGGCCGAGATCGGTGTGATCCTGCTCATGTTCGGCGTAGGATTGCATTTCTCGCCCGGCGACTTGATGAAGGTGAAACGGGTGGCGATACCGGGTGCGCTGCTGCAGATGCTGCTGGCTGGCGCGGTGGGAACCTGGCTTGCCGTGTCGTGGGGATGGACGCTGGCGGCGGGCGTCGTCTTCGGACTCGCGCTCTCGGTGTCGAGCACCGTGGTCGTGCTGCGGGCGCTCGAGGCACGCGGTC
>CAYWCJ010000141.1:8130-10935 GCA_964456595.1 uncultured Gemmatimonas sp. | reverse complement strand
CTACTGGCTGATGCGACGATTCGGGTGGCGTTTCGTGGGCGCGATGCCCGATCTGCCCCAATTTGTCGTCATCGTTGCGCATCACACGTCAAACTGGGATTTCGCGATCGGTCTGGCGGTCAAGTGGGCACTTGGACTCGACGTGCGATGGCTCGGCAAGGACACACTGTTTCGCCCGCCGCTGGGTTGGTTCATGCGCGCCAATGGCGGCGTCCCTGTCAAACGCGCGAGTCGCGAGAACCTGGTGGAGCAGACGGCCAACGAGTTCGCGACACGGGAGCAGTTCGTGCTTGTGCTGGCGCCCGAAGGAACGCGCAGGCGAGTGCCGGAGTGGCGCAGCGGTTTCTGGCATGTCGCGAAGCGTGCCAACGTGCCGATCTGCTGTGTCGCTCTCGACTGGTCGCGTCACGAGGTGCGCATGGGGCCCACCATCACGGCAGACGAAGACGATCCGAAGGCCGGAATTGCGCGCGTTCGCAGCTACTTTGCCGATGTGCGCGGCTACGACCCGTCGCTGGAAACATGACGGTTTCGTCGATAGCTCGACGTGCGACGGCGTGTCGGTGCTGGGTCAACCGCCGCCCGCGCAGGCGGCGCGCCGATGGAGTCTGTGCGATAGCCGGCCACCGGCGCGCCGAGCTCGAAGCGATTCACCAGCGACAACACCGCGTCCGCATCATGCACCAGCTGTTGTCAGATCGCCATTCCGCACGCGCTCGATCTGACTCGGCGACGCGCGCATGACGGAGTGAAGCGTCTTCGACCGTTGGCAAGATCGACGCCGGCTCGCTCCACCTGCGCACGAATCGCTTCGCTTGCATCGCCGATCGCGCCGAGTTCGTCGACGCGTCCCAGTTGAAGCGGCGTCACGCTCGACAGCGGTGCAGTCGAGAGCTGTCCGCGCTCCCGCGCTTCGCTCCTGGTTGTCAATTGAGCCGCTGGTCCACTCCTGACGCGTTCCAGATGGGACGCCACGGCGAGAATCGGCTGCGTGATGCTGCGGATCGCCCGCCACCCTGCGACGAGTGATAGAACGCCACCGGCGAACAACGCGACGACGATCCAGCGGCCACTCCGGCGCAGCTCATCGCTCTGCATCGTCGTTTCGACCTCGAGCTGTGCGTTCACATGCGCAACCGGCGAATCGAGAATCGCCGTCGGTGGCCGATCCATTCCTTTCACGGATGCGTCGCCGAGAAACGGACTCCGCGCGGTCTGGCGAGTGCGGCGGAGTCCTTGCCGCGCAGGAGCACGTTTTCCATTCCTGCACCTACGTTTTGAACGCAACCTGGGCCTGGCCGGTGAGCAACTCGGAGCGCACCTCGGTCGCGAGCAATTGCTCGTACCCACGACTGACTCCGCTGACTTGCGCCACCAGCATTGCAACAAGGCCGGAGAACAGCAGCAGAAGACCGCCGAGGATGGTGCTGAGGCGAACAACGAGCGAACGGCGCATACCAGCTGGAGCAAAGTGAACCTGCGTCGGTTGCTGACCATCAGTCTAGCGGCTGCAGCCTCCACCCGTTTGACTCTCAATGCCCGATCGTTACACGCGGAGACCCGGGCGTCATGTGCTGGGCGCTAAACATGACGAAAGCGTCGCATTTTGGCGGACAGCCCCCTTCCCTCGCGCCGGTCCTCGCGGAATCTTTTCCCGGTCCTTTCAGGAGAACCGAAATGCGCGTGACGACCGTCGGCGTGGTCGGCGCTGGAGCGATGGGGAGCGGGATCGCCGCCCTCGCCGCCTCGGCTGGCTGCCGCGTCGTGTTGCTCGACATCCCGGGCGACGCGGACCCCAAGTCGCCCAATCGCAGTGCCCCCGCCAGAAACGGTCTGCAAAAGGCCGCGAAGTCGAAGCCGGCCGCGTTCATGGAAGCCGCCGCCGTCGCGCGCATCCGAACCGGCAATACCGAAGATCATCTTGCACTCCTGGCCGAGTGCGACTGGATCTGCGAAGCGATCATCGAGCTGCCCGAGCCCAAGCAGCACCTGTTCGCGCGCGTCGAAGCGTTGATGAAGCCCACCGCCATCATCTCGTCGAACACGTCGGGCATCCCGATGGCAACGCTCCTCGACGGGCGTAGTGAGAAGTTCCGTCGCCGCTTCCTCGGCACGCACTTCTTCAATCCGCCGCGCTACATGCACCTGCTCGAGATCATCCCCACCGACGACACCGATCCGGCCGTCATCGGGGCGATGCGCGAGTTTGCCGAACGCACACTCGGCAAAGGCATCGTGATTGCCAAGGATGTGCCCGGATTCATCGCCAATCGACTCGGCGTGAACGGCATGGTCGGCACCATGCGTCGCATGATGGAGTACGGCCTCACGATCGACGAAGTCGATGGCCTCACGGGAGCGTTCATCGGACGCGCGCGCAGTGCGACGATGCGCACCGCCGATCTCTCGGGGCTCGATGTGCTCGCGCACGTGACGAAGGGGATCAGCAGCGCGACCGGCGAGGACATGCAGCTTCCGGATTGGGTACACGGCATGGTCGCCGAAGGAAAGCTCGGCGACAAGAGCGGCGGTGGCTTCTACACGAAGACCAGGACGGGTACGCTCACGTACGACTGGCACAACAAGGCGTACGTGCCGCAGGCTCGGCTGGAAGGTGGTGACATCGGTGCGGCCATCCGCCTGCCGATCGCACAACGACTCCCCGCCGCGAAGCAGACTCCCGGTGCGCAGGGCAACTTCCTTCGCGATCATCTCATCGACGCGGCGCACTACGCGCTCACGCTTGCACCCACGCTCGCCCACGACATCGTCGCGATCGATCGCGCAATGGAGTGGGGCTACGGG
>CAYWCJ010000141.1:0-8120 GCA_964456595.1 uncultured Gemmatimonas sp. | reverse complement strand
GCTACGGGTGGGAAGCGGGCCCGTTTCAGGTGATGGACGCGCTCGGACTCGATTGGCTCGCCGCGGAGTTCAGGGCACGCGGGCTCGACACGCCGCCTCTGCTCGAACGCGCGCACGGCAGCTTCTATCGCGACGGCGAGTATCTCACGTTCGATGGCACGTACGAGCCACTGCCGTCCATTCCGGGGCGCATTTCGCTGGTGGGGTTGGCGAAGAACGGTCGCGTGCTCGAGGACAACGGCCTCTCGCGACTCATCGATCTTGGCGATGGCGTGGCCTGCTTCGAGTTCCGCTCCAAGATGAATTCACTCGGCGACGGCGTGCTCGCCGGACTGGCGAGTGCATTGCGCAAGGTCGAGAAGAGTGGCTACGCAGGGCTCGTCATCGGCAACGACGATGCGCGCGCCTTCAGCGTTGGCGCCGATCTCTCGCAGGTGTCGTTTGCCATCGCCGCCGGCGCGTGGGATGACATCGCCGTGTCGTGCAAGGCGTTTCAGGACAGCGTCATGTCCATCCGTCGTGCGCCGTTCCCCGTGGTCGTCGCACCGGCCGGCATGACCCTTGGCGGCGGCGCGGAGTTCACCTTGCACGCCGACGCGGTGCAGGCGCACGCCGAGACGTACATGGGGCTCGTGGAAGCGGGCGTGGGTCTGTTGCCCGGCGGCGGGGGTACGAAGGAACTGCTCATGCGATTCACTGCGGAGCTGCAGAACTACGAAGAAGTCGATCTGTTCGCTGCGGTCAAGCGCGCGTTCAAGATCATCGCCTTCGCGACGACGAGCACCAGCGCACACGAAGCGCGGACGCTTGGCTATCTGCGCACGAGCGATCGCGTCAGCATGAATCGCGATCATCAGATCGCGGATGCGAAGGCGCGTGTGCTCGATCTCGCGCCGGGCTACCTGCCCCCGATCGAGCGCACCGTGCGCGCGCTGGGCCGAGAGGGCATCGGCAACCTCGAGTACGCGCTCTGGGCCGCGAAGGAAGCAGGGCAGGCATCGGCGCATGATGTGCGCGTCGGACGCGCGATGGCGTACGTGCTGTGCGGTGGCGATGGCACGCCGCGCGATGTGACCGAGCAGGATCTGTTGGACCTCGAGCGCGAGCAGTTCCTCAGTCTCCTCGGTACGAAGGAGACGCAGGAGCGCATCGCCTACACTCTCAAGACCGGCAAGCCGCTGCGCAATTGAGCATGCACACCAACGCCGCTCACTTCGCATTGAGGAGTATTCGCAGATGACCGAAGTCGTGATCGTCAGCGCCGTGCGCAGCGCCGTCGCCCGTGGCAAGGCAGACGGCTCGCTGGCCGGTGTTCACCCGGTGGACCTCTCGTCCACCGTCATGAAGGCTGCAATCGATCGCGCGGGCATCGACCCCGCGATCATCGAAGACGTCCAGTGGGGGTGCGCGATGCCGGAAGCCTCGCAGGGACTCAACCACGCGCGACTGGCCTGGTTGCGCGGTGGATTTCCTGTCGGCACCTCCGCCGCCACCATCAATCGTTTTTGCTCATCCGGCCTGCAGGCGGTCGCGTATGCGGCGCAGGCCATCAAGAGCGGCATGGGCGACACGGTGCTCGCCGGTGGTACGGAGATGATGAGTCAGGTGCCGATGTCGGGGTACAACACGCGCTTGTCACCCGACATGACCGAGTCGTACATCGGCATGGGCTTCACCGCCGAGCGTGTGGCGAAGCAGTGGGAGATCTCACGTGCCGCACAAGACGAGTATTCGTTCAATAGTCAGCAGAAGGCGGCCAACGCGATTGCGAACGGCGTGTTCAAGTCGGAGATCGTGCCGATCGCCGTGCAGAAGTTCGGGTGGAAAGGCGCGGAGAAGCAGGTCACCGACAGCATGTTCGACACCGACGAATGCCCGCGTGCCGATACCACACTCGATGGACTTGGCAAGCTGCGTCCAGCCTTCGTGCCCACAGGTTCGGTCACCGCCGGCAACGCGAGCCCCTTCTCCGATGGCTCCGCCGGTGTACTCGTGATGAGCGCCGACCGCGCGAAGGCCGAAGGTCTCACGCCACTCGCGCGCTTCGTGAGTTTCGCGACGGCGGGTGTGGCACCCGACATCATGGGCGTCGGCCCGATCGAGGCCGTGCCGAAGGCGCTTTCTCGCGCCGGGCTTTCACTCAGCGACCTCAAGCTCATCGAGTTCAACGAAGCCTTTGCCGCCCAGGCGCTCGCCGTCATCAGGGAACTCGGCTTCGATCCATCCATCACCAACGTCAACGGTGGTGCGATTGCGCTTGGTCATCCGCTTGGCGCGACCGGTGCCAAACTCACCACGCAGCTCGTGCACGAGTTGCGTCGGCGTGGTGGTGGCTACGGCCCCGTGACGATGTGCATCGGCGGCGGCAGGGGCGCGGCCGGGCTCTTCGAGGTGTACGGGGCATAGCGCAGCGCGCGCGGGCCCCGCCTGCGCCAGCACACCAGCGATGGTTTATAACGCGCCCGTTCTGGTCACCTCACGCGCCGCGTCACCCAGCGCCTCCACCACGTCACCGAGAATCACGAAACGCGGATCGGCAGTGAGCCCCCGCACCGTGCGCGCATAGATCTGCTGCGCGATCACCGCCACCTTGAACAGGCCAAAGGCATAGTAGAACGGAGCATCACTGACATCGCGGCCACTCACCGATGCGTACGACCGCACCAGCTCCGCGCGCGTCGGACAACCCGGCAACGCGGTCACGCCAAGTCCGAGCGCGCGAAAGATCGGCGCGTCGCCCGCCTCCACCCAGTATGCGAGACTGGTGCCCAGGTCCATGAGCGGATCGCCGACGGTGGCCATCTCCCAATCGAGAATTGCGACTACGCGCGAGAGATCGAACCGATCGAGCACGAGGTTGTCGAACTTGAAGTCGTTGTGTATAAGCGCGACACCGCGCTCTGGCGGCCGGTTGGCGTCGAGCCACGCCGCGACCGCATCAAGCGATGCGACCTCCTCGGTGCGCGACGCGATCCACCGCTTGGTCCATCCCTGCACCTGGCGCTGGACGTAGCCTTCCGGTCGACCGAGCGTGGAGAGCGACGCCGTTGTCACGTCCACCGCGTGCAATGACGCGAGCGTCGATACGAACGTCTGTGACAGTGCGGCGAGTTGACCAGGCATCGACTCGGCGTGCGACGAGAGTTCCGTCGGTGCCTTGCCGCGTAGAATGACGCCGTCCACATGCGCCATGACGTAGAACGGCGCCCCGATGATCGATACATCGTCGCAACGTGCAACCGGCGGCGGTACTGGCACGCCAAGTGGATGCAACGCGGTCAGAATTCCGAACTCGCGCAACACGTCGTGCGCGACGCCGGGCTTCACGCCGCGTGGTGGTCGGCGCAACACCAACGCGCGCGCGCCATCCTCCGTCGTGAGGGAAATCAGGTACGTCAGGTTGGAGAAGCCCGCCGGATACTGCCGCACGGTGAGCGTGGACCCGGCAGGCACGTAGCTCGGTGCGTGCTCGGCGAGCCACTGACGCAACGCGACGACGTCGACTTCTTCGCCCGAGCGCACATCGACCGTACCATCACTCATGCGGTGCTCGGGCACGGCTCAGGTGCACGGCTCATGTGCGCGGGAGGAGATACGGCTTGAGTGCCCGTCGCGCGATCACCGTCTTGTGCACTTCGTCCGCTCCGTCGTAGATACGCGCGGCGCGTTCGTGGCGATACCACCACGCCAACGGTGTATCGTCGGTCATCCCCAGCGCGCCGTGCGCCTGGATGGCGCGATCCAGCACGCGCTGCAGCGTGTTGGCGACGAACACCTTGATGTAGGCTATCTCTTCGCGTGCCGCCTCCTGCCCTTCGCGCGCAATCCGCGACGCCGCATCCAGCACCATCAAGCGCGCCGCGTGGATCTCGATGCGAGACTCTGCGATCGCGAATTGCACCGACTGCTTGCTGGCCAGCAGTTCGCCCGGCGCCAGTTCCCGCGTCGCCACCCGACGACACATCAGATCGAACGCGCGCTCGCAGATGCCGATCCATCGCATGCAATGGTGAATGCGTCCGGGCCCGAGTCGCTCCTGCGCCAATGCGAAGCCCGCACCCTGCGCACCCAGCACGTTCGTCGTCGGCACACGCACGCCATCAAAGCGCACCTCCGCGTGACTGGCCCACCCACCACCCGACTCTCCCATCACGGAGATGTTGCGCACCAGCGAGTAGCCCGGCACTGGCAACGGCACGAGAATCTGACTGGCACGCGCATGCGGCGCCGTCGCGTCAGGATCGGTCACCGCCATCACCACCGCGAACGATGCACCATCCGCACTCGACGTGAACCACTTGTGGCCGGTGATGACATACTCGTCGCCATCACGAACGGCGCGCGTCGACATCCACACCGGATTCGAACCCGCGTGCTCAGGCTCCGTCATCGCGAAGCAACTGCGAATCTCACCGCGCGCCAACGGCTCGAGAAACGTACGCTTCTGCGCGTCGGTGCCGAACTGCAGCAGCAACTCCATGTTCCCCACGTCCGGCGCCTGGCAGTTGCACACATACGGTCCGAACGGCGTCCAGCCAAGCACCTCGGACAGGCGCGCGTATGCATCGAGCGGCAGATCCAGTCCGCCGAGCGACTCGGGAAGAAACGGGGCCCAGAGTCCGAGGGCGCGCGCGCGTTCGCGCAGCGATGCGAGGGTCGGCTCGATGCTCGCCCAGCTCCCGTGCAGCAGCGTTGGCTCGAGCGGTACAAGTTCCTCACGCACGAACAGGCGCGCCGTCGCCAGCAATGCGTCGAGATCCACGGCGTGCGTTGTCGCGCCACTCATGTCAGATAGCCCCCGTCCACCATGTACACACCGCCTGTGCAATACGAGGACGCCTCTGACGCGAGAAAGAGCGCGAGCCCCGAGACATCTTCTGGCACTCCAATGCGTCGGATGGGTTGATGTCCGAGCACCTGTTCCGAGATGTGCTCGTCCTGCCAGAGCGCCTGCGAAAACTTTGTCTTGATGAGTCCCGGGCAGATCACGTTCGCACGAATGCCGTCGGCGCCCCACTCCTGTGCCATCACCTTCGTCAGCGACACGAGCGCCGCCTTGCTCATGCTGTAGAGTCCGAGTCCAGCCTCCGGTGACACGCCGCCGATGCTCGAGATATTCACGATCGCACCGCCGCCCCGCTGCGCCATGATGGAATGCGCGGTGCGACAGAGCTCGAGCGGCCCTTTCACATTGACGCTGAAGATCTTCTCGAACGCGTCATCGCTGGCCTGCTGCAGCGGACCGAACACCGGATTGGTGGCGGCGTTGTTCACGATGATGTCAATGCCGTCGAAGTGTTCGACGGTGCGCGCCGCCAGCTCGTGCGCGTCCGCGGCGACGCCCATGTGCGCCGCGAGTCCCACCACCGTGTGTCCTTCGTTCTGCAGCAGCTTCACCGTTGCGTCCACATGCTCCACGCGACGACTCGACACCATCACTTTGGCGCCGGCCCGGGCAAACGTGGTCGCGATAGCGAGGCCGATTCCGCGAGTACCCCCGGTGATGATGGCGACCTTGCCATCGAGCCGCAGGCGCGCCAGCGCGTCGGCGTGCGGTGAAACGATCGGCTCGGGCACGGACATCGAAGCGCTCCGGAAGAGTGGGAGGAGAGGGCTGCTCAGCGATCGAGTCGGGTCACTCGGCCGATGGGTGGAGCGACGATGCGCCCGCGCATCGCTTCGAGATGCTGCAGCACCAGATCGACGGTGCGTGGTGACGATGTTGGCTCCGCCTCCACCTTTTGGCAAACAGACGCGGCCTCCGGGACGCGATACCCGTCGCCACCACGGCAGGAAGGATACGTCACGAACGTCAGTGACACCGTGTCCGTTGGCGCGATCACCCGCCCGTCATCGCGACGCAGCTCCCCCACGACGCGCGCGCCACTGGGCATGCGCGCGTCGAACGCGAAGCGGACACCACTCACCTGCAGGTACGCACCGCCCCCAAGACTGCCTCGTGCCACGCTCTGCTCGAGCAATGTGCGCAACCGCGCGCCGGTGATCGGAAACGTCACCGCGCGCGTCTCATCCGCAAAGAGGAAGATCCCTTCGATCATATGCCGCGTGATCGGGCCGGCGGCCATCATGTCATCAAAGCGCAGGGCGCCCGAATTGATCACTGCGACATCCGCGCGCGTACCCGTGCGCATGCCGTCGGCGATCAAGTTGCCGAACGGGCTTTCGCGCTTGGAGATGGAATCGATGGCGTTGATGGGCTCGGGCGCGATGCCCAGCTCGCGATCGGGGCCAATGCGACGCAGCAATGTGTCACGCCATGCCTGCACCACGGCATGGGTACGCGGCTCGTTGCTCATGCCGCGCTCGATGCGAAGCGTCGTGTCACGCACACTCCACCCACGGGCCGAACGCGTGAACGTCACCAGCACCGCCGTGCGCGCATTCGACACCGCCTTCACCAGCAACCGGCCATCGCGCTCCAGTCGCCGGCCATTGTGATCGTGGCCGCCCAGAATCGCGTTGATGCGAGATTCCCGGACCAGCGTCGTCGTGTCCTCGAACATGTTGCGATGCGTGATCGCCACCACCAGCTCAGCGCCCTCACGCTGCAGCGTATCGACCAATGCCGTGGTCACGCTGTCCGCATCGCGGCAGCGCACGTACGCGGCATAGTCGCGCACGATCGTCGTGCCGAATACACCCACTTTCACACCAGCGACGCGCAGTGTATCCCAGCCGCGTACTCGAGGAAACGGCGCACCGTTCGCGTCACCACAGTTCCCGGACAGCCAGCGAAACCTCGACTCGGACAGGCGCGCCAGCAGGTTGTTGCGCGAGCCATCGAACTCGTGATTGCCCAACGTCGCGTAGTCGAGGCGCGCCACGTTGAACGCGTCCACCATCTGCGCGCCGCCATACCACTTGCCGAGCACACTCGGGCTGAGCACGTCTCCTGCCAACACGAACACGACGGGTTGACCCGTCACGCGTTCGATCGAATCGCGCAGGTACGCCACGCGGGCAAGTCCGCCGCTGCCGTCGCGCAGCGTGTCGATGACGTATACGTCGTTCACCAGCAACATCCGCACTGCGGTGCCGTTCACCGAGGGGGACCCGCTGACTGGAGCGTTGATGCCGGCCGGCGAAGTGCCGACCGCGACAGCACGACAGCCCGCGCTCGTCATCATCAGCACGCCTGCAGCCAGCAGCACGCGGGCGCGCACCCCGTGGACCTTGACCGTCACCGCTGCAGTCATGCGCCTCTCATCGGGAGATTGCTCCCGCTACGCCCGCACGCTCACGCGCGAGGATCGCGCACGACGCCCGCGAACAGGATCGTTCCCGCGAATCGCTCGCGGATGAAGAATGCAAACGGGCGATCGACGCTGTGCCCAACGGGCGCCGACACCGGTACGACGCCTACAGCGGTAACAGCAGCCGCACGGGTTCCGCGCTCGTTGACTTCCACCGTCACCGCGTGCTGCACAAACGCGAGCTTGGCTCCAATGCCAAGGAATCGAGGGAACTCCGCCTGATCGGTGAACGCGCGCGGCATCCCCATCAGGCGAAGCGACGGCGACAGCTCCAGCGAACCGCGCACCGTGAACTTGGGGAGAGCCAGCGGCGACGTTGAGGAGGCTTCGCGCAAACTGCTCGTGATCCTGGCAAGCTGCGCCGAATCGACGCGCGTGACCAACGCATTCACCGTTCCACTCTTGGGCACCATCACGAGCATCGAGTACGCGGTGTTTCCGTATGGCAGCTCGATGGCGAAGAATCCGCTCTCGTCGTACGAACGGTAGCCGCCCATCCGTTGCATCGTCGGCACCGTGATGTCTGTTCCGGTCGACTCGAGGCGAAAGCGTGCCGGCGCCGTGTTCTTTGCATCGAACGCGTGGCGCCACGGACCATCGAAGAGCACCGCATTGGCCAGCAGCATCAGCAGGTCGGAGGGCGGCGGCGTCTCCAATACTTTGGGTACCATGCCATCGGTCTGCTGATTGCCCCACGCGTTCACCGCGTCGTACATCGCCTGCGGTGACGCTGCCGACTTCACATCCGCCGAAAAGTACGTGCGGACATCGCGCGCAAAACCCGTATCGGCCACCAGCGGCGCGCGCACCCAGATCGCCTTGCCCATCTCCACCTACACCGCCGCG
>CAYWCJ010000140.1:4561-10946 GCA_964456595.1 uncultured Gemmatimonas sp. | reverse complement strand
CAGTCCGAGCGTAAGTGGACGCGAATCACTCTGCGAGAGGGCGATTTCGCGCTGCCAAGCTTTCGGTATCTCTCGATTGTGTCCTACCGAGCACTTCCGGTCCAATCATTAGGCATACGGTACGCGCGACCGGAACTCATGGCGTTGGCGAATCTCTTGGAACATCCGTCGATCAAGCTCGAGACCATCAAGAGCGAACTTCCAGTAGATCGTCGCATCAAAAGAAGCAACAAAGACCTCGGCCGCGTTCTCGCGATTGCGGTGCTCGCGGACGTGGACGACTTTCGTCCGTGGATCGCACACTGGCTACCCGCTCTACGGCACTGTTTTCCGTCGCAGTGGACATCGATCGCAGCCAAACTGGGAGACGGACTCCGCGAGTTGCTGCGGTCGGAAGGTGATTTCGATCAGGCGTATGATACATGTATCAACGGCCTTCTCTCGTCAGTGAGTACCACCCGAGAGCAACTGCGCATAGCTGCGCAGCGATTGATCGCGGATGCTATCGAACCTGTGGAGCAGGTTGCGCGTGCGAGCACCGAACCGTCGAAAGCGCGCCAGGGCAATGACGATTACTGACCACCAAGCGAAGTACTTCGCCTACGAGCTAACCAAGCGATGTGCGCCCGACAGCGCTGATAGACTTGCCGGTGCCGTAGCTGGCGCGCAGGTAGACCTGAACCCGCATCAAGTCGATGCGGCGCTCTTCGCATTTGCGTCGCCGCTTGCGAAAGGCGCACTGCTCGCGGACGAAGTGGGACTTGGCAAGACCATCGAGGCGGGACTGGTAATCTCTCAGCGCTGGGCCGAACGAAAACGCAGAATTCTGGTCATCACGCCATCAAACCTTCGAAAGCAGTGGCACCAAGAGCTCAGCGAAAAATTCTTTCTCCCTTGCACGATCCTTGAGGCGCGCCCGTACAACGAAGCGATCAAGTCAGGACGCTTTCGCCCATTCGAGGTAGCGGATACCGTCGTCATCTGCTCATACCAGTTTGCGCGGAACAAAGCAGCTGATGTTCACGTGACGCCATGGGATCTCGTCGTCATTGATGAGGCCCACAGGCTCCGGAACGTCTACAAGCCATCCAATGTCATTGCAAACACTCTGAAGCTGGCACTCGCCGATAGGCACAAGCTTCTACTGACTGAACCGCCCCGGGTTTACAGGAGACTCCAAAGTGTGAGAGGTTGGAGTGACGGCCCGCTCCATGATTTGCCGAGGACCTTCTGGAAGCAGCGCTCGGGCACGATTTCGACGCCCGACTTCGTGAGGGCGTCCTAGCGCGCGAGCTTCTCGGGTTAGCGAGAGATCGTCATCCCCTCCCTCGCAAGTGTTCCCGAGCGGCGTCGGCCGGAGTAACTTCGTAAGCACCCAACGATCTCTTTGACGCCCGGCCGCAAAGCGTTGCACCGCCACCGGCACTCTTCACGTTTCACATACCTCAGGCTTACATGTCGCTGAATCGCCGATCGATCCTCCCCGTAATTGTCGCAGTCCTGACCGTCGGGGTCACGCCTGCCTTGCGCGCGCACCAGGTATCGGTTCCGTCCGACTCCGCGATCCGCGCGATACTTAAAGACCGGGTCGATACCAAGCGAACCGTGGGCATCGTCGCCGCGACGCTCGACCACGGACGCTCGACGATCTTCACCGCCGGCTCGGCGGGAGCACCTGGTGTCGCACTCGATGGGAACACGGTCTACGAGATCGGATCGATCACCAAAGTCTTCACGGCATCCCTCCTCGCCGACATGGTCGCCCGCGGCGAGGTGGGGCTCGAGGATCCGGTCTCGAAATACCTGCCGAGCTCGGTGAAGGTGCCGTCGCGCAACGGAAAGCAGATCACTTTGCTCGATCTCGCGACGCAGTCGTCGGGACTGCCGCGGATGCCCAACAGCTTTCATCCGAAGGACGACAACAACCCTTACGCCGACTACACGGTCGATCAGATGTACGCGTTCCTTTCCGGCTACGACCTGCCGCGCGACATCGGATCACAGTATGAGTACTCGAACCTCGGCGTCGGCCTCCTCGGCCATGCGCTCGCACTGAGGGCCGGCAAGAGCTACGAAGATCTGCTCACCGAGAGGATTGTGCGTCCGCTGGGGATGAACGACACCCGTATCGTTCTCAACCCTTCGATGAAGAGCCGGCTCGCGCCCGGACACACGGCGAGCGGCGCGGTCACCGCCAACTGGGACCTCCCGACACTCGCTGGTGCAGGCGCTCTTCGCTCAACGGTCAATGACCTGCTGAAATTCCTCGCCGCGAATCTGGACGGCACAAGCACGCCGCTCGGCAAAGTCCTGGCGACGACACATTTTGCGCGGCGCGGCGTGGATGGCGCGCGGATGCGCATCGGGCTCAACTGGCACATCCTCAGCGTTGGCGGACGGCCGATTACCTGGCACAACGGTGGCACGGGGGGATATCGCACCTTCATTGGATTCGACGAGGCGGCCCAGCGTGCCGTCGTAGTCCTGTCCAATCAGTCAGTGTCGCCCGATGACATTGGCTTCCACCTTCTCAACGAGCGCGCACCACTTGCCCCCGTGCCATCGACGAAAGTCGGGACCGAGATAGCCGTCGATACAGCGGTTCTCCAAACCTTTGTCGGCGTGTATCAGCTCTTCCCCGCGTTTGCCCTCAGCATCACACGTTAAGGAAACTCCCTGTATCTGCAGGGGACGGGCCAGCGGCGATGAGGAATGCGGCCAAGTGCTCGCTGCGCTTGCTGGTCGCAATTTGTGATGTGCCGCTGCAACTGAACGCGAGCGTTAGCCAGTCGTATCGAGGCTCGTGGAAAACGCATCTACTGTTGCGAAAGCCTCGGTTCGTTGGAAGAATCTTGTTGCCGTGCTCGTTTCCGTCATCCTCTACGCCGTGCTGCGAAGGGACGTTTTGCTGACGCTCGTCGGCGAGATGGCGTCGTACTTCGTCGGCCGCCTTCTAATTTAGATGGCTCGACTTTGCTGAGGACTCTGCGCACATGACAGACGTGGCGACGGCGCGGCCCAATGCTCTGACTTCCGCGCCGCCACTCCGCACGCATGCTGCGGTGCGAGCGTGGATCATGGCGTCGCGTTGGGTCCTCGGGCTTTCATACCTGCTCGCTGCGCCATCAAAAATCGCCGGTCACGAATTCGCGCGTGCCGCGAAGGATCCGGCGATTCATGAATTCTTCGCACATCTACTCTGGATCGCGGTACGAAGCACGTCGGCAGCCCGCTGCGACATGGTGGCGTGCGCGAGGTCGAGGTGTACGAGCGGGTACCGATAGTAGGAGCGAGCCAGACCGAGGAGCTGCGCCACTCGCATGGCCGTGCACAGGCTGAGGTGCCCCGACACGGAGAGCTCGAGATGGCGGGCGTGAAATGTGGGGAGGCTGAGGGGTGGCATTGCGTCAGCTCCCAGCATGAGGACGCGAGCTGCCTGGCCCCGGATCCCTCGCCACACGGTCACCCAGGATGGGACCGAGCGGATGCGACGAGACGTCCTCGGCACCGGCCGAGTACCCGAGCTCTCCCAGCAGCGCCACCCACCAGCGGGTCAGCGCCGGGGTGTCTATCGGGTGACTGATCCCAACCAGTCGGATCCTGGGCCACGGGGCCCCGGCGGCGCAGGTGCCGCCGCGCCGAATCGCACGCGCCACGTGCACCGCGTGGTCACCGGTGGGACGGAGGTGACTGAGGTCGGCGAAGCGGCTCTCCTCGATCCCGTCGGTCAGCAGGACCGCCACCGTGACGAGATCTCGTTGCGTCTGGGCGACCGACGCCGCGTGACACACCGCGTCGATAATGGCGGTGTGCGGGGCGCCAGCGCGCGTGCGCCCGCGGCGCGTCGCCGCCACCAGCTGGCCAGCGAAGGCACGCGCCGCGTCGTCGTGCCGACGACGACTCTCCCGCGTGGAGAGCCCGAAGCCCGCCGACAGGCGGTCGGCGCCAGTCCCGGGGATGACCGTGTCGAGCAGGGGCACGTCCGGCGCACGCAGCCCGACGGGCAGCAAGACCACGCGGTCGCCGGGCGAGAGCTCCCCGACCAGGCGGAGCAGCGGTCGATCCCACGCGGTGTCCGGTACCGAGGCGGAGAGGTCGACGTACACCAAAATGAGCCGTGGACGCAGTGCGTGGCGCGCGGCGGTCAGCGGGCGCCCCTCCGGCACGCCCGCGCGGTTGCCACAGCCCAGCAGCGCCCAGAGCCAGCAGGCGCGCCGCAGGCGGCTGTCCTTCGTGAGGACTGCGACTTCGCTGGTGCTGCGTGCGCGCATGAAGATATCGGGATCCTCGGCGCTCAGCATGAACTCCAAGTTGGAAGATGTGTGCTTGTGTGAGGTTGAGATGCGCAGATGTTGCTTGATCCACTTGAAGAACAACTCCACTCGCCAGCGTCGGCGGTAGAGGGCCGCGATCAACTCCGGGGTCAAGACGAAGTTGTTGGTCAGAAAGGTGAGCCGTTTCCCGTCGACGTCGGTGATCACGACGCGACGCAGCGGCGCCGGATATTCTTTGCGCGACGTGTACACCGTCAGCATGCCGGTCTGATCGCAGAACACGTTGGTGGTGGCTCGATTGACGGCGTGCGAGTACCGTCGCTTGAACTGGGTGTTGGACTTGGCACGCGTCACGAAAAATGCATGGGACTGATGCAGGGCATACAGGCGACCGAAATCCAGATACCCGCGATCCGGCAAGTAGAAGGCGCCCCGTGCGATCAGCAGCTCGTCCAGCACGGTGACCTCGTGCGTCTTGCCATCGGTGATGTGCATGACCGTGGGAATGGCACCCCGCAGATCCAGCAGCGTGTGCAGCTTGATGGCCGCCTTAGTCGTGAAAAACGGCGCCCACGGAAAGACCGACAGACACAAGTCGATGGTGGTGGCATCGAAGGCGTGAACCGTGGCATCCAGATCGATACCAAGAGGATCCTTCGCGTACAGCGGCCGCGCCAGCGTGATGAGATGTTGAGCGGAGTCGGCGTAGATCTGCCAAGGGTGCGTGGCGTTGGCGTTCGCCAACGTGTTTCGCGAAATCGTCTGACAGCGAAAGCCCATGTGGTACAATCGGCCGGATTGGGCCCGCAAGTGGACTTCGATGTCGCGCAGGGACTCCCGGGCGGTCAGCTGGGCGAGCGCCATCGCGAGGAACTGATCCAGGAAGGAGAAATCCTGAACCTTGTGCTCGCCGCGATGGGCGGCCAAAGGTGCTCAGGGGGAGATGCGCATTCAGTTGGGCAAACACGAGCTTTCCTTGGTGCATGACGATCCCGCGCGCATCCGCGCAAAAGACCGAAATTCAGCGCCTCGCCGTTCGAATCGAGACCAGACGAAACGCCACCGTTCACCAAGTAAATCAACAACTTACACCGCTCCGACGTGAGAACGTTGGGACACTACTGATGCTACATATGCAACGCCCGCCCGATCGCGCTCAATGCCGCTTCCTTGACGGTCTCACCCAGCGTCGGGTGCGAGTGCACCGTGATCGCAATATCCTCCGCGCTCCCACGGTACTCCATGGCCAGCACGACTTCGGCCATGAGATCAGCGACGTTCGGTCCGATCATGTGCGAGCCCAGAATTTCGTCGGTGTCCCGGTCGACAACAAACTTCACGAAGCCTTGGGTTTCGCCCATGGTGCGCGCCCGACCGTTTGCACTGAACGGAAACTTGCCGACGCGATACGCACGTCCGCTGGCCTTCACTTCTTGCTCCGTGAGTCCAACCGTCGCGATTTCGGGCCAGGTGTAGACGATGCCGGGCACCGTGCGATGGTGCATGTGCACCGGCTTGCCCGCGATGACTTCAGCGGCGATCACGCCCTCTTCTTCGGCTTTGTGGGCGAGCAACTTGCCGCCGCACACGTCGCCGATCGCAAAGACGCCGGGAAGGTTCGTGCGCTGCTGATCGTCCACTACGATTTCGCCGCGCGCACCGATGGTCAGTCCCAGTGCCGCCGCATCGACACCGCGCAGCAGTGGTTTGCGACCAACCGACACGAGCACGTAGTCGGCATCGATGCTCGTCGTCGCGCCGTCCTTCTCCACCTGCACGGTGACGCCGTCGGCGCGCACATCGGCGCCCGTGACCTTCGTGCCGACACGAATCTCCATCCCCTGCTTCCGGAAGATGCGATCGGCTTCCTTGATCACGTCATCGTCATTGCCGGGAAGGATCGTGGGCGCGAACTCCACTACCGTCACTTTGGCACCCAGTCGACGCCACACCGAGCCCAGTTCAAGCCCAATCACGCCACCGCCGACGACGATGAGGTGCTTCGGCACCTCGGCAATCATCAGCGCGCCAACGTTCGACAGTACGCGCTGCTCGTCAAAGCGGAGGAACGGCAGCTCCACTGGAATGGAGCCGGTGGCGATGATCACCGC
>CAYWCJ010000140.1:0-4551 GCA_964456595.1 uncultured Gemmatimonas sp. | reverse complement strand
ACCACGCCGTCGTGACCGGTCACTTCGACGACGTTATCCGCCTTGAGCGCACCCAGCCCCTTGGCCCAGGTGACCTTGTTCTTCTTGAAGAGGAACTCGACGCCCTTGGTGTTCTGCAACACGACATCGGTCTTGCGCGCCATCATGGTGGGGAGGTCGAGGCGAAGACCATCGACCGCGATGCCATGTTCCGCCGAGTGCAACCGCAACCATTCGTACTGTTCGGAGGAGTGCAGCAGTGCCTTGGACGGAATGCACCCCACGTTCACGCAGGTGCCGCCGAGTGTCGTGTCACTCTCGACGCAGGTGACGGAAAACCCGAGCTGGGCGGCGCGAATGGCGGCGACGTAACCGCCGGGGCCACCGCCAAGGATGACGATATCGGCTGACAGGAGAGCAGGAGGCATGCTGGGGATCAACCACCACGTGGTGGGTGGGGAGTTCAGGTTTGTGGAGGTGAGCGCCGCGGGCACGTTACCCGCCAATCGGATGCGCGTCGATACACCGAACGTCCTGCTGGTCGCGACTCCAATCTTCGCATTGAAACGCGTGCTGGTGGACGACGCCACCCAGTACGAAGCGCTCTCACGAGTGCTTTGTGCTGGGTGGTTTTTCGTTGGTGGCGCAATGCGCGCTCAGTACACCAGCATCGCCGCCGGATCTTCCATCAGTTCCTTCACGCGAACGAGGAAGAGCACCGCCTGCTGTCCGTCGATGACGCGATGATCGTACGACAGGGCGATGTACATCATCGAGCGAATCTCGACCTTGCCATTGATGGCTACCGGTCGATCCTGCGTCTTGTGCAAGCCGAGGATGGCGACCTGCGGATAGTTGATGATCGGCGTGGAGACGAGTGAGCCGAAGACGCCACCGTTGGTGATGGTGAAGGTGCCGCCGGTGAGGTCATCCATCGACAACTTGCCATCGCGGGCCCGCTTGGCCACCGCGGCGATGTCCTTGCCGATCTCGAGGATGGTCTTGGCATGCGCATCCTTCACGTTGGGCACCACGAGACCAGCGTCCGACGCCACGGCGATGCCCATGTTCACATAGTGCTTGTAGACGATCGTGTCGCCATCGAGCTGGGCATTCACCAGCGGAAACGCCTGCAAGGCGTGACATGCGGCCTTCGCGAAAAAGGGCATGAACGACAGCTTCACGCCCTGCTCCTTCTCCACGCGCTCCTTCAGTCGTTCGCGCAGCGCCGAGATCGCGGTCATATCGATCTCGTTGAACGTCGTGAGGTGCGCAGTCTGGTGCTGTGAGAGCAACAAGTTTTCGGCGATGCGCTTGCGGCGCGTCGTCATCTTCTCGCGTGTTTCGCGCTCACCACTGCCGCCGAACGCTGCGGCCGGCGCTCTGGCCGCTGGGGCAGACGAAGCGGTCGGAGCTGTGGTGGCGGCAGCTGCGGGGGCGGCAACTGCAGCGGCCGAAGCCGTTGCGACCGCGGCCACCACATCCGTCTTGCTGATGACGCCACCGCGACCGGTGCCTGGCACCGCCGTCAGATCGACGCCCGCCTCGGTCGCGAGGCGCGCCGCAGCGGGAGAGACCTTGGTCTCGCCGCTGGCTGCCGGCGCCGCTGGAGCGGCGGGTGCGGGAGCAGCCGGTGCGGGAGCAGCCGGTGCGGGAGCAGCCGGTGCGGGAGCAGCCGGTGCCGTCGCCGGTGCCGATGGCGTTGCCGCAGGCGCGACTGCGGCCGCCGCAACTCCGCTGCCGGCGCCGATATCGCCCAGTGAGTCGCCAACGGCAACGACGTCGCCTTCCTGCCTGGCGCGGCTGGTCAGCACGCCCGCTTCGAGCGCGGGCACCTCGACGGTGATTTTGTCGGTTTCGAGTTCAACGAGCGTTTCGCCGGCGGCAACGCTGTCGCCTTCCTTCTTGAGCCAGCGGGAAACAGTCGCCTCGACGATGGATTCCCCCAGGGGGGGGACCTTTATGGACGCCATGAGGAAAAACGGATGCGGTGGACTGACAAGCGGAGTGTGAACGGTCAAATATATGGGCCGGACCAATGCATATTGCCTCGCCTGCGTCTCTGTACTCCTCGCGCCCTCCATGCCCCAGCCTCTGTCGAATCTCGTCGTGCACGCTTTTGTAACACCTGTGTTGCTTGCGCCGTCGCTCAGCGCGCAGGCCGATGACGAGCGGCCCTTTCCCGCCGCGACATGACGCCGCGCATGCGCGCCCTCACCATCGATGCACATGGCGGTCTCGAACAATTGCGCTACCGGGACGATCTGGCCATGCCACAGTTGACGGACCCGGACGATGTGCGCGTCCGCGTGCAGGCGGCCGCGCTCAACCGCCTCGATCTCTGGGTGCTGGGGGGCATTCCCGGTGTGAAGCTCCATCCGGGGTGGGTGCTTGGCTCGGACGGCGCCGGCATCGTGGACGCGGTGGGTGACAATGTGCGCAACGTCGCCATCGGCGATCACGTCATTCTCAATCCGGGCGTGGTCAACCGCGGCTGTCGCTGCGCGTACTGCGCGGACGACGATCAACCCTTCTGTCTCAGCTACGGCATTCTGGGCGAGCACCGTCCGGGGACGCTGGCCGAGTATGTGGTCGTCCCGTCAGTGAACGTGCACACGATTCCGCGGCACATTCCGTTCGAGACGGCGGCGGCGTTTCCGCTGGCGTCGCTCACCGCGTGGCGCATGATCGCGTCACGGGCGCGCGTGCAGCCGTCCGACCAGGTCCTCATTTGGGGGATCGGCGGCGGCGTGGCCCAGGCCGCGCTGCAGATGGTGAAACGCATCGGCGCGACAGCGTGGGTGACCTCGGGGAGTCCCGACAAGCTCGAACGCGCCTCGGCACTTGGCGCCGATTACCTGCTCGATCATCGCCGTCCGGAGCTGGGCAAGGAAATTCGCGCGCGCACCGGCAAGCGCGGGGTGGATGTCGTCATCGATTCCGTCGGGGAGGCGACCTGGCCGCAATCGCTGGTGGCGCTCGGGAAGCGTGGGCGCCTGGTCACCTGCGGCGGCACCACCGGTCCGCACGTGCAGGTGGATGTGCGCCGGATGTTCTGGAATCAGTGGACGCTGATGGGGTCGACGATGGGGAGCAATGCGGAGTTCGACGCGATGACGGCGGCGTTCCGTGACGGCTCGCTGATGCCGCCGGTCGATTCAGTCTGGGCGCTGGACGAGGGGCGGGGGGCGTTCGAGCGACTGCAATCCGGGGAGCAGTTCGGCAAGGTCGTGGTCCGACTCTGATGGCCGACGCGGCTCGTTATACGAACGACGAAGAACGTGCCCTGCGGGTCGCGGTAATGGCGGGCGAGACGCCGCTCTGTCCCCGCTGTGGGGTGGCGATGACCAAACGGCCAATCGGCGGCGGATCGTTCGGACTTGGCTATCATCGGCAGCGGGAATGGCTGCTGTGCCCGTCGTGCAAACGCAGCGCGATCTTTGACGTGAAGCGCGGGACGCGAACCTAAGAAAGCTCCGACGCGCGGACTGGTGCACCGCCTCTGCCGCCTCGCTAAGTTCACTATCGGTCACACGACCCGTCCGCGCCCCGAGCCGGCGCCCTTTTGCCCGTGATTCACGCAGTGTCAACCACTCAACTGTCCGACACCCTGCTCCTCGCGCAGGCGAGTACGCCGAGCGGGAGTGGTCAGTCCGCCGCCACCACGACGTTCTCGCAACGACTCGAGCAGAGTTTTTCGCTGCTTGGTGAGTTCGTACCGGCGCTTTTTGGCGCGCTCGTCATCCTGTTCGCGGGCTATCTGGTCGCGAAAGTGATCGAGAAGGGGACGCAGCGTCTGCTGCGGCGGATGCGATTCAATCAGCTGCTCGAGCGTGGTGGCGTGATGCACGCCGTCGAGCGTTCGGGTTCGCATCTCAATCCCGCAAAGGTGATCGCGAACCTGCTGTTCTGGTTCGTGATGTTTGCCGTGCTTTTGGTGGCGGCGAACGCCATCGGTCTCGAGTCGCTGGCGAACGTCTTCTCGGAGCTGGTGAGCTACATCCCGAGCGTGATCGCGGCGATCGTGATCATCATTCTGGGCATCGTACTGGGCGGCTTTGTCGGCGGCTTGATCATGGCGTCCGCCGGTGCGTTGCACGGCGGTCCATGGCTCGCGCGCACCGGTCGTGTGGGCGTGATTGTCCTGGCGGTGTTCATGGCGTTGCAGGAGCTGGGCATCGCCACCGATATCGTCACGACCGCCTTCGCGATTCTCTTTGGCGCGGTGGCGCTGGCGTTGGCGTTGTCGTTCGGACTTGGGAATCGTGAACTCGCGGCAGAAGTCACGCGCCAGTGGTATCAGCGCTATCGCGCCGAACGCTTGGCGATCGATGCTGAAGCGGCGGCGGAAGAGGCTGAAGAACTGGCCGAGGAAGCGTCGGACGATGCGACGGAAGCGGAAGCTGAGGCCGAACGTGAGCACGCGATGAACGAACGGAAGCGCGCCTTGGCGGCGGCGACGTTGGCGGCGACCGCAGCGAAGGCCGACGGGGATGCGCGACGTGGCAGTGACTCGGCGCGGTTGGCGTGATGGCGGTTGGCGTGATGGCGGTTGGCGACGTTGCGTTGGAT
>CAYWCJ010000139.1:6345-11086 GCA_964456595.1 uncultured Gemmatimonas sp. | reverse complement strand
GCCCCCGTAGCTCAGTTGGATAGAGCAGCAGTTTCCTAAACTGTTGGTCGCCGGTTCGACTCCGGCCGGGGGCACTGGCAGGGCAACGCACGGTGCGGAGCATCAGCGATTTGGAACGGAATCATCGTCGGAGAAAATTGGTGTGACTGGATTGATCAGGAGCCACGCGATCGCCGCGATGGCGTACACGATGGCGGCGACGACGAAGGCGGTGTTCCAGCTCGCGATCGCCGGAATGGCATCGGCCGTGGGGCGGCCCGCGTCGAGGATGTAGCCGACGACCAGTGGTCCGAGCGCACCGCCGATGTTACCCAGCATGTTCATGCTTCCGGACAGCGAGCCCGCGTAGCGACCGCCCACATCCATGCACGCGGCCCACGCGTTCGGAATCGCGAGGTCGCTGGCGAAGCTGGCGAGGGCGAGGGTGACGATCGCCAAGACGGGATGCTCGAGTTGCGTCACGACCAGCAGCAACGCGCCCGCACCGAGTGTGCCCGCCGCGGCAACGGACTTTCGCGCGGACGCCGTGGTGGTGCCCGCGGCCACCAATCGGCGCACGAGCCACCCGCCGACGAAGCAGCCGATGCCGCCAAAGAACAGCGGCAGTCCGGCAAGCACTGCGCTCTTTTCAATGGGCATCCCGCGCGCTTCGCGCAGGTAGGTGGGCAGCCAGGTGATGTAGAAGTACCAGCCGTACGAAATCGCCGCGTACTGCAGCCAGAGCATCCACACGGAGGGGTGGGTGAGCAGTCGTCGCCACGGGACCGTTCGATGCGACGGGGCGTTGCGTTCAGCGCCGTCCATCAGCGCCAGTTCGGCAGCGTTCACTGCGGGATGTTCCGATGGTCGGTCGCGAAACCAGCGCGCAAAGAGCACTGCCCAGACGATGCCGACCAATCCGAAGATGCCGAACGTCCAACGCCAATTCACGTAGTGGAGTGCGACGGCCACCAAGCCCGGCGTGAACGCACCACCCCAACGCGCGCTGAGCCAGAGTATGCCCTGGGCGCGGTCGCGCTCCCGCGTCGGCAGCCAGATGGTGAAAATCTTGGTCAGATTCGGAAAACAGCCCGCCTCACCAGCGCCGAAGAGAAATCGACACACGAGCATCGACGCCAGATTCCACGTCCAGCCGGTGGCCATGGTGAAAAAGGACCACGCCGACACGACCTTGAGTAGTACGGTGCGCGGACCGTAACGATCGCCCAGCCAGCCGCCTGGTATCTCGAAGAGCGCGTAGGCAATGGCAAACGCAGAGAAGACCCAGCCCATCTCGCGCGGACCAAGGCCCAAGTCACTTCGGATATCCCCGGCCGCTTGCGATACCGCGACGCGATCGACGTAGGTGATCATCGCCAAAGTCAGCGCGAAGATCATGACGACCGATCGCGCACGCGTTGGCGTCTCGCCTGCGGATGTCGTGCGGCCAGGCATCGCGTCGCCGCGAGACGGCTGAGTCACAGCGAAGAGGGTGAGGAGAGGTTGCGGAGAGGTTGCGGAGAGATTGCGGAGGGGGGGTTGTACGGTCCCCGCGACGGCGGCGGGAGCGGCAGAAGCTGGAGGCGCGTCCGACAAAGCGCCATCGACGTGGGAAGATGTCGGAGCAGGGGGCACCGAAATTGGTCGGGGTACTCCACAGTCGTGCAAGATCCGCTATCTTTGCCTGCTCCTATCGAGCGGCGCTTCCGCAGGTGGTCTGCGCGCGCGCACTCCTTCCAACACGCAGGCTTTCTGTATGGCGCAGGCGACCCGTACCACGGTGGCAACGGCCGATCTCACGGATGATCCGATCGAGAAGGTGTCCACGTGGTTGCAGATGAATCAGAAGCCGATCCTGTACGGCGTGGTGGCGATCGCCGTCGCGGTTGGCGCCATCTTTGTGTACCGCTCAAACGATGCCTCGACGCGCGAGAAGGCGGCCAAGGCGCTGTACGACGCCCAGGCGCCGATAGCGCAGGGGAAGCTGCCCGACGCTGCCGCGGCGCTCGAGAAGGTCGCGACGCGCTACAGCAGCACGGCCGCCGGCCAACAGGCAGCTATTCTGCTCGCACACGTCATGTTCGAGCAAAAACAGTACGATCAAGCGATCGCGCGTCTCCAGAAGGCGCAGGGGTCGGCCAGCGCCGATTTCGCCGCGTCGTTCGAGGGCACGATTGCCGCCGGCTTTGAGGCGCAGGGGAAGTTCGTGGAAGCCGCAGAGCACTACGGAAAGGCCGCCGCCGCTGCGAAATTCGCCCTTGAGAAGGGGCAGTTGCAGTCGTCGCAGGCACGTTCGCTGATGCTCGCCGGCAAGCCGGATGAGGCGCGGAAGATCTGGGAACAGCTGACCAAGGACGAAAGCCTGCCGTTCGCGCAGGAAGCCCGGGTTCGACTGGGCGAGATCCTGGGCGCCGCGAAGTAACCGGCGCACCGCAGGCGAACGACCGGAGTTTCTGACCAATGGAGAGGTCGGCGTTCTGGCGGGTGACGAAGGCAAGGTCCCGCAGCGATGATCGGTTTTACCCAGCGCTATAGGGCGTCACACGCATGCGAGGCACACGGCGGTCCGGATCTTTCGAGATTCGGACCGCCGAAGCGTTTGTTCATGGTCCACCAGCGTCTGGCGGCGTGACGCGCCTCAGACGACCTGAGGAGCCACGCGCGAGGTGATGACGGATGAGCCAGGTGCGACACCTGGAGTGCGATTCGGCCAGGTTGCGGCATCCGCGCCAGCTCGCGTTCGGCTCGGGCATGTGCCGCGAGGGCCGTACTGGCGCGGTCGTGTCGCATGTCGTTGAGCGCGAGGGATGGTCGTTCCTGTTGGATCGACGTCTTCGCTCGAAGCGCATCGGGGGCGCGGATGGAGGTGGGTGGAGGGGCCGATCTGACCGTTCGGGTTCGAACACGACACTAAAGAGCTGGTATCAAGCCAATAACGGGCCAGTGCGTGTGACGTGCAATTGGTACAAGTGCGTATAATACATGTTATGTAAACCAATGCACGTGGATAACTGTGGGAAATCCACCATGGCTTCCTGGCTCTCAATGTGGACGCGAGATGATAAACCACTACATCACAATCGTTTAGAGGTCGCTGTCGAAACCTGTTTCTCGGCGCGGGATCACGGAGGACAGAATCTGTGCACCTGTCCACATCGATTTCCCGATATTTGGCCGTCCCTGGCGACAGCCGTCAGGTACAACACCGGCCGCCGGCACAATTCACTCGATTAGTGTCGCTATTCGGCCGCGAAAGACTACTCGCCCTTCGCCGCGAAGCGTCGGATGGAACGCCCCGGATCCGTCCCTTGAGCGACGCAGCGACACTTCCAGATCTCGACCGGAGCTCGCGTGTAGGTGGACGGGCGCGGAGGCCAGCTGCCAGGTCGCGAGCAGAATCGCCGTAGCGACCGCGCCTGTTCCGCACGCCAGGGTCTCACCTTCCACCCCGCGCTCGAAGGTGCGATACCGCCAGCTGCCGTCGTGGCGTGACGAGACCCAGTTGACGTTTGCCCCGGCATCTCCAAGGACCGGATGCCGTCGAAGCCGAGGTCCGCGCGCAGCCAGATCCACCGCGTCAGCGTCGTCGCACAGCACCACGAGATGCGGTATGCCGACGGTCGCATAGCCGATGCGCGTCTCGCCCGGTCCTCGATCGATCTGGATCTCCGATCGGATATCCGTGACGGGCTGCAGGTCGATCTCCGGAACGGCATCGACCAGCCGACTCCGGATCTCGCCGGCGGGCGTCAGCAACGTTATCGCGCCGCCGTCAGCCAAGCCAAGTTCAGCCGACATGGAGGTCGAGCACAGCGTCGCGTTTCCGCAAAGGTCAGCGGCAGTCCCGTCGCTGTTGAAGTAGTGGATTCGCGCCGTCGCGTCCCCAGTCAGTGGCTCAAGCACCACGATACCGTCAGCTCCTATCCCGTTGTGGCGATTACATATAGCTCGAATCACCTGAGGTAATGTCAGAAGCTCGATCGGCGCGTCACGCGCATCGAAGAACACGAAGTCGTTGCCGGATCCGGTCATCTTCGCGAACGGAATTCCCGTCAGTTCACCGTCACGCACGACCAGTGATCCCCCACCAGCGCAGCCGCCAAACCATCCAGATGGCTTCACGGACGATGCCTTTGGACATCTTGGATTCGCCTTCGGTGCGGTCGTGGAAGACGATCGGAATTTCGCCAATTCGAAACCCGCGCTTCCATGCGCGGAACGACATTTCGATCTGGAAGGCGTAGCCGTTCGATCGAACCTCATCGAGCGGGATGGCTTGCAGCACTTCTCGACGGAAACACTTGAATCCGCCGGTGGCGTCACCGAGTTGCAATCCGGTCACCGCTCGTGCATAGATGTTGGCTGCGTAGGAGAGCATCAGCCGAGACATCGGCCAATTGACAACCGTCACCTTGCCGTCCCGGTAGCGCGAACCGAGCACAAGATCCTTGTCCCGAACGGCCGCGAGAAACTCGGGAAGATGCTGCGGATCATGCGAAAAGTCCGCGTCCATCTCGAAGATGTACGTGTAGTCTCGCTGCAGTGCCCAGGCGAACCCGGCCAAATAGGCACGGCCAAGCCCCTGCTTTCCAGGTCGGTGCAGTACGTGAACTCGGCTATCGTTTGCCGCCAGCTCGTCGGCCATGCGCCCCGTGCCATCCGGGGAATTGTCGTCCACGACAAGCACCTCGAGCCGCGGGTCCTGCTGCAGAATCAGCGGCACGATACGGCTGACGTTTTCACTTTCGTTGTACGTCGGCAC
>CAYWCJ010000139.1:0-6335 GCA_964456595.1 uncultured Gemmatimonas sp. | reverse complement strand
CGCTGAGCGAGCCCCGTGGGGGCGTGGGAATACGAGTCAAGCGATACTCCTCAAGCGATACTCCTCAAGCGATATTCCTCAAGCGCTAGTCCTCAAGCAATCACCGGCGACGCGCGCCGGTCGACGATGGTTCCAAATCCGATGAGCACCAATGCCATCGCCAATGCCGCCAGGGTTACCGTCCGACCCGTCTGGTAAGGCGCGCTTTCGAAGCGCAACGTGACGGAGCGAGCCCCGTCCGGGAGTGCTACACCGATCAGGGTGAAGTCGACACGTCCGATCGTCGCCGGCTTTCCATCCACCTGTGCGCTCCACCCCGGGTAGTAGTTCTCAGACACAACCAGCGCGCTGCCGGTTGGTGCCTGGCCTTCCAGCGTGAGGTCGATCGCTCCTGGATCGTAGCGCGTGACCTTCACCCCAAAGGACACTGGCTCCGGCACGGGAGTATTGACGGGCTTGGCTTCGACGACCGCAGACGAATCGAAGATGGCGACACGTCGAACGTCAAAAAGTGGATTCAGGATCGTCGCCTTGGTGGTCGCGTCGTCCAGCTTTACCATCAGTGGAGCCACCCACGCTGCTGGATGTTCGCCCGGCAACTCATAGAGATACGTCATGGTTCCTGCGGCGTTTCGCACGGGGCCGGCAACCAGTTTCGCGCCCTGGAACGGGACGGCGTTGGCGTTGGTGTAGAAATAGCGCGCGTTGGTCAGCGACCAGAAGTTTGGGTTGGCAATGGGCTGGTAGCCCTCGTCCTTCCCGTACAACTGCTGGAAGCGACCCAACTCATTACCGTGGTACCCGAGGACGCCGCGTACACCCAGATGCATCAGCGCATCACCGGCGATAAACGGGTCGTGTGGGGCCATGTTGTCGCTCAACGGGAGCGCGATCACGCGACCCGGCTGCGGTTGCGCCTTGATGTACCTGATGATGTCGTCCTCGGCGTAGAGCTCCGACGCGCGCGCCGAGAAGAGCCAGTACTTTCGCTCGATGCTCCAGAGGTCGAGTGCGACAACGCCGACCAGTAACCAGCCGGCAAGCCCGGTGGTCACATTGCCACGCGCGCGCGCGCGCATCACGCCGAGCGTCAGGACGACGAAAAACGCAGACCGCCACGCGCCGAGAATCACGTCGTTCGCGTTTGCCTGAATGGCGTCGCCTCGCTGGTCTCCCATGAGTGACATGGCGACGTTTGTGAGCGCGCCGACGCTCGCCGCGAGCGCAATCAGCAACGCAAACCCGGTCCAGCCGATCGCGTAGCGAACAGAGGTCTTGCCGGAGAGCGCGCGTTCGGCGCCGAAGGCCGCGAGGACCGCCGTGGAGAACGCGGTCACGTAAAGAATGGTGCTGGGGGCGCGGAAGAACTTCGTTCCGGGTACGACGGCATAAATCAGCTGAAAGAAGGGCGTGTTTCCGCCCCACGCCCAGAGGAGCGAGATGATGAACGCGCCAAGCCAGAACCAGGCGTGTGTGCGATGTCGGTTGACCAGTCCGCCGCCAAACGCACCGAGCGCGAGTACGAGCACGGCCACACCGGCGTACTCGCTGTGGAAGTGAATGCCGTTGCGACCCCAGTAGCTGTCGAGGATGCCCGAAAACTGCGGCAGGTATGCGTTCAGCGTCTCTTCGAGCGGGAAGGAGAAACTCGTCGCGTAGTCGTATCCCTTCCCGCCCGCGCGCGGCGACCACGCGACGTACTCGCGGACGGGTAGATACTGGACGGCGCCCATCATGGCGCCGATCAGCACTGCGCCGAGCGCATACGCGAGCCGGCGAAACCGTGCCGCGCCGCCTTCAGTGGCGGGTGCAGCGTTGGTCGCCCCTTTCATCGAGACACTCGACGCGCTCGCTTCGCCGGAGACACCGGTGGACGTGGCGCCGCTCGAAACCACCGTCGATGCCCCATGGACCGCGACCGCGAGGGGACGCACAGCCAGAAAGAGCGCGAAGCCACCGCAGGTGAGCAGCAGGTACTGCAGCAACTGCGGATGCGGCGAGAGTACCGCGAGTCCAATCACCAGCGCGAGGGCTCCCCACGCTGCGACGCGTCCATCGCGCATGCCGCGAACGAGCGCCCACAGCGCGGCGGGCAGCAGTGCGCTGACAAACAGCTTGCCGTCGTGTCCAGGTGACGCGTACGACGCCACTGCCCCGCTCAGCAGATACGCCACTCCGCCGACCAGCGCGCTTTGCGTTCGTACTCCCGCAGCCCGCAGAAAACCGAAGGTGAAGACGCCGGCCAGTACCATGTGCACGATGAAGCCCCACGTCATCGCAATGTCAGTGGGGAGCAACAGGCGGAGCAGGAATGTCGGGTAGAAGATGTCGCCGTGCATGGCGGCGACGTACGGCATGCCGCCAAACTGGTAAGGATTCCAGAGTGGAAAGCCGGTTCCCGCGCGCAACGATTGCGCAGCGAACTCGCGGAAGGAGTAGCCCGCGATGTACTGGTCGGAATGCGGATTGACGAGAAAGGCGCCGCCGAGTGCGGGCCACGCCAGGAGCAGCGTGGCCATGCCACAGACGAGCGCGGCCCACAATAGTGGGTAGCGCGGCTGCGCGTCGATCGCGGCCGTCGCGTCGGTTCGAGCCATCAATTGCGAATGAAGTGTGAACGGTGGAGCGGTGGGCCGCTGGCACGCACCAGCGTCATTGGGTCCGCCGCAGGGCTCGGCGCATCGCGGCCGGAGTCAGCAACAGCGCGATAAGTCCCGGTAGCACTTCAACGACAGTCAGCCACACACGCGAAGCCAGAGAGAGCAGTATCGCGTCGGGTTTAAGCGCGAGTCCGAAGGTCACCAACAGCCCGACCATCGCACTCTCGCGCACCCCGATCCCGCCTGGAGCAAACAGCGTCAGATATCCCAGCAGATACGACGCCGCGTAAACTGCGATGAACATAGTGGAGGCGCCAGCCACCTGTGGCGTCACTCCGAGAGTGAACGCTTGGAATGCGAGGCCGTATCCCACCCACGACAGCGCGTGCAGCAGCGTCACCAGCCAGAGTCGCGACGCCGGCACGTGTTGTGGAGCCGCCGACACCTTGCGCCACTTCGCGACGCGATCGAGCAACGGTGGGAGCACGCGTGGCAACGCGAGCACACCGACCACGAAGAGCACACTCCCGGCGATGGCTGCATTTCGCAACCACGGTGCAACGCGATGCGTTTCACTCGCAGCTACCAACGCAATTACGCCGAAGCCTGCGCCGAGGTTGAGCAGCGCGTTCAAGAGTGCGGCGCCGCTCGCGGCAACACCGGACACGCCTTCGCGTTTCGCCAGGACACCGAGTGCGCCGATCGACCACACCTTTCCCGGGAGATACTTGCCGAGGTTGGAAATCGTCCAGATGCGCACCGCCGATCCGAAGTGCAGATCACTTCCCCACCCCGCCAGCAGCACGCGCCATGTCTGGATGAGCATGGCATGCACGGCCAACACCATGACGGCGGACAACCCGATCCATTTCCAGCGCAAGTCGAGATCCTTGGCTTCGGCCAGCAGCTCGTTCCATTGCGAGGCCACGGCGCGACCCGCGAGCACGAGCACGACCGCGAGCAATGACAGTTGGGCAACCAGCCAAAGTCGACGCGCCGTGCTTGGGGCGGGCGTTGAATTCGTCGACGTGGCCTTCAACGAGCGATCGTCACCGGGTGCCACGGCACGCCTCGAGGTAGAGGGCGGCGTACCGTTGCGCGACATGCGTGGGTGCAAACTGCGCGAGCATGAACGCGCGCGCGGCCTGCCCACGCGCCGCCGCGTCGATTGGATCGTCGAGCAGCCGGCCGATCGAGACGGAGAGCGCGTCGACATCGCCCGGCATGACGAGCGATCCACCGGCATCGGGGCGGACCACATCGGTGAGCCCGCCGGAGGAAAAGGCCACCACAGGCGTGGCGCACAACTGTGCTTCGACCGCGACGAGTCCCAGTCCTTCCTCGCGAGACGGCATCGCGACGCACACGGCGCGCTGATACAACGGCACCAGCGCAGGCTGCGGCAGTGCGCCATGCCAGCGGATGCGCGCTTCAATGCCGAGCGAGACTGCGCGCGCGCGTAAGGCGTCGGTATCCGGACCCTCACCCACGACATCGAGGGTCGCGCCCGCAAGCGAAGGCCGTGCCATCGCATCGACCAAGAGGGCGAGTCCCTTCTGCTCGTTCAGCCGCCCGACGAAGAGAATGCCGCTGCGCGGCGTTGCGATGTCACCCATACGGAAGTGGCGCGTGTCGACCGGCATGGGCGCAACCGTGACGTTCGCCTCCGGCGCGATGCGCAGCACGGCATCGGCCAGCCAACTCGATACGGTTGTACAGACAGCGGCCTGCGCGAGCACCGCGCGCATGATCGGATGTGCCGGCCTGGTGTGCTGCGCAAGTCGCACGTCGGATCCGTGCATGGTGATGACGAGTGGCAATCGCGAGGCGCTGCCGCCCTCACGAAACGCACGCCAGAGCGCGAGTCCGGCCGGAAACCACCAATGCGCGTGCACGACATCGTATCGATCGCCGGATCGCGCGGCCTGGCGAATGCGCTGCTGCGTCGCACGTCGAAGCGCGCGCAGCAATCCGATCAATGCGAAGCGCGCGCTCCACGACTTGCGCACCGACTCGGCCATGGTGCCCACGTACGCAAGCGTCATGTTCGTGTTGCTGGCGTATGGTATGCGCTCGATGTCGACGCCTTCGAGATGGTCCTTCGCATCGACGCCCGCGCCGCCGGGAGCGATCACGTCGACGCGATGCCCCTGCTGCTGCAGCGCGACGGCCAGCCGGAGCACGAACGACCCCGCCGCATCACCATCGAAGCGAGGAACGTTGTGTGTGACGAACAGAACCCGCACGCGCGTGGCGCGGGATCAGGCGTCGTCGCGCGGAGTCTCCGCGCGCGCGCCTGTGTCGGTCAGGAGACCATTGGCCGACTCGAGTTCGCGGCGCATCTCGCGCAGTTCGGCGCGTTGCTGTGCGATCTGCTCGCCAAGAATGCCCGTGGAGAAGAACATCGCGCCGAGCACGAGACAGGTCTGAATGACGGTCCACACCGCGCGAATGCCAACGCCATTGATGGCGAGCACGGCGAGTGCAACAACGCCGGCGATGAACCCGACCAGAAAGATCGCCGCGCCGAGCATGCCGAACGCGAGCAGCGGCTTCTGTCCGAAGCGGAGCTCGAACCAGACGGCGAGCATGTCGAGCACGCCGATGGGAATGCGTGACCATCCGAACTTGGATCGTCCGGCGTGACGCGGATACAGCGGGATCGGGACTTCAGTGACCGTGAAGCCCTGCGCTGCCGCGAGTACGATCATGTAGCGGTGGAAATCAGGGCGCATGGGAAGCGCGGCCATGATCTCACGCCGATAGGCCTTCACGTTGTTGAGGTCGCGCACCGGCACGTGAAAGAGCGTGCGACTGAGCCGATTGTAGATGCTCGAGACAAACGCTTTTTCGTACTGGCCCTGCTTGTATCCTGTCACCATATCCGACTCATCGGCAAGAATCGGTGCGACGAGGCGTGGAATGTCTTCCGGCTTGAACTGCAGATCGGCAGGATAGAAGACGAGCACCTCTCCGCGCGCATGCAGGTACCCGGTACGCAAAGCTTCGGCGATGCCGCGCTGCGCGCGATGTCGCACAGGCCGCACAAACGCATGTTCGGCCGCAAGCTGCTGCAGCAACGGCCAACTGCCGTCCGTTGAGCCATCGTCCACGACGACGACTTCGTACGACGCCTGCTGCTCCCGCACCATCTCCGCGCAGAGCGCGATGAACAACGGAAGATTTTCTGCTTCGTCCTTGGCCGGCACCAGTACGCTCACGTCCACGCGCCGCACTGGCGCCGAACGCGACGCTGCGGGCGACGTGAAGGAAAGCGCAGTCACCGCGAGCGGGAGCGGGCCGTTGAGACGGTCATGCGCCGCTCAGATGCGCTTGCGCATGCGCGCGGGCAGCACACCAAGTTGATCGCGATACTTGGCGACCGTGCGTCGTGCGATCTGCACACCGGTCTGCTGCAGAATCTCGACGATCGCCTGATCGGTGAGTGGATTCTTGGAGTCCTCGCCCGAGACGAGCTTCTGGATCTGGTCCTTGATGCCTCGCGCCGAGACATCGTCACCATCGTTGGTGGACAGACCAGAGGAGAAGAAGTACTTGAGCGGCAGCACACCGCGTGGCGTCTGCACGAACTTTTCGTTGGTCACGCGACTGACGGTGGACTCGTGCATGCCAACGGCTTCGGCCACTTCACGCAGGGTGAGTGGACGCAACGCCTGCACGCCGCGCTCGAAGAAATCGCGTTGCCGGTCCACGATGTAGTGCATGACCTTGAGC
>CAYWCJ010000138.1:0-11090 GCA_964456595.1 uncultured Gemmatimonas sp. | reverse complement strand
GCCTTCAGCGCAGCACGCAGCATCGGTCGGTCCGCTCGCAGCAGAAGCCAGCGTTGAGGTTGTAGAATAACGCTGATTGCGCTCCGCGTCGGATGCGCGATCTCGCGAACATTCGCGCGCGACATTGCAAAAACGTGCATTGGTTCATTGTTGCTCGGAAAACTGTTGTCATTGCGACGAGACGTGCGACCTTTACTCGGCGGTACTGGTGATCTCGGTGCCACTTCGGGAGTTCACCGTGTCCGTCGATGACATTGGCCCACCGGTGCGTGCCGATCGCGTCCGCGAATGGGCGTTTCCGGAGATGCAGGCGCTGCTGGACTCGGCGGGGCTGGACGCGGTTTTTGGCGGGTTGGTGCCCGCAACGGCGGCCAACCCGGTCGGTCAGACGGGAGTTTTCGTCTGCGTTCGGCGGCTAGATCAGGGCTGACCGTCACACAGGTGGCTCGGCGTTTTTTGCCGATAAGCGGCAAACATAGCCAGTGCTGGTTGATGATCCCGGCATTCCAGCATATGTAAGCTGTTGCGGTGAATATCTTTAGATGGCGGCACGGAGCGTGCTCAGAGTGTGATGGTCCGGGCCTGCGTCGGTGACGCGAGGCGACGGCTTCAAACTCCTCCTCCTGGTTTGCCTTCGCCATGCGTGACCTTCGCGGTAAGACCATCTGTGTAATTGGCGGCGCCGGCTTCATCGGCTCCCATGTCGTCGACGAGCTGCTGACCCGTGATGTGAAGCAGGTCATCGTGTACGACAACTTCTGCCGGGGCACGGTCGACAACCTCACCGATGCACTGCGCGACCCGCGCGTTCGCATCTTCGAAACAGGTGGCGACATCCTGCAGTCCGACATTCTGTCGGCGGCGGTGAGCGAAAGCCAGTGCGTCGTTCACCTCGCGGCGCTGTGGTTGCTGCAGTGCCATGAATTTCCGCAGGCCGCGTTCGATGTGAACGTGCGCGGCACATTCAACGTCATCGAGGCCTGCCGCCAGCATGGCATTGAGCGCCTCGTCTACTCGTCTTCTGCGTCTGTGTATGGCGACGCGGTGGAACTGCCGATGACCGAGTCGCACCCATTCAACAACAAGACGTTTTACGGCGCAACCAAGATTGCCGGTGAAGCGATGGTCAAGTCGTACGCCGATCGCTACAAGCTGTCGGTCGCCATGCTGCGCTACATGAATGTGTACGGGGCGCGCCAGGACTACAAAGGCACGTATATCGCCGTGATCATGAAGATCCTCGACCGGCTCGATCGTGGGCTTCCGCCCATTCTACATGGCGACGGCTCGGCGGCGTATGACTTCATCTACGTCAGCGACTGCGCGCGAGCAAACGTGCTTGCACTGGAAAGTGACGTCACCGAAGAGGCGTACAACGTGGGAAGCGGCACGCGGACGTCGCTGCGTGAACTCACTCAAATGATTCTCGACATCCGCGGCTCACAGCAGCCGATCAAGTACGAGCCGGAGAGCCGGGTATTCGTGACCAATCGAGTTGGCTGCCCGGAAAAGGCGGCCCGCGATCTCGGTTTCCGCACGACGATCGATCTGCGCGACGGCCTTGCGCGCCTCATCGCCTGGCGCGATGCGCACATGACGCGCGTGTCAGCGCAGGCGGCGGGACGTCCGCTTCAACTCGTGCACGCAGCGTAAGGACCGCGTGATCATCCAGGGTATTCGCTGATGTGTGGGATCGCCGGAATTTTCAACGTCAACGGCGCTCCGGTGCCGATTGGCGTGTTGCGCGCGATGACCGATATCGTGAAGCATCGTGGGCCCGATGGCGAGGGATTCTGGACCGGTGGATTCGTCGGTTTCGGGCATCGTCGGCTCGCGATTGTCGACCTGTCGGAACTCGGGCATCAGCCCATGCGCTCGACCGATGGATCGCTCGTGCTCACGTACAACGGTGAGATTTACAACTGGCGTGAACTGCGGAAGCAGCTCGAACGCAAAGGGTCCATCTTCCGCTCGCAGAGCGATACGGAAGTCATTCTCGAGGCGTATCGCGTCTGGGGGCCCAAGTGCGTCGAGAAGTTCAACGGCATGTTTGCGTTCGCGTTGTGGGATGCGCGCGAATCGAAGCTGTTCATCGCCCGTGATCGCTTCGGTATCAAGCCGCTGTACTATCGCTTTGATGGCCAGACGCTGCTTTTCGGTTCGGAGATCAAGTCGCTGCTCGCACATCCGTCGGTGACGGTGCGTGTCGATCCTTCGGCGCTGAATGAGTATTTCACCTTTCAAAACACCTTCACGGATCGCACGCTCTTTGACGGCATCAAGATGCTGCCGCGTGCGACGATACTCACGATTACTCTGGGCGATCCTGAATCGCTGCAGACCAAGCGCTGGTGGGATTACACCTTCAAGGACGAGCAGGGCGTTCCCGAAGCCGAGTATCTCGAAGAGCTGGATCGGCTGTTCAAGCAGGCCGTGGAGCGCCAAGTTCAAGCCGATGTCGAGGTCGGCACATATCTGAGTGGCGGCATCGATTCCGGCGCGGTGACGTGTCTGACGGCGCGCAAGTTCCGCAACGTGAAGAGCTTTACGGCCGGCTTCGACCTATCGTCTGCGTCAGGGCTCGAGTTGGCGTTCGACGAGCGCGCGAAGGCGGAGCAGCTGTCGAATGCATACAAGACCGAGCACTATCAGGTGGTGCTGAAAGCGGGTGACATGGAGCGTGTGTTGCCCAAGCTTGTCTGGCATCTCGAAGATCTGCGCGTTGGCCAGAGCTATCCCAACTACTACGTGTCACGGCTCGCGTCACGCTTTGTGAAAGTCGTGTTGGCCGGTACCGGCGGCGACGAGATCTTTGCCGGCTACCCGTGGCGCTACTATCGCGCGCTCAAGAACGACGATGCCGCACAGTACATCGACAAATATTTCGCGTACTGGCAGCGTCTGGTACCGGACAAGCATCGCGGCTCGTTCTTTCAGCGATCGATGAACGCATCGATGCCTGTCAACGGACCGGAAGAAGCGTTCCGCAATGTGCTGCGTCGACGATCGTTCCTCGCTATGCGCCCGGACGACTACATCAACACGTCGCTCTACTTTGAGCTATCGACGTTCTTGCACGGACTCCTTGTGGTCGAGGACAAGCTGTCGATGGCGCATGGACTCGAAACCCGCGTGCCGTTTCTCGACAACGATCTTGTCGACTTTGCGCTACGCGTGCCAATCAAGTACAAGCTCAAGCACGTCGACAACATCGTCCGCATGGACGAGAACACGCCGGGCGCGAAGAAGCAGCAGTACTTCGCAGAAACGGGAGACGGAAAGTTGCTGCTCCGCAAGGCGCTCGCGAAGTATGTGCCTGCCGGGTACGCGAACGGACGCAAGCAGGGGTTCTCTGCGCCGGATGGCAGTTGGTTCAAAGGTGAGAGCATCGACTACATCCGCCGTTTGCTCTCGAGCAAGGACGCCCGGCTCTACGAATTCATCGATCCGAAAACCGTACACACGCTGATCGAGGAGCACGTTGAAGGGCGCGTGAATCATCGGCTGCTGATCTGGTCGCTGCTCAACTTCGAGTGGTGGCTGAGACAGTTCCGCGACGGCAACGCCGCACAGTTGGCAGCGTGACCAGCGCGCTCCTCCCCGACATCAGCGACGAGCTGAGCGCGACCGCGTTGGCGGAGACGTATCATTTCGCCGACTTTACGCGCGCCAATTACCGCAAGCTGCTGCGCTTGGCGAAGCAGAGCTATGTCTTTCGCGCATACACCGACGCGGACGATGAGCAGCACGCTGTGCGTTGGCGCCACGACGTCGACTACTCGGTACACGCCGCCCACACACTCGCGCAGCTCGAACACGAAGAAGGCATCCGTGCCACTTACTTCTTCCGCTTGCACAGCGAGTTGTACAACCTGCTCGAACAACCAGTGACCGCTTTAGCGCGCGAGATTGTGGCACTTGGTCACGATGTCGGGCTGCATCTCGATACCACCTACTACGGCATCACATCGGCTGTGGCACTCGACGACATTGTCGCGTGGGAGTCATCGCTACTGGAGCGCGTGATCGGGCAACCGGTCTCTGCGTTCTCCTTCCATCAGCCGACGCCGTTCCTGCTCGGCTGTCAACGGGAAACGTACGGCGGTCGGATCAACACGTACGCTGCCCGCTTTCAGCATGAAGTCGGCTACGTCTCCGACTCGAACGGCTACTGGCGGCACCGTCGGTTGGAGAACGTGCTGCGGGACGCGACGGATCAGAAGCTTCAGGTGCTAACGCATCCGGAGTGGTGGACGGATCAAGCGATGTCGCCCGCGGCGCGCATCGAGCGCTGCATCAGTGGGCGCGCGGAGTCGATGCGTCGTTACTATCGCGAGGACATGCAACAGGCGGGGAGAACCAATGTCGGAGCGTAACATGTCAGAAGGCACCCTCGTCGCGCAGGGCGCGCGCCGCCTTGCTGTTTCCGTGGGCGCGCGGGCGATCGCCGACGATCCGTCGCTCGATATCATCGAGCTGGCCGGCGATGGGAGCTGCACCGTGGATGGCGCAATGCCAATCAACATGGCGACGGCATCGGACATCAGCTTCTGCTCGCGCACCGGTGCTGCGGGCGCGGCGCTGATCGATGCGAGCAACGCCGGCATTATCGTGTGCACCGCCGAGGCTGCGGCCCTCGTGGTGCAATCCACCGCGGCGTTGCTCATCACCCCGACGCCGCGTCTGACGTTCGCGCGAATCGTGACGAACCTCTTTGCGCCTGCACCGCCACGCGGTCGACATCCCACCGCCTGGGTGCACCCCAAAGCCAGTGTCGCCGACGATGTCTACCTCGGTCCATACGTGGTCATCGAAGACGCCTGCGAAGTGGGCGCGGGTTGCGTGCTGCACGCGCATGTGTGTCTGTATCCCGGCACGCGTCTTGGCGAGCGGGTGACCCTGCACGCCGGCGTCATCATCGGCGCAGACGGTTTTGGGCATGAGCGCAACGCGAGCGGCGCGCTCGAGAAATTCCCACAGATCGGTGGCGTGCAGATCGGCAACGATGTGGAGATTGGAGCAAACAGTTGCGTGTCCCGAGGGACACTGACGGATACGATTGTCGAGTCGGGGGTGCGCATGGATAATCTGGTGCACATCGCGCACAACGTGGTGGTCGGTGTGGATGCCGTGCTCACGGCGAACGCTATGATTGCCGGGAGTGCGCGGATAGGAGCGCGCGCGTGGATTGCGCCGAGCGTGTCGATCATGGACGGTGGCGTCACGATCGGCGAAGATGCCATTGTCGGCATGGGCGCGGTTGTGATCAAGAGCGTGGCTGACAACGCGATCGTTGTGGGCAATCCTGCACGGGCGTTGGAACGCAGGACGCCGCTGCGGGGTGCCGCATGACGACGACGATTGCACCGACCATTGGTACGAACACAGCGCGCAGCTTTGACGACAAATGGACGCAGAACCCGCGTCTCGCGTTTGACGAGACGCTTCGCGAAGGATCGGAAGTCCAGCAGTGGATCCTGAACCGCAATGGTTTTGCTTCGCCGGCGGCCATGCGCTCGTATCTTGCGGATCGGGCGCGCATTCTTGACGCCGGCTGCGGCAACGGTCGTGTGACAGCGCTATTGCAGCGGCTCGCGCCGTCTACATCGCAGCTCACCGGCATCGATCTTGTCGCAGCGGATGTGGCGTGCGACAATCTTGCCGCGCTACCCAACGTTGTGGTCGCACCGGCGAACCTGCTTGGTGACCTCACTCAGTTTGGCGAGTTCGACTTCGTCTACTGTCAGGAAGTGCTGCATCACACCGGCGACGCGCGTGGTGCATTCCGCAACCTTTCACAGCGCCTCTCACCAAACGGCGAGATCGCGATCTATGTGTATCGCAAGAAGGCTGCGATCCGCGAGTTCACGGACGACTACGTGCGCGATCGCATCGCCTCTATGCCGTACGCTCAGGCCCGCGCCGTCAGCGCCGAGATCGCCGAACTCGGCCGCGCGCTCTCAGCGACGCGTGTGAACGGACAGCCAGTGACGGTGAACGTCCCTTCCGTGGAGATGCTCGGCATTGAAGCTGGCGAGTACGACCTGCAACGCTTCGTGTACCACTTTTTCATGAAGTGCTTTTGGAACGCGAATCTTTCGCACGACGAGAACGTGGCGATCAACTACGACTGGTATCACCCGCAGGATGCCACGCGCCATGACCTCACCGAAGTGCTGGCCTGGTTTGAGGAAGCGCACCTGGGCGTCGTGCACACTCATGTCGACCCGTACGGCATCACCGTACGTGGCCGACGCGCTGCGTAACAACGGAGTTCGCATGCATCAGATTCCCATCACCAAGGCCATCTTCGACGAGGACGATCTCGCACTCATCCTCGAGCCGCTCAAAAGCGGCTGGGTGGTGCAGGGACGCTATGTCCGCGAGTTCGAAGAGCAGTTCTGCAACTACACCGGCGTCGTCAATTCGGCGGCCACAACCAGCTGCACGACGGCGTTGCACATTGGCGCCGCAGCGCTCGGACTCAAGGCTGGCGACGAAGTGCTGGTACCCGCGTTCACCTGGATCTCGACCGCGAACATCGTTGAGCATCTCGGCGCGAAGGCTGTATTCGTCGACGTCGATATCGAAACGTTCAACATCAACGTCGATGCCGCTGCGCGCGCGATCACGCCGCGCACCGTTGGAATGATTCCCGTTCACCTCTTCGGACTCTCGGCCGACATGGACCCTCTGCTCGCGCTCGCGAAGCAGCATGGTCTATGGGTGATGGAGGACGCTGCCTGCGGCTTTGACACGTGGTACAAAGGCAGGCACGTCGGGACCCTTGGCACACTCGGCGCATTCTCGTTTCATCCGCGCAAGGCCATCACGACTGGCGAAGGCGGCATGATCACCACCAACGACACTGCGCTTGCATCGCTGTGTCGCACGTTGCGTGACCACGGTGCGAGTCGTTCCGACCTCGAACGGCACGAGCAGCAGTACTCGTTTCTGTTGGCCGAGTATAGGCATCTCGGGTTCAACTATCGCATGACCGATATGCAGGGCGCGCTTGGAGTTACGCAGATGCGAAAGGCCGATCGCATTCAAAGCGGACGCAAGGCCGCTGCTGCATGTTACGACACGCTGTTGCAGGGCTTCGAGTGGCTGCGCCCGCCGCTTCGTCACGCGGACTATGGACATGGGCAGCAGTCCTATGTCTGTCTCTTTCAACCAGAGACGCCGACGCTCGGCAATATCGATGCGATCTTCGCACAACGGAATCGCATCATGCACGCGCTCGAGCAACAGGGAATCGTTACACGTCAGGGGACGCACGCGCCGCCGCATCTGCACTACTATCGCGAGAAGTACGGCTATCGCCGCGAAGACTTTCCGAACGCTTTCATCGCCGAGCATGCGTCTATCACCTTGCCGATGTATGCCGGCATGACCAGCGACGAGTGCGAGATTGTGGTGGCGTCGCTGCGGGAGGCGTTTGATCTGACGCGGACGTCAGGTACGAGCGCAGTTGTCGGGCAAGTGCCGTGACGCCTCTGGCGTTGGTGGACGAGCCGTTGATCAGTCCTCGCGAGTGCGAGTGCACGGTCGAACTGCTGACGCCGGGCATGGAGGCAGCATATTCGTCGTATCTGGCGAATGAGCATTTTGTACTGTTGTACGCAACGCTGGCATTCCGAGACACGCTGATTGGCTATCTCGGCTGCAACGCGAGGTACTTCCTGGCGCTGAACGCGCGTCGCGAGATCGTGGGCGTGCTACCTGCGATGATAAGTACCGATGCAGGGCTTGGCCGCGTTCTCAATTCGCTCCCGTACTACGGCAGCAACGGTGGTGTGATGGTTCACGACAATGCGCCACATGTTCGGCGCGCGCTGCTCGACGCCTTTCACGAGTGCGCCGAAGCAGAAGGCTGTGTGGCGTGCACCATCATCACGTCGCCCTACGAGGGTGACTGCACGCTGTATGAGCAGGACCCGCGCTTTGAGCTGCGTGATGAACGCATCGGCTTGCTCACGCCGCTCCCCGCGGGGTCGACCGCTGTCGAGTCAACCTTACTCTCGTCGTTTGCCGAGCCCAGGCCGCGCAACATCCGGCGGGCGATCAAGGCTGGCGTAATGGTTTCCGTCAGCGACGATATCGAGGACTATCGTTTTTTGCACGCCACCCACGAACAGAACATTCGCGCCATCGGAGGACTCGCCAAGGACTGGACGTTCTTTGAACAAGCGATGCGCTCTGTTCCGGTAACGATGCGCCGCTTGTATGTTGCGCGCGTTGGGGGTGAGCGGGTGGCGGCACTCCTGCTGTTCTACGCCAACAGCACCGTTGAGTATTTCACGCCGGCCACGGTCGAAGCGGCGCGTAGCGACCAACCTCTCAGCCTCCTCATCTTTCGCGCCATGGTCGACGCGGCCACGGCGGGCTACAACATGTGGAACTGGGGCGGAACCTGGCTGACGCAGGACGGCGTGTACGACTACAAACGCCGATGGGGAACGGTTGAGCGGCGCTATTTCTATTACACGCGCGTGCTGGACTCGAGTCTGCTGAGGCGTAGCGCGAACGAGCTACTCACTTCGTTTCCGCACTTTTTCGTCGTGCCATTCTCGCAGCTGTCCACGCACACCGAACCGCCGGTCGCGCTCCCGTAGTATTTGCGCGTTACACGAGCCTCGCAATGCCGAACCCGGCGCGTCCATATCCGTCGCCGTTGTAGAGCATATAGGTCTCCCGCCCGACCGTGAAAACGTTGGGATAGCAGATCATCTCTTTTGCGAAGGAATCGTCAAGCCCGATGCCGGCGAGTGCATCCTTGCGCATCCATGTGTCGCCATCGGTGGATTCAGCGTAACCTATCCGATACTTGCCGAGGTCGCGGTGCACGCGGCTGTACCACATGCGATAGTCTGCATCGCCTACTTTGAGCACGGCAGAACGTGCGAGGTTCGTTTCACCCGACTCGAAGTCAATCGCAACGCGTCCATGCCGCGTCCATTCAACCCCGTTGCTCGAATACGCGCTCTTGATGTGGTATGTGGATTGCAGTGTGCCCTTTTCATTTCGCCACCAGCCGATACCGGACACGTACGTCATCCGCCACACACCGTTTTCGATGTACACGTGTGGTGACGTGACGAGACATGGATCGTGCTCGCTTCGCGACATGATGGGCGCCGGCGACACCCGTTCGAAGTTCAGTCCATCGTCGCTTAACGCCAGCCCGATGGATGCGTAGAAGAGCGGCGCTTCGACGCCCTGATTCCAGCCGATGAAATACATGTAGTGCCGGCCTTCGTGCGTCACGATGCACGAAGGATAGACGCCATGCTCATCGAAGTGACCGACAGGCCCGGGGGTCATTACTGGCGTATCGGCGACACGGCCGATTGTAAAGCTCTCCGGATTGTCGCCGAACAGGAGATCGGTGAAACCGATATGCGATCGCTGCTGGGCCGTGCGCGACGCGTAGAACACGCGAACGTGCTTATCGCTGAGTACCAACGCGGTCGGCAACTGGCAGTGACTGTGACGCCAAGCCGGTCCGTTTGTCGGCGACTCGAAGAAGCCGATCTTGCGCCACGTCACGCTCTGTCCTTTCGCACGATCAGGGTCCACTCGTACAGCGGGTAGTCGTGCAACAGCGACACCGCGCGAGCGAAGTTGCGTTTGCAGTAGTCGAACCAATACAACGGATCGGCGTAGAACAGGTGCGGCTCCTGCCAATCGACGTAGGTTGACAGCAGATTGAACGCAAAGCCCTTTGTCGAGCAGGCATCGAGTCTTGCGAGTGTGGCGCGAATGAAGTCGGCCCACCGATCATCGTCTGAAGCGAACCGCACGTTGAACGTGCCCGACACGAACGAGTAGTCTGCGACAGTCGAAAGTTCTGACGAGTTGATCAGATTGAGCGTGCCGTCGAACGCGGCGAGGTGCGTTCGCGCCGCGGCGAGCATCGGCTCGCTGAGATCGTATCCGTTGTACGCGCGCACGTCGATGCCCGCTTGCTGCGTCAGGTACTCGAGATGCGCCCCGTAGCCACAGCCGTAGTCGTTGATCGTGACTGGCCCGTCGCGCTGTGCAATGACGCTGGTCAGCTTGTGAAAGCGGAGTCGCTGTGACTCGGCGCTGTTCCAGCCGACGGCTGCGGCACTCACACCCTTCTCGCGCAGGTTTGCGCTGTACAGCGACTCAACCTGGGCCAGTTCATCTGCAACGCTCATGATGCACGCATGCTAAAAGCCGATCTCTTCAGAGTTCTTCGGAAACGGTTTCGTGGATGCCGGTACGAACACCTCCTTTGCCTTCGTACTCTTGGAGATGACCGCGCCGGCGCCGATCAGGCAGTCATCAGCGATCGTCAAACTGTCGTGGAAGGTCGCGTTGACTCCGATGAATACATTGTTGCCGACGGTGCAGGATCCGGAGATCACCACATGCGACGCGATGAAGCAGTGGTTGCCAACGCTGCTGTGATGTCCAAGATGATTGCCACTCCAGAGGATTGTGTCGTTGCCGATGCGCGTGAACGGCTGAATCGTGTTGTCTTCGAAAATGAACACGTTGTCGCCAAGCGTGGTTGACGACCAGATCTTCACGGTGGGGTGTACGAACGTCGCGCATCGATATCCAAGCGTCTTGACCTCTTCGTACACGCGCTGCCGCATGCGATTCATCCGGCCGTAGCCGATCGCGACGAATACATCGTACTCCGACGGCGGAAACGCTTCCGGCATTGCCTCGACCGCATGCAACGGGCGATCGTGAATGGTGTTGCCCTGCATGAAGCGCGCGTGACAGGCGAACGCGGCCACTTTGTAGTCGGTGAACTCCTCGAAATACGCCAACGCGACCTCAGCGAAAAGCCCAGTCCCGACAATCACGAGCTGCCTGCTCATCATGCTGCTCCGCGGCGGAGAATGAGTGGACTTCTTGGACTCGCGCCCACACCCGCGTTGTGCTCGCCGCTTCCGCCTCGATCATCCGGCAAGCGGCTGTTCAACAACGGATGAACGATCGGATCTGTGCGCACGTAGTCTGACTTGAGCGGATGAAACAGATTCATCAGATCCAGGATAGGAATTTCAATCGAGGTGTGGGAAGTCTGTCGCGTGCCGGCGTGCGCG
>CAYWCJ010000137.1:0-11155 GCA_964456595.1 uncultured Gemmatimonas sp. | reverse complement strand
GCGCGAGATCGCCACCGCGATCGCGCACGATCACCCGCGCCCGCATCTGTTCCCCATCGGCAAACGCGACGCGCAGTCGATCGGCAACCGCGACATGCGCATTGGTCACCACGGTGTCCGCACTCCAGACGATCCCAGAACCATGACCGGCGGCTGCCGCACGCGATCCACGAGCGCGCGCATCGTCGGTGGAGATCACGACGGTCACGTCACGAAGTCGCATGCCCGCCGACGCCAGCTCCTGCTGCAGCGCCGCGCCGCCCTCGGCCTGCGTCGATGTGTCGGTCGATGTGTCCATGTATTCATCGGGGGACGAACTGGTGGAGCGAGTGGCACCGTTACTCATGGGGACGTCCGTAAGAAACCGTGATGGTGCAGAGAGAGCGTGCGGAGAAGGCGCAGCGACAATGCCGATCGTCGGTCACACCTGTTGCCGTGTTCAACGCGCCGGCATTTCGTCGATCGTGACGGTGAGCGTGAGTGGCGCGCCGGCGCGCACGATGAGCGCGCGCAACTCGCGTCCGACCGCAGCCGTGCCCAGCATCGCCAGCACGTCGCGCGGATCCTCCATGCGCTGATCGTCGAGCGCAACGAGAATGTCCCCCAAGAGCATGCCCGCCCGATCTGCCGACGCCCCCTGTCGCACATCGACGAGCATCAGGCCGCTCGTCGGGACGTCGGCGCCAATGGGCGCCATGCGTTCGCGCACGGTCTCCGGCAGCTGCACCGGCTGTGTGCTGATGCCGAGAAATCCGCGCCGTGTGGCGCCGCCATGTGCCAACAGTTGATCGACAATGCGATTGACGGTGATCGATGGCACCGCGACCGCCGCGCCGCGCGAAAGTCCCGAGGTGCACAGTCCCGCCACTTCTCCGGCGGCGTTCACCAGTGGGGAGCCGGAGAACCCGTCGTACACCGCCAGGTCGAGTCGGATGAACTGATCGATTGTACCACCGCGCCACGTGCGCCACGCCGGACCAACGGCGGAGACGACGCCGAAACTCGCCGTCGCATCGGCCCCGGGTCGACCGACGGTGAGCGACAGTTGTCCGACGCGCAACAGCGCGGTGGAGATCGATGCGGGTGTCAGCTTCACGTTGCCTGTCGATGCATCATCAATCCGGAGCAGGCAGAGATCGGTTCCCGCATCCCGGCCGATGACACGGGCGCGAACATCCGCGCCGTCGGGTCGCGAGATGCGGATGTCTTCATCCTTGTGCACCGTGTGGTCAGCGGCGACCACGATTCCGTCGCGCCAGACGATGCCGCTGGCCGGAATGCGACGGCGGGCGTGAATCGCGACGACACTCTGTGCCGCGCGATCGACAGCGCTGGCCAGATCGTTGGAGAGGAGTTCGAGTGTGCTGGACATGTGTGGATGATGGTGCCGGAGGTAGGCCTGTCGTTGGAACGGGACGACGAGATGGACGACGAGATGGACAACGAGATGGACAACGAGATGGACGACAGCGAGTCGCTGCACGGACAATGCGCGCGGGCTCCTGCTGTGCCCATTGCCCGAACGGGCTACTCACGGCACGCCGTTCGGGCGGGGGAATCGACGATGTCGATCAGTCGTCAGAGCACCGGCGTCGACAGGTCGAGTATCGCTCGCACCTCGTCCGACGCCGGTGCCGTCATCACATCGCGTGCTGGCCCGGACTGCAGCATCCGTCCGCGATCGATCACCACGATCTCGTCGGCCAGGGCGATCGCGTCGTCGAGATCGTGCGTCACCAGCACGATAGGTGCGCGAAGCTGCGAGCGCAGTCGCAGCAGATCTTCGCGCAGATGACGACGCGTGCGACGATCGATCGCCGCGAAGGGTTCGTCGAGCAACAGCACCGCCGGGTCGCGCGCGAGCGCCCGCGCCAGCGCCACACGCTGCTGCTCTCCGCCGGACAGCGCGCCGGGACGTCGAGCTTCGAAGCCATTGAGGTTGACGCGTTCCAGCAATGCAATTGCCGCCGCACGTCGCTCGGCGCGCGGCACGTGTCCGAGCGCGATCGCGACGTTTTCCAGCGCGGTGAGATGCGGAAAGAGCGCGTACGACTGGAAGACGAGTCCCGTGCGCCGTTCATGCGGCGCGAGCTCGATACCGCGTGCGGTGTCGAGCCACGTCGAACCCGCACAGCGTACCACGGCGACATCGGGCCGATACAACCCCGCGATCGACCGCAGAATGGTGGACTTGCCGGCACCCGACGGGCCGATAAGGGCTACCGTGCGGCCTGGCGCGCAGGCGAATCGCACGTCAAGCGGAATACGCCCGCGCTGCTCCAGCGCGACCTGCAGCGAGGGATCACTCATGACGCCGCCCGACCCGCGACGACGCCACATTGACGATCGCGATTGCCGCCACCGACACGAGCACCAACGCGACCGACATCAACCCGGCAGACGATTGGTCGAACGCCTGCACGCGATCGTAAATCGCCAATGCGGCGGTTTTCGTTTCACCGGGAATCGAACCACCAACCATCAGTACCACGCCAAACTCACCCATGGTGTGGGCAAAGGTGAGCACGAAGGACGACAGCACGCCGGGCCATGCGAGCGGCAACTCGACGCGCCAGAACGTCTCGAACGGCGTCAGTCCGCTTACCCACGCCGCCTCTCGCACATCGGTCGGCAGTGATTCGAATGCGCGCTGCATGGGTTGCACGGCGAACGGCAAATTCACCAGCATCGAGGCGAGCAGCAGCCCATGAAAGGTGAACACGAGACCGTGTCCGAAGACGCCCGTCCACAGCCGCCCGATGGTGGAGTTGCCGCCGAGACTCAGCAGCAGGTAGTAGCCCAGCACCGTGGGTGGCAGCACGAGCGGCAACGCGACGATTCCCTCGAGCACGCCCTTGCCGCGTCGCACACGAAAGGCAAGCAGACGCGCCAGCCAGATCCCGATGGGCGCGAGCAGCACCGTCGTCCACGCCGAAAGCTTGAGCGACAACAGGAACGCCGTCCAATCCATCTGTCCGCTCATGCGCGAGTGAATGAACGCACTACGCCCACGGGAATCATGGTGGAAGCAGAAAGCCGTAGCGCTGGAAGATCGCGCGCGCATCAGGCGATTGGAGGAACGCGTAGAATGCGCGCGCTGTTGCCCGTGCGCGCTTGAGCAACACCGCGCGTTGGCGCAAAGGATCGTGCAGTGTATCGTCGAGCAAGGTGAAGCTGCCAGCGGCCTTTACCTGCGCCGTGTACGCAAGGGATAGCGGAATGATGCCACCCTGCGCGGACCCTGACGTGGCAAACTGGGTCGCCTGCGCGGCGTTCTCTCCAAACACGAGATGCGGTTGAACCGCACGCCAGAGTCCAAGTCGCTGCAGCGCCTGTTGCGCGGCGCGACCGTAGGGCGCGTGCACGGGGTTGGCGATGGCGAATTTCTGCAGACTGCCATTCGAGAGCGCCGATCCGACTCCGCGCAGCAGCGAGTCGGCGACCATACGCGATCCGTTCGGCAGGAAGAGCCCGATCCGTCCGATGGCGTAGAGCGCGCCCCCCCCGTCGGTCAATCCAAGGGCCACGAGGCGCTGCACGTAACTCTCGTCGGCCGACAGCAAGACCTCAAAGGGCGCGCCGTTGGCGATCTGTTGCGTGAACGCGCCCGACGATCCGAACGACAGCTTCACCATCTTTCCCGTCGTACTCGTGAAGCGCTTGACGATTTCCGGCAACGCGGCGTTGAGATCGGCCGCCGCAGCGATCACCGGCACGTCCGGCGACTGCGCCTGCACGCCGCCCGAGGGCAGCAGCACCGCGCCGATCGTCAGGGCGCACGCCACAAGCACGCGCACCGGCGGACGGTGTGCACTGCAGGCGCGGCGGGTGGGGCGAACGACGAGTCGATGCACGACATGCTCCTGAGTGCGCGCCACGATGCAGGAGGTCCGTCACGCCGAGCGTGCGCTGTCGACTCGGCGAACCTGCCCGTCCGCAAGATGCCCTGCCGATCACCACGGCGCATCTGATCACGAATCCACCACACACACCGCACGGGGCGAGCCGAGGCGTCCGGTCGCTCGTCCGGCTATGGTTCTGAGCACGCCAAATCGCTCCCGCTGCGTTTGCTCGAAGCGAACGCCATCAGATTTCTCGTCGCGCACAACATCATGGCCAGTCCTTCTCCGTACCGTTCGCTCTCGGCTGAACGTCGGCTCTCGCTCCTCCTCCACGCCATCACGCAGCACAAAGGCGCGCGCGCCACGTACAGCCAGCGACTCGTCGCGCGCGGCGGTGGCTTTCGCGCCGCGACGCTGCTCGCCTGGCCGGCCGACCGACTGGCACGGGAAGTGGTGCGCCTGAATGCGCAGAGTTCGCAGGACGAGCTGGAGCTGCTGCAACTTCTCTACGTGGACCTGGAGCCGGGCATCCAGATCTCCTTTCTCGACGCGGCCGGCGTGCCCCACGAGAAAGGCGTCATCGACGAGAAGTTGGAGGCGCCATACGCCGATGCGGACGCGGTCGCGCGTGGCGCCGCCGCCGTGCTGGCGCAGCATTCCACCGACGGACTGCGCTACCTGCGCACACTCGAACGCTATACACTCGCCGGCTGGCCCGGACTCGATGCGGTCCTGGCCAAGGTCAGCGAATAGAGCGTGATCCGCGGCCTCAGTGCCGATGCGCGGGGGCGGGTGACGGCGCCACGCCCAGGCGTGCGGTACTGTCTCGCGACGTGCCGGTAAGACTGTCGGACGGTGTCGGTCCTGGCGCGGTGGACTCGGGCGTGTCGGAGAGGTGCTCCTGCACGATGAGCCAGCGCCCGCCCTGTCGTCGCCAGAACGTCGTCCACGCTCCACTCACGGTGTGCGGCGTGTTCTGTGGCGTCTGATGTGGAATGCGATACGTGAAGGTCATGACGGCAGCGTCGCGCGTGATGATGTCCACGTAGGCGCTGCCGAGCTCGAATCGTGGCTGTCGCATGTTCTGTCCGACCCGTTGCCAGAAGCCCGCAATATCCGACGCCAGTGCATCGCGTGTCGTGGTGACGCGACCGGCGGCCGCCGAAATGACGCGACCGCTGTCGGCATACAGACCGAGCAGGCGCGCGCTCGCGTCGGGATTGGAGAAATCATAGGCCTGCTTAACCAGCGCCTGCAGCGAGTCGGCGATGAGGCGCCGTTCGGCGGCGTCTACGCGCTCGGGATGCTGACAGCCAGCGGAGACGATCGTCAGCAGGAGGAGTGCGCCCGCGACCTGCCGACGGCGGGAGCTCGGCGGCACGGCGGGTGTCGGCTGGATAGCAGCGTGAATCATCGGCATGCTCCAACTTGGTGTGCGCGAGGCAACCGCGCGTGTCTCAGGGATGGGACAACGTGTCGTCCTGTCAGGAGGACGTCCTGCTGGGTCGGTGCGAAGGTTCCCGAGGCAAACGTCGACCGACTCTTGTGGCGTATGACTTGCTGTATTCTGTTATGCGTGGCGTATGCCTGACGGGCCGACGACGTGGCGAAGAAACCGCGAGTGTCGGGTGGTGGGTTGGGGTTGCGGGGTGTTGAGTGGTAGTGCCCGCAGGTGAGAGTTGGTTTGCGGAGCGTGGGAGGACGTTCACCGGCACTGGTGCCGTGACCAGAACGCATCGAGTACGAGTGGCGGTCGCGGCCCCCGCGGGCCATGGAGGTGTACGTGCGCAACATCCAGACCTTGTCCGCGCTGTCCGCATTCGCAGCAACACTCGTGCTCGCCGGTTGCGGCGGGAACGGACGATCGACGGCCGACGGGATGACCGCCGATCTCGAGCGCGACTTGCAATTGGCCTCTACGGTGCGTCAGTCGCGCACGCAGGCGGTGTCCGCGGTCGAACTCGAAGCCAACGGCGCTCCCAGTGGCAGCAGCCGCGGCCAGCGCGCGATGGTACGTCGTCCAAAGCGTGCGCCCGTCGAGTCGCCGTCCACCACCACCGCCGAAGTGGCGGCACCGAGTGTAGCGGCCGAAGATCCGGCTCCAACGCTCTCGCCCACGATGACCGAATCCGCCCCCGAGCCGGCACCGTCTCCCGTCATCGATCCGATTTCCGCCGTGGAAGGTCGCGGACCGTACATCGGCTCCTCGTCGGGAACCTCTGGCACCGATGACGGTGACCGCGGGCGCGGCGACAATGGTCGTGGACGCGGCGGCGTGATCATTCGTGGCGGGCGCGCGGGCGACGATCACTGCGAACCGCGAGGCGGACGCCGTCCGGGCGCGGGGATGGGCGGCATCGGTGGGAATATCGGAAACATCGGCACCGTCATCGGTATGATTGGCGGCATGGCGGGCGGCGGGCGACGCACTCCGTACCCGCGCTACTAGTGCCACGAAGAGTCGCGTAGCCGCTCGCGGAACCAACGCTCGACTCAGCTCGACGTTTCTGACGACATTCACGGGGCACGTCCGCTCAGCGGGCGTGCCCCGTGTCGCGTCGCGCATTAGAATCGCCGACATCTGAGTCCTCGCAGTCGTTGTTCCCTCCCTGGAGGCCCGCCATGCACGCGGCGATCGATTTCGGCATCAGCAACACCGACGCAGTCGCGTCGATTGACGGCACCCTCCGTCATTGGACGCGACCCTCCGACGGAGTGCCTGACGAAGCGGTCGTTCGCGAAGTCCTGGCGGCTGGCGGCGTCCGGCTCGCCGAGTTGCCACAGCTGGCCGTGACGGGCGGACGGCACCGCGCGTTGCCCACGCAGATCGGTGCCTGCTCGCTCTTTGGAGTGGACGAGGTGACGGCGATCGGGCGCGGCGGGCAGGCGCTCGCGCTCGGTGACAGTGACGATCCGACGACGCCCATTCTCGTTGTCAGCGCCGGCTCAGGCACTGCGGTCGTGGCGGCGCGAGGCTCACACTACGCGCATATCACCGGCAGTGGCGTGGGTGGCGGCACCTTGCTCGGACTCGGGCGGCTGCTGCTCTCCACCAACGACGCGCTGGCCATCGATACATTGGCGCAGCAGGGCAACCCCAACGGCGCCGATCTCAGTCTCAAAGACGTCATTTCCGGACCGATCGGCACGCTGCCACCGGATGCGACTGCGGTGAGCTTCGGCAAACTCGCGCGCGGTGCACACGAGGTCAGTCGCGCCGACCTCGCCGCGGCCCTGATGACACTTGTTGGACAGGTCATCGCCATCACCGCGATCAATGCCGCACGCGCCGAACGGTTGCAGCGCGTGGTGGTGATCGGACACATGACGGACATGAAGAGCTTTCGCAAAGTGCTCGATCAGGTTGGTGATTACTACGGCATGCGTCTGACGCTTCCACCGGACGCGGGGTACGGCACGGCACTGGGGGCGATGCTGCATCGTTCGGCGGCGAGCGCGTAGGGCGAGCGTCGTCGCGAGGAGACGACGGCGGAGTGGCGGGTGAGGTGGCGCACAGGCGCGCGAGGCGCAGAGGCGGCAGAGGCGCGCGAGGCGCGCGAGGGCGAGTAGAGGCCGGCTGCCCCTGGCGCGCTGCTCGGCGATCACGAACTGGGGGTGTCGGGTGTACCGGGTGCTCGGACCTCGGTACCGGGTAGAGCAGGAACAGCATGCGTGTCGTGCTTGCCGCTCCACCCGGTGCTGCCACCTGACTACCCGGTACACCCGGCACCCCCAGTTCGGGATGCTGGCCAAGCGCGCCGAGGGTAGCCGGCCGCGTGCTCACCATGTCCACCACTTTTGCCGATCACCCCGATCCGCGCGGTTACCGCCCCGCTCTCCGCCCCGGGTTCCGCAGCCGACTGTGCCGAGCTCCGTACACGAAGTACAGCACCAGACCCACCAGCAACCAGATGCCGAACCGTATCCAGGTGACGCCCGGCAGCTTGTACATGAGGTAGGAACACGCCACCACCGAAATCATCGGCGTGAGCGGCACCCACGGCACGCGGAATGGCCGTGGACGATCCGGATCGGTACGACGCAGGACAATGACGCCGATCGAGACGAGGATGAACGCGAACAGCGTTCCGATATTCGTCAGGTCGACCACTTCGGCGATGTTGGCGAAGGCCGCGAAGCAGGCTACGAACGTGCCCGTGATGATCGTGCCGACATAGGGGGTCTTGAACTTCGGATGTACCTTCGCGAAGAGCGGTGGCAGCAGTCCGTCGCGCGCCATCGCCATGAAAATGCGCGGCTGTCCGAGTTGGAAGACGAGCAGCACACTGCCCATCGCAATCACCGCACCGATGGAGACGATGAATCGCGACGCATTGAGAATCGCCGGTGGTCCATCGGCCAGACGCAACGCCGTCACCATCGGCTCGGCAGTGCCCAGCTGCTGCCACGGCGCCAGACCTGTCATCACGAACGACAGTGCGATGTACAGCACCGTCGTGACCGCGAGACTCATGATGATGCCGAACGGCATGTCCTTCGCCGGGTTGATCGCCTCTTCGGCCGCCGTCGACACGGCGTCGAATCCGATGTAGCTGAAGAAGATGATCGCGGCGGCAGCACTGATGCCGCCGAACCCGTTTGGTGCGAAGCCACCCGTTGCCGGGTTGTTCCAGTTGATCGGTTTGACGAAGAAGAGACCGACCGCAAGGAAGAACAGGATGATGCCGATCTTGAGGATCACCATCGCATTGTTCGTATTCGCCGACTCCTTCACGCCCTTGATGAGCACGAGCGTGATGAGCACAACGACAAGGAACGCCGGCAGATTGGCGATCAAGCGCACGCCTAAAATCGTTGGTGCCGTGGTGAGGGCCGAGGCGAGATAGAGCGTCACGGCATCCGTCGCACCACCGGCCACCGCCGTGGCTGCGTCGGACGCCGAGCGAAAGTCGGTGGCCAGCCACGACGGAAGATTGAGGTTGAAGAAGCTCAGCAACTCGCGGAAGTATCCGGACCATCCGATCGCCACGCCGATGTTGCCCACGGCATACTCGACGATGAGGTCCCATCCGATGATCCACGCCACGAACTCGCCAAGCGCGGCATACGCATACGTGTAGGCCGAACCCGCGATCGGCACCATCGACGCGAACTCTGCGTAGCACAGCGCCGCGAAGCCGCACGCCACCGCCGTCAGGACGAATGAGAAGATGATGGCCGGCCCCGCGCCTGGTCGCGCCAGATCGCCGGCGATCGCCGTGCCGGTGGTGGCAAAGATCCCCGCTCCGATTGTCGCACCAACTCCCAGCGCGGTGAGATGCCACCGGGTGAGCGAGCGTTTGAGACCGCCGCGTTCGGCTAAGTCGTGCTCAAAGTCGGAGACCGACTTACGGACGAAAAGACCGGGCATCAGAATGGGGAAACGGGAAGTGGTGTCACCGAAGGGCCGAACGTGCGCGGCGGGGAGATCGCCTATGCTTGCCGCCGGTACAACCGCGCGCAAGACCGCCGGAGCCGTCGCACTCTCGCCGTCTCCCGCGCCCCGAAACCGTGCGCGCTACGAGCGACGCTCGAAGACGCCGATGTTGCGATTCTTCTGCACGTCGTCGTACGGGAACCACTTTCCGTTCATCGCGACGTAGACACCGGGCGGTAACGTCTGCACGAAGCTGACCGCACTGCCAAGATTGAAGAGTCCATCGGAGCTGCCGAACGCGTACGGCACCATCGCACCGGTGAGCACCACGGTCTTGTCGCGCACACCGCGTGCAATCGCCTGCGCCGTCTCGACGAGGGTGTCGGTCCCGTGCGTGATGACAATCTGCGACTCCGGGCACGACACGCAGGCATCGACCACCTGCGATCGCTGCGCCTCGGTCATGTCGAGGCTGTCCACCATCATCAGCACGTCCACCGCGATATCGAGGCCGCAGCGGCCGCGACGCAGCATCTCGCTGACGTGCGTCGCGCGGAAGTCGAGCGTACCGTGCAGCTCGTCGTACTCCTTGTCGAACGTACCGCCGGTAACGAAGACGCGGACGCTCATGCTCACTCAGGCAACGGGTGGATCGCGCCGATGCGCGCCGGCAAACGAGGTGGTCGAGACCGAACGTAGCGGGAATGAGCGAATGGGGCACCTGGCGCGCACGAATCCGAACCAAACGCGGAACCAAAACCTCAACGAACCGCTCAACGACCCAGTGTCCAGCTTCGCGATGGAGTACTGAGCAAGCAAGTCACGCGTCGTCGCGATTGGGTCTTGCGGGTCGCGCGCGTCACCACCCCAGCGCGCCGGAGGTCGACTGGCTCGCTCCAGACTTCAACTCAAAGCTGGAGACTGGGTCGTTTACGATTGCAGCACCCCGCGGTCCGAGTTCCCGCTGCCTCATCCGTCCAGTTTGTTCACCATATGGTCCGCGGTATTCCTGAGCTTTCCCTTCAGCTCTTCGCGTAGCATCGCGTCCATCTCGTGCGCGTCGAGCGCGCGCTCCATGCACCAGAGCCACTCGTCGCGCTCCAGCGGACCGATGGCGAAGGGAAAGTGCCGCATCCGCAGCTTGGGGTGCCCAAATTTTTCGACGTACACGGGTGGCCCTCCCGTCCATCCGGTGAGAAAGAGCCGCAGCTTTTCCCGCGACGACTTGAGACTTGTGGCGTGCAGCGCACGTACGTGTATTGCCTCCGGCGCGCTGTCCATCAGGTCGTAGAATCGGTCGACGAGCTGACGAATGCCGTCTTCGCCGCCGAGCAGGCTGAAGTGGGTGGGCGCGGGTCCTGTCATACTGCAATCTCGTCGGCGTAATTCGACGCGACCAGCGGTGACGCCCATCCAATTGCATCGACAGTCATACAGCACAGCACGCAGCGCAGCACGCACCGATCAGGAGTGGTGATGGGTACACGGGTCGCGACAACGACGGTGCGCAGCATGACGCGCGCGGTGAAGACACAAGCGACGGTGCTGACGAGCGCACTCGGCGTCGCCTGGCTGTCCTTCGCCGCGACCGTGCTGTCGGGTGGAGCACTGCTCTCCTATGGCATCGTCCCGCGCACGCTGACCGGACTGCGCGGCATTCTCTTCGCACCATTTCTGCACGGTAGTCTCAATCATCTCCTCGCCAACACCATTCCGTTCGCGGTGCTCGGATGGCTGGTGATGCTGCGCGATGCCAAGCACCTCGGTCGCGTGACGCTCGCCGCGATGCTCGGCTCCGGCCTCCTCTCCTGGCTGCTCGGTGCGCCAGGCTCCGTGCACGTAGGCGCAAGTGGCGTGATCTTCGGCTATCTCGGATTTCTGATGGTCAGCGGATGGTATGCGCGCACCCTCGGCAGCGTTGCCCTCAGTGTTGGGG
>CAYWCJ010000136.1:0-11189 GCA_964456595.1 uncultured Gemmatimonas sp. | reverse complement strand
GTGGGTTACCGGGCGCTCAGCGAGAGCGTGGCCGTGGGTCGCACCGACGTGCGCGTCGACGAGGGCGATGCGCACGTCGGTGCGACCCACGGCCACGCGGTCACCACGGTGGACGCGGCCGCCGTGCAGCGGCTGGCCCCCGTGCCGAACACCGCGAGCCTCATCAACGGCCGCGCGCCCGGCGTCGTGATGGTGGGCGGCAGCGGCGCGATCGGCAGCAGCCCGCGCTTCCGCATCCGCGGCGCGTCGAGCCTCTCGCTCAGCGACCAGCCGCTCGTCTACATCGACGGCGTGCGCATGGCGAACGACGTCTCGACCGGTCCCAACACGCAGTTCTTCGGCTCGGCCGTGGTCTCCCGCCTCAACGATATCAGCCCCGACGACATCGAGAGCATCGAGGTCATCAAGGGGCCAGCCGCGGCGACGCTGTACGGCACCGAGGCCAACAACGGCGTCATCCAGATCATCACGAAGCGCGGCCGCGCCGGGCAAACGACCTTCACGCTCGACACGCGCGGCGGCGCCAACTGGTACAACGACGCACAGGAGCGCATCGGGTACAACATCAACCGGAACCCGCTCACCCAGCAGCTGCAGCGCTGGAGCGCGGTGGAGCAGGAAGACGCCCGCGGCACGCCGCTCTTCAAGACGGGCGGCACGCAGCAGCACAACCTGTCGCTGAGCGGCGGCTCCGATCAGGTGCGATACTTCCTGAGCAGCGGCTACGAGAACACTACCGGCATCGAGCCCACCAACGACCTGTGGCGCTACTCGGGACGCGCGAACGTCACGATCAGTCCCACGCGCACTTTCGACGTGACGACGTCGGTGGGTATCACACAGCAGAACATCCGCCTGCCGCTCGAGGCCGGCGGCGGCATGTGGTTCAGCGCGTACTTCGGCCAGGCGCCGCGCACGAGCGCCGACTCGCTCCGCCGCGGATTCTTCTCGGCGCCGCCCGAAGCGTTCTGGAACGCATTCGAGAACTACCAGCGCGTCTCCCGCACCACGAGCAGCATCACGCTCAACCACCGGCCGCTCAAGTGGTTCACGCAACGGCTGATCGCCGGCTACGACCAGACCGGCGAGGACAACGTAGGCCTCACCAAGCGCATGGGTCCCGAGCTGCGCCAGTTCTTCGGCAATCCGATCGACCAGAACGGCGGCAAGACCTCGCGTCGGCGCGAGTTGAGCGTGGCCAGCGTGGACTACGGCGCCAGCGCCCGCACTCAGCTGAAGCGCGGCATCGTCGCCAGCACCTCCGTTGGCGCGCAGTTCTTCCGCCGCAACACCTACCAGCTCCTCGCCCGCGGAGAGGGCTTCGCCACGGGCGGCCTGTCGGTGATCGACGCCACGGCGGTGAGCTTCGGCGGCGAGTCATTCGTCAGCAACTCGACGCTCGGCTTCTACGCGCAGGAGGAGCTCAGCTTCGGCGACCGGCTCTACCTCACGGCGGGCCTGCGCGTGGACGACAACAGCGCCTTCGGCTCCAACTTTTCGTGGGTGCAGTACCCCAAGTTGGCGGCGTCATACGTGCTGAGCGAGGAGCCGTGGTTCAATCTCGGCTTCCTCAACACGGTCAAGCTCCGCGCCGCCTACGGCGAGTCGGGCCAGCAGCCAGCCACCAACTCCGCCCTACGCACCTACGTGGCGGTGACGGGCGGCGACGGCGGCTCGGGGGTCACGCCCGGTTCGCTCGGCAATCCCGACCTCAAACCCGAGCGCGGCAAGGAAGTGGAGGTGGGCTTCGACGCCTCGGCCCTCGCCGACCGCCTGTCGTTCGAGTTCAGCGCGTACCGCCGCAACACCGAGGACGCCATCCTGTCCGCGCCAGTGGCCCCGTCCACCGGCTTCGCCGGATCGCGTTTCACGAACATTGGCCTGCTCCGCACGCAGGGCGTCGAACTGCAGACGCGCGCCACCCCGATCCAGACCGAGCGCGTGGGCCTCGAGGTCACCCTCAACGTGTCGCGCAACACGAACGAAGTCCGCGACTTGGGCGGTCCCGAGTTCATCGGCGCCGGCAACATCCGGCAGCAGGTGGGCTACCCGGTGGGCTCGTACTGGGATCTCCGCGTGGTGAGCGCCGAGTTCACGGCCGACGGGCGCACGACGAAGACAATGTGCGACGACGGCAAGGGCGGCGTGACGGCGTGTCTCAATGCGAACGGCTCCGCCGCCGCACCGCGGGTCTTTTATGGCCGCAGCGATCCCGCGAACGAGGGCTCGATCTCCTCTACACTCACGCTCTTCAAGCGCTTCCGCGTCTACGGCCTCGTCGACTGGAAGACCGGGCAGACGCAGTTCAATAACAACATCCGCGCGAAGTGCCAGATCTTCCGGCTCTGCCCGGAGAACTTCGCGCCACTCGAGTACGATCCCGTGCTTATCGCGCAGTACGACTCGCCGAACATCCTCCGCAACTTCACCTACGCGGACGCCGGCTTCGCGAGGCTGCGCGAGCTGTCGCTGTCGTACTCGCTGCCCAAGGCGTTCGCCGCCCACGTCGGCGCCAACGCTGGGGTCCTGACGGTCTCGGGCCGCAACCTCCACATGTGGACCAAGTGGACCGGAGTGGACCCCGAGGCGTTCTTCGTCGTCGAGCAGTTCGCCCGCACTGAGCAGGCCCAAGTGCCGCCGCTCCGCCAGATCCTGTTCTCGATGAACTTCACCTTCTGAACCTCCCCTCATGCCATACACACGGACCAACAACGCCGGCGCGGCACGCGCGCGCCACCGCTGGGCCGCGGCGGCGGCCCTCTGCGTCGCCCTCGGCGCGGCTGGCGGATGCAATGAGATCCTCAAGTCCGAGGCCCCCGCCCTCATCGAGGAGTCCACGCTGCAGCAGTCGGGCAACGCGCCGGTGATCGTCGCCGGCGTGGTCGCCGACTTCGAGTGCGCCTTCGCCTCCTACGTGGCCACCATGGGCACGCTGGCCGACGAGTTCTCCGACTCGCAGGCCAATGCCGCCATCTGGGACATTGACCGCCGCACCAACTTCCCGTCGAGCGCGCTGTACGCGACCGGTGGCTGCGGCGGCTTCGGTGGCGTCTATACGCCGGTCTCGGCCGCGCGCTACCAGGCCGACAACGCGCTCAGTCTGCTCGACGGCTGGACCGACGCCGAGGTGCCCGGACGCCAGTCGTTTGTCACCCGCACAGCCGCCTACGCCGGTTACTCGCTCATTCTGCTTGGCGAGGGCTTCTGCTCGTCGGCTGTCGACCTCGGGCCCGAGCTCAGCCCGGCCCAGGTGTTTACGCAGGCGGAGGCGCGGTTCACGAGCGCCATCACCATCGCCACCGCGGTGGGCGGTGCGACGGGCGACTCGCTGCGCTACCTCGCGCTCGTGGGCCGCGCCCGCGCCCGGCTCAATCAGGCCAAGTACGCGGAGGCGGCAGCCGACGCCGCGCTCGTGCCGACCGGGTTCGTGTTCAACGCGCGCTACAGCTCCGCCTCGGGCCGCTCGGAGAACCGCGTGTTCCGCGTCAACAATGCCAACGGCACCGTCACGGTCGACCAGACGTTCCGCGGACTCAACGCCGGCGCCACGGCGGATTCGCGAGTCGCGGTGGTGGACGCCGGACGCGGCGGCTCCTTCCCACAGATCCGGCTCTACTCGCAGGAAAAGTACACGTCCCTCAACGCCTCGATCCCCATCGCCACCTGGCGCGAGGCGCGGCTTATCCAAGCCGAGGCGGCCGCGCGGGCCGGCAATGCCGCCGCTGCGGTCGGGTTCATCAACGCGCTGCGCACGCGCACCGGCGTGGCCCTTCCTGCCTACGCGAGCAGCGACGCCGCTGCGGTCCGTACGCAGATTGTCGAGGAGCGTCGGCGCGAGCTCTTCATTGAGAGCCACCGGCTATACGACACCATCCGTTTCAACATCGCGCTCAACCCGGCGCCGGGAACGCCGTTCCCGAACGGCGGCGGCACTTATGGCGAGAACAAGTGCCTCGCACTTCCGGACATCGAGCGCCTGAACAACCCGAACATCGGCGGCAGGTGAGTGCCCGCCGGGAGTCACGCCACGCAGCGTGGCTCCCGGACCGCGCCGAGGGGTCGATTACCAGCTGCCGCGCTCGCCGTGGGTGGAAATCACGCCCCTCAGGCGCAGCGCGGCGTTGCGCCAAGTCGTGTCCACCGCCGTCTGGGCCGCCGACGGATCACCGTCGGCGATGTGGCCGACGATCACCGCGTGCTCGGCCACCGAGGTGTCGATCTCGTCCACGAGGCTGCTGATGTAAAGCCGAATGTAACGCTCGCTCTGCGGTTTGATGGCGTCGTGCAGCGCAAGGAGCCGAGGGCCGCCGACGCCGGCGACGTAGGCCCGGTGGAACGCCGTGTCGAGGTCGAAGATGCGCATCGGGTCGGGGCGGGACGCACCCGCCACGCTGGCCAGCTCCGCATTGAGCTGGCGCAGTCGGCCCACCAGCTCGGCGCGCGCGTCGTGCGGGAGCTCGGCGGCATCGCGCGCGGCGAGCCCCTCGAGCTGCCCGACGATGTGGAACAGCTCGCGCGCGTCGTCCTGCGTGAGCGGCGCGATCATCAGCCGGTGCTCCTTGGAGCGGTCGGCGACGATGACGTAGCCTTCGGTCTGCAGGCGGTGCAGCGCGCTGCGCGCGGGCGTGCGGCTCACCCCGAGGCGGCCGGCGATCTCACTCTCCACGATGCGGCTCCCGGGCGCGAGGCGCCCGCGCACGATCAGCTCGCGCAGCTGCTCGTAGGCGCGCGCCACACTCTCGCCGCGGGCGGCCGGTGTGCCGTCACCCTTCATCGGCTCAACGTCGGCAGGCACGTCGGGCGCGGCGCGCTGGCGACGCAGTAGCGCGGGAGGAGCGGTTCGGAGCTTCCGGTCGGCTGGCGGCACGAGGCTCGGGGCTCGGGGCGGAGATTGGACGATGGACTTGGTCGCGGCGCGAAGGGCGGCGCGGTGCGATCGCGGGATAAGATACTCAATACGCCCAATTGAATCCGGCATGGCACACTAAACACGTGCGATGCGCTTCCACCACAAGCCCCGCCCGGCCCATTCGTACACGATCTTGTATACCGTAGCTCGGCAATAGTAGGCGTCCATCAACCGGCAAACCGCCGCGCCGCCTCGCCCCCCACTAGCGATGGTGTCATCCATGAACACGCAGACCGTCAGTTCCGTCGCTGCTGCGGGCACCTCCGTGGACAACGGGGGCATCACCGTCCGCCGCGCGCGCGACGAGGCTCGCGGCACCGGCATGGGCGAGCGACTCGGGCGCCATCAGCGCGACCTCGTGCGCGACCTCGGCGTCGGCACCATGCGCGGGTCGTTCGACCCGGTCGTCGCGCGCAACGCGCTCCTTCACCTCGCGCGCCGAGGCGCTCGCTCGTCCGATTACGTGCCAGACGTGTACGGCGGCTTCCAGCGCGGCCACGACGGCGCGCTCCCGCACTACGGCGTCGCGCACCGCGCGCACGCCGCCCGCCGTGCGCCCACCTCTGCCCCTGACACCCCATGATCCAAATCGAGGAGATCGTGCTGCGAGAGCTCCGCCTGCCGCTGCGCGAGCCGTTCCGAATCTCGTCGGGGGTGATCACCGACCGCCGCATCTTCCTCCTGCAGCTGCGCGACGCCGACGGCAGCACCGGCTGGAGCGAGTGCGTCGCGTTCGACCGGCCGATTTACAGCCCGGACACCATCGACACGGCCTGGCTGGCGATCACCGAGTGGGTATCGCCGCGCGTGCTCGGCCACGCGTTCTCGCATCCGTGCGAGGTATTCCCGGTGCTCGAGCGCGACTTCCGTGGCCATCTCATGGCCAAGGCGGCCGTGGAGATGGGCGTATGGGTGGTGGCCGCCGAGAGAGCCGGTACGCCGCTTGCGCGCCTACTCGGCGGCACACGCTCGCAGATCGAGGCCGGCATCTCGCTCGGCATCGAGCAGTCGCCGGAGGCGCTGGCGCGGAAGGCCGAGCTTGCGCTCGCGCAGGGCTACCGAAAGGTGAAGCTCAAGATTGAGCCCGGCGCCGACATCGCGTATGTGACCGCCGTGCGCGAGGCGCTCGGCCCCGACGCGCCGCTCATGGCCGACGCCAACAACGCCTACACGCTCGCCGACGCCGACCACCTCGCTCGTCTCGACGGACTGGGGCTCATCATGATCGAGCAGCCGCTGGCGTGGGACGACCTCGTTCAGCATGCCGAGCTTCAGCGGCGTCTCGCGACCCCGATCTGCCTCGACGAGTCGATCACTTCGCGCGACCGCGCGCACGACATGATCACGCTCGGCGCCGGCCGCGTCGTCAACGTGAAGCCGGGCCGGGTGGGTGGCTTCGCGTCGTCGCTCGCCATCCACGACCTGTGCCGCATGCACGGCGTGCCGGTGTGGTGCGGTGGGATGCTCGAGAGCGGGATCGGCCGCGCGGCCAATGTCGCCCTCGCCTCGCTGCCCGGCTTCACCAAGCCCGGCGACGTAAGCCCGAGCGCGCGCTACTGGGCGCGCGACATCGTAACGCCGGAGTGGACGATGAGTGCCGACGGCATGGTCGACGTCCCGCTCGACCGTCCCGGCCTCGGCGTCGACGTCGACGTCGGCCGCATCGACGATCTCACCGTCCGCACGTCGGTCCTGCGAGCAAGATGAGGCGACTGTCGGCGCTGGTGCTCGGCGGTCTCAAGCGGAGTACGTGGATGGCGATCGGCGCGAGTCTGGTGGTGTTCAGTGCGTACTACGCAGCGCTGATGACCGGGGAGAGCCTTGCCGATCAGCTGGTGGTCTCGCCGGTGGTGGGGATGTGGGGAGCGAACGGGCTGGTGCTCACTTTGGCACTGCTGGCGGCCTGGTGAAGGCGAGGGTCCGTGGCGCCGGCTGGGGCGAGGGCGTAGGAGGCGTCATCTCGCGCCGTCGATGTGTCGTACCCGACGCGACTACCGCCGCTGCGAGAAGTCGAACGGCAGTTCCGTGAGTTGCCGCACCGCCCGTCCCTTCACCATCGCCGGAGTGAACTTCATCTCCGCGAGTGCCATGCGCACGGCGTCGGTGAAGAGCGGATCGGAAGACTTGAGCACCTTGAGCGTGCCCAGCTCGGCCGTCCCGTCGGCGTTGATGACCACCTGGGCCATGACCGAACCTTCCACACTGGCCGCACGGAGCGTGGGCGGATAGACCGGACCGTCGGCACCGGGCGCGATGGTCGCCGCCCTGTCCGACCTAACCTCGGCTACATCCCTCGTCCTTACCGGAGACGCGGCGACGTCTGCATCCGACGCAAACTGAAACGACTGCTGCACGAGTTGCCGCACGCCGCGTCCGCCTACCAGTGCGGGATTGAAGCGCATCTCGACGAGGGACGCGCGAACCGCTTCGGCGAACAGTGGCTGAGCGCTCTTGAGCACCTTAAAAGTGGCCATCTCCGCCTTGCCCTCCGCATTCACCACGAACTGTGCGAGCACGCTGCCCTCGATGCGCGCGCTACGCAGCGACGCCGGATACTGCGGACCCTGGCTGCCCTCGACCATCGTCACCGGCCGCTCCACCTGAAAGTCGAAGTAGGGCTCGTCGGGCGGAATTTTTACCGGCTTGTCCGCCACGATGGGCGCGACGGCGGCACGCGCGGAGGCGGGCGTGGGGCCCATGAGGTTGTCGGTGACCCGATTGGAGCAGGCGGCTGCGATAGCCAGCACAGCGACACCGGCGGCGGCGAGCGCCGTGATGATCGGACCTTTGGCAGGGGCAGTGGTCATGACGGTGATTCTCCGGGAGAGTTGTGAACGGGGATGGGCGAGCATGGGGGCGAAACGCGCGCTGCTGCCGCGCTGCGCGATGAGCAGAAGCAGTCTGGCGTAACGCTGTCGATCGGCGGGATCGACGAGGGTGCGCGCGTCGCAGTCCACCTCCATGGCCAGGCGCAGGCGACTGGTGATGAACCAGAGTCCCGCGTTCATGACGCAGCACGAGCGCGCGCAACGGGGCATCGAGATCGAGCAGCCACGACGGAATGACGATGCGCATGTCGCGCAGGCCGAGCACCGCCGGCCCCAGTGATTCCGACACAAGTACGGAGTCGCCATCCATCGCGCGCACCTTTGCACAGCGCCGCACGCGTCGCAGCACGCGAATGGCGCGCGCCGTCTGCACGAGCATGACGAGGCTCGCGGCGACCCAGAGCACCAGCAGTGTCGTGTCGAGGTGTCCGAGCAAACGGGCCAGCATCGACGCGTCGCCGACCGGAGTACCGACGGGCACGGGCGCACCTACGCGCACCAAGCCTGCGGCCGCCGATCGCTGCGTGAGGAAGATCCAGGCGAGCGGTGGCCAGGCGAAGGCCGCGCCGAGCGCCACGACCCACACGGCTCGCGTGGGGCGGCGTGCGGCGCGGAGCACGCGTTCCACTCCTGCGGCGGCGATGCCCAAAAAGAGTGCAAAGCCGGTGGCGGCCATCATCCAGGTGCCGATCATGTCTCACCCTCCGGCGGCGTTCTCAGCTCGCGGGCGAGGTTCTGCAGTTCCTCGACGGAGACGCCATGCTCGTCCACCAACTGCGCGATGAGCGCGCGCGGCGAACCGGCGAAGAGGCTGGTCATGAGCCGCGACAGGGCGTTGCGCTGCGCGGTCTGACGCTCCACGAGCGGGAAGTAGCGGTGCCCGCGCCCTTCCTCCTCGCGTCGCACGAAGCGCTTGACCTCGAGATTCCGCAGCACCGTGAGTACGGTGGTGTAGGCCAGCGGGTCGCCCAGATGCTCCCGGACTTCGGTGACGGTACCGGAGCCGAGCTCCCACAGGGAGGACATGACGTCGAGTTCGCGATCGCCGAGGGTGGATTCGGTCATGCGGGCGAGGATAGGGGCGACGACGGGCGGCGGCAGGAGCTACTATGATGGTAGTACTATGTGGGCCGTTGTCTATTTTGTCAACTTTGGAGTGAGTCGCTAGGGAAGGGCTTGGGGGGTGACCGAGGTGCTGCACGCACTCGGCGATCGCGAACGGGAACGCGAACGCGCGGCAGCCTCGGCCCGGCTCGACATCGCCCCGGTCTCAACGTCGCAGGGCGAAGAACTCGCGCAGCAGTCCGGCCGATTGGTCAGCCATCACGCCGCCGAGTACTTCTGGGCGGTGGTTGAGCCGCGGGTGACGCACGATGTCCCCGACGGAGCCGCACATCCCGGCTTTGTCATCCCACGCTCCAAAGACCAGTCTGGACACGCGCGCGAGCACAATCGCACCGGCACACATGGCACACGGCTCGAGCGTGACAACCAACGTCGCGCGACGCAGGACGTCCTCACCAAGCGCGGCGGAGGCCGCCCGCATCAGCAGCACTTCGGCGTGCGCCGTGGAATCGCCGTCGCGCCGCATTCGGTTCTGAGCGCGCAACACGATCCCGCCCTCGAGCACCATCACCGCACCCACCGGCACCTCACCGGCAGCCTGCGCGGCCGTCGCCTCGTCGAGCGCCGCGCGCATGGCATCGAGATCGGCGGTGCTCGGCGGCGCAGGTGACATGCGCGAACCCTACACGCCCGCGGCCACCGGCGCACTCGGCTCGGCGGCGTCCTCGCTTGCGGCAACCGGCCGCGCCGCACCCGACATCGCGAGCACTGCCGCGGCGTCAGCGGCATCTCCGTGACGGAACACCAGTGCGTCTTCAGCGTCGCCGATGTCCGCCACGATTACGTCACCGTCCTTGAATCGACCTTCGAGCACCGCCATCGCCAGCGGGTTCTGCAACAGACGCTGCACCGCACGCTTGAGCGGACGGGCGCCGAATGCGGGCTCGTAGCCTTCGTCCGCCAGTCGCGCACGCGCGGCGTCGCTCAGTCGAATGACGAGTTTGCGATCGGCGAGCAGCTTGCGCAGCTGTGCCAGCTGCAGGTCGATGATGTGGTCGATGTCGCCACGACCCAGCGGATGGAAGACCACAACGTCGTCAATGCGATTGAGGAACTCAGGCTTGAAGACACCGCGCAGTGCGGCGAGAACCTCCTGCTCCACGTGGGACCACTGACCGCCTTCGCCCGACTGCCCGCGTTCGAGGATCATCTGACTGCCGACGTTGGACGTCATGATGACCACCGCGTTGCGGAAGTCGACGGTGCGCCCCTGTGAGTCGGTGAGACGACCATCGTCGAGCAGCTGCAGCAGAATGTTGAAGACGTCCGGATGCGCCTTCTCGATCTCGTCGAAGAGAATGACGGAGTACGGACGACGGCGCACGGCCTCGGTGAGCTGACCGCCCTCCTCGTAGCCCACGTATCCGGGAGGCGCACCGATCAGCCGAGCAACGGCATGCTTCTCCATGTACTCCGACATGTCGATGCGGACCATCGCGTGTTCGTCGTCGAACAGGAACTCGGCGAGTGCCTTTGCCGTCTCCGTTTTGCCGACGCCGGTCGGACCGAGGAAAATGAACGAACCGATTGGACGATTGGGGTCCTGCAGTCCGGCGCGCGAACGACGCACCGCGTTGGCAACGGCGCGCACCGCTTCGCGCTGTCCGACGACGCGCGTAGCGAGGACGTCTTCCAGTTTCGTCAAACGCTCGCGTTCCGACTCGAGCATGCGGGTGACGGGGATACCGGTCCAGCGCGCCACCACCTCGGCGATATCGTCGGCCGCGACTTCCTCCTTCAGGTACTGCGGTCGACCGCCATCGTGACTGGCGAGCTTGCTCTCGGCCTCTTTCATCTGTCGCTCGAGCGACGGAATTTTGTCGTACTTCACCTTGGACGCCGCTTCGAGGTTGCCCGCATTCGTCGCCTGCTCCAACTCGAGACGCGCCTGCTCGATCTCCTGCTTGACACGACCGACCGCGCCGAGTGAGTCCTTCTCCTGTTGCCACTGCGCGCGCATGGCGGATGCGTCCTCTTTCGCGTCGGCCAACTCACGTTCGAGCACGGTGCGCCGCTCGATGGATGCCGCGTCGGTTTCCCTGCGCAACGCCTGGCGCTCGATTTCGAGTTGCACGATGCGACGTTCGACCTCGTCGATTTCCTGCGGCACCGAATCGATCTCGATGCGCAGCCGCGAGGCGGCTTCATCAACGAGATCGATCGCCTTGTCGGGCAGAAAACGATCGCCGATGTAGCGATTGGACAACGTGGCGGCGGCAACGATTGCGCCGTCGGTGATACGCACGCCGTGATGCGCCTCGTAGCGTTCCTTGAGTCCGCGCAGAATGGCGATCGTGCTCTCGACACTGGGTTCGCCAACATACACC
>CAYWCJ010000135.1:0-11192 GCA_964456595.1 uncultured Gemmatimonas sp. | reverse complement strand
TTCCGTACGGCGGCACCTTTCTCGTCTTCTCCGACTACATGCGCCCCGCCATTCGACTGGCTGCGCTCATGGGCACGCACGTGATTTACGTCTTCACGCACGATTCCATCGGACTTGGTGAAGACGGACCGACGCACCAGCCCGTCGAGCAGCTGACGGCGTTGCGCTGCATCCCGAATCTCGTGGTGCTGCGGCCAGCTGATGCCGATGAAGTCTCAGAGGCGTGGCGCAATGCAATTCAGCATACGAGTGGACCGGTGGCCATCGTGCTGACGCGTCAGAAGCTGTCGTACTTGAACGAGCGCGCGCGCATCCAGGTCGGGTTGCCTCGTGGCGCGTACGTGCTGGCGGACAGCGCCGGTTCGGCGCCGGACGTCGTGCTGATGGCGACGGGTTCTGAAGTGGAGATCGCCTGCGCCGCGCGCGCGCAGTTGGCCGCACAGGGTGTTGCGGCGCGCGTGGTGAGCTGCCCATCGCTCGAACTGTTCGCGCAGCAGAGCGCGGACTATCGCGATCTCGTGTTGCCGGCCGGCGTGCCACGTGTCGCGATCGAAGCCGCGCATCCGATGTCGTGGTATCGCTGGGTTGGCACTACGGGCGCCGTGGTCGGCATCGAGACGTTTGGTGCGAGCGCGCCCTATCAGACGTTGTACAAGGAGTACGGCATCACCGCCGAGCATCTGGTGGAAGTGGCCAAGCGGGTGGTGGCCGCATGAGCGCACGTCGCCTGAGCGCACGTCGCCTGAGTGTACGTCGCCTGACGATCGCGCTGATGAGCGCCCTGATGGGCACGACCGTCGTGCTGACCGCCTGTGGTCCCAACCTCGGCACGTTGGCGGTGCAGGCGATGGATTCCTGCCTGGCGCTGCGCAACCCGCTCTTCACGAGCGGGCGTGGCGCGGAGGCGTTGTCCCCGGCGTTGCCCAAGGAGGCACAGGACATTGCCGCGAGACTCAACTATTCGCGCGGCTTCCAGCTGTTCAAGGAGATCGCCGAGAGTGCCGGCGATCAGGCCACGCTGGTGTGTGCGCTCGAGCTGAGCTCGTACTACGCAGACCGGGAAGCAACACGTTTCATCGAACGTTATCTGAAGCATCCGTCGCCCGACGTGGCGACGAACGCACAGCTGCTGCTCGACCGACGGCGCTGATCGGCGACGTTGGGCGAACGCGCTGTCACACTCATCGCAGAGACCGCGATCATGGCGAACAGTGGACCAGGGCTTGGCGGGATCGCCGTACGCGCGCTCGCCGCACTCGTACTCGTCTTCCTGACGTACAACCCGGAGGGCATCTCGTTCTATCACTGGGCGATCGCACCGCTCATCGGCAACACGCCATCGACCGGCTCTGCATCGATCAAGTTTCTGGCCGGCGTCGCATTGCTCAGTGGATGGATCGTTTTTCTCAACGCCACGCGCCGATCGATCGGCCTGGGCGGCTCTGTGCTCGTGCTCGCGATCGCGGGCGGATTGGTCTGGCTGCTGGTGGACACCGGGATGGTGAGTGCGAAGTCAGCGCGCGGTATCACGTACGTGGTCGAGATCTGCACCGCTATCCTGCTCGGCGTTGGCATGTCGTGGTCACATGTGTCCCGTTCGATGAGCGGACAGTTGGATACTGACGAGGCGAATTGATCCGCCGCCTGCGCAGCGCCCGCAGCATCGTCTCCCGCAGCATTGTCGCCGGCGGCATCATCGCCGGTGCTGTCGGGTTGATGGGCGTGAGCGGATTGCTGGGAGCGCAGTCCGTCACGACGTCCACCCGCGTCGAATCGAACAGAGACAGCGCGGCGGCGAACGCGCCTCGCGCCCTCCGTACGTCGCGTCGGATCACACTCGACGCACAGTTCAACGAAGTGGAGTGGTTGCGCGCCGACTCCATCACGCAGTTTACACAACGCGATCCGCAGGAAGGCGCGCCGGCAACCGAGCGCACCGTCGTACGATTGCTGGCCACACCGCAGGGGCTCGCCGTTGGTTGGTGGTGCTACGATCGCGAGCCGCAGAAGATCGTGCGCTCGCAGCTGCGACGCGACGCGAGCCTCGGTTCCGACGACTATGTCTCGGTCGCCATCGATGGACTGTACGATCAGCGCAGTGGCTTCTATTTCCGCACCAACGCGAACGGCGCGCTGTGGGATGGTGAGCATCTGACGTTCGAGTCCGGGAACGAGAGCTGGGATGGCGTGTGGGATGCACGCGCGCGTATCACCGACGAAGGCTACTTCATCGAGATGCTCATCCCGTGGGCCACGCTGCGCTATCACGACGGCGATGGACTGTGGGGGATGAACTTCCGGCGCTTCATTCGGCGCAAGAACGAAGAGCAGCTGTGGCGTTCGTGGAAACGCACCGAAGGCCTTCGCTTTCTCGAGCGCGAGGGCGTGGTCGCAGGCTTCGACAGCTTGCCGTCACGCGCGCGTGCCGAACTTCGCCCATACGTGCTCAGCGAGAATCGCGTGCCGGAGCGACAACTTTTCTCGACGGGTCGCGATTCGATCACGGTGCCAGCCGGCTCCTACGGACACATCGGCGTGGACATCAAGGTTCCCGTCACGCGCACGCTGACGGCCGATCTCACGCTCAACCCGGACTTCGCGCAGGCGGAAGTCGATCGTCAAGTGGTGAATCTCACCCGATTCCCACTCTTCTTTCCCGAGCAGCGACCGTTCTTCACCGAAGGCGCCGGCATCTTCGATTTCGGTCGCACGCAGCAGACACAGTTGTTTTATTCGCGACGCATAGGACTCAGTCGCGCAGGTACACCCGTACACATTCCCTTCGGCGTGCGCATGCAGGGTCGGGCGGGCAGCAATCAGATCGGCTTCCTTGCGGCACGAACCGGCGACAACGACGATGCGACCGATCTGGTCGCGCGCGTCAAGCACGACGTGCTCGGACGCGGCTACCTCGGTGCGATGGCCACCATGCATGACCCCGGTGTCGGTGGTACGAACGTGAATGGCGGTGTCGATTTCAACTTGCCGTACGTTATTGGTGACGAGCAGAATCTCGTGCTGCTCGGCAACGCGGCCTGGAGTCGTGACAGCGCAGGCGCGCCGATTGGCGGGCACTATCGCTTTATGATCGACTACCCAAACGACAATGCGGATATCGTCGTCCGGTTCGATCGCATCGACGCCGCATTCAATCCGGCGCTTGGATTTGTGCAGCAGCGCGGGGTCAATCGATTGGGCGGCGGTACGAGCATCACCCCACGCCCAGGCAGCGGGCCCATCCGAAAAATCGAGTTCGACTTGCTCTCGTACAACGTGGTGTGGGATCTCGACTGGCGACTGAACAACGCGTCGCTCGAGGTGAAGCCATTGGGGCTGCAGTTCCAGACTGGCGATCAGTTGGAGCTCAACGTGCAGCGCGAGTTCGACGCGCCAACCGAAGACTTCGAGATTTTTCCCGACGCGACACTGGCGCCAGGCGGCTACTGGTGGAATCGTGTCGAGCTGCAGTTCAGCGGCTCGGAGGCGCGTACCGTTCGGTTGTCCAGCAGCATCAGCGCGGGCGGGTTCTACGATGGCACCTCGAGAGAGATCAGTGCCGGTGTGCGCATTCGCCGCTCGCCGCACCTGTTGGCAAGCCTCGACCTCGTGCACTCCGACATCGCATTGCGCGACGTCGCGTTCTCCGCGCAAACCGCGAGACTGCGCACCGACTTCGCCGTGAGCCCGCGCCTGAATACGACACTTTTCGCGCAATGGGACAACGAGTCGGACCGGGCTTCGCTGAACGCGCGCATTCGTTGGACAGTGGTGCCTGGCAGTGATCTGTACGTCGTGTGGAACAGCAACTGGAACACGTCCGTGCTGGAGCATGTCCGGTGGTCCCGACCGCAACGCGGCGGACTGGTGGCCAAGTATGTCTACTTCGTTCGACGCTGATCGACACACCGTCCGTGCGACGTGACGGTGCGGGCGCTTACCCCGCTGGTTGCGGCTGCAGTGCATAAGGTGCGCACAATGGATCGCCGACAATGAGATCCTTCCAGAGCACCATGCGTGACGCGGCATAGAACGACTCCGCGAGTGTGAAGCCGCGTACGTACCGATCGAAGAGGATGTCCGGATTGGCCAAGGCGACCGTATAGGGTTCACTCACATAGCCCTTCACCCCAGTAACGCCCTGTGCGATGAGGTCCGCGATCTTGCTCTGACCGCCCACCGTCGGTCCAAACGTGCGCGCGCTCGTTGAGACGAAGGTTTCCGCGAGGGCACCGGGCAGGAAACGGACTGCGTGATACGCCGAGCTGTCGAAGCGCACATCGTTGCTCCCCCAGCTGGCGTAGCCCATCACCGGATCTGGGAACGCGACAAAGCGCGACGACGTATCGAGTGGTGCGTCGAGGCCGCGAAACTGCAGTCGGAAGGCGGCCGCATACAACAAGCGATTCATGACCGCGTAGCCATCGGTGCCATCGCGTGGTGGCGTCGCGTCAAAGTAGAACGGACCGCGAACTGCGCGCGCGTCGAGCGATCGATCGACCAGCGCCAGGCAATCGCGCGTCTGCGCGCAGTCGAGTCGTGTCACGAGGTACATTGCGAAGCGATCGCTGTTGAATGGCTCAGCGGAGTTGTAGTACGGATTCCGGTATCGAGTGATCCAGAGTGAATCGAATCCCACCATCGGCGGAATGGACAGGTTCATTCCAGCGAGCATCGCGTCCACACTGTAGCCGTTGCGGCCATTGAGTCGCAGGGGAATGCCGGTGGTCAGCACGATGAAATCGATACGCACGGTCAGGGACTCGATCGCCGCACGAATCGGCGCCATGATCATCCGTCGGTACGCCAGTTCGTTGATCTCGTCGCCCAGCGGCACATCCACACGCACGAGATGCGAGGGTGCGATGGCACGACGCTCCATGTAGTAGCGCGCGACGGAATCGCCCGCCGCGCTACGCGAGTTGACGACCACGAGCACCCGGTCCGCTCCGGTTCGGGGTGCAGACTTGACCATCTTCGCCGGCGTGCTGCCGCATGCAATCAGCACCGTCAGCAGCAACGCGAACGCCCACAGCTTCACGATCCGGTCTCCGTTGCTTGACGATGTGAACTCGAACGGCGTGATCTCGTCTGCGAGCAGAAGGAGTGCCGTCGCGAACGCCTGTGGTAGTGCGGGGAGAATGCGCTCCGGACCTCACGGAGGGAACAGATGCGCTCGGAGCACGCGCGCGAACGCTGCGCCAGCACCCCTGCACAAACGTACGGGAACGGGATGGCGTTCGCGGATCTTGTGTGGGCATGTCGATCGCCATCACGCTCGCCTTCGTCGCGCCGTGGGAGTGTTCGCGCCTCGTCGCCAACCTGCCACGCGAGCCGCGCTCGGATGTCGTAGTCGTGCTGCTCGAGTCGGTCGCCAAGGGTGCATCGCTTCCGTGGCACCGTCAGAAGCTGGTGCTCGTGCTGTCGTCGATGCAGCACTTCGCGCAGTCGCTCACGGAGGCCGGGTATCGCGTGATCTATCGTCGCGCACCCTCGTATGCCGAAGGGCTGCTGAGCGTCGCCGCCGAGCTTGGTGCAGCACGTGTGGTGGCCACGGAAGGACGTGAGCAGGACATGGTGGACGAGCTCGAGCGCGCTCGCGTACTGCTCGGTGATGCGGGGGTCGCGTTGCAACTGCGTGAGGATCGGGGCTTTCTCGCCACGCGTACGGATTTCGCGGCATGGGCGGCGGGGAGGAAGGAGTTCCGCATGGAGTGGTTCTATCGTGAGATGCGTCGGAAGCTTGGCGTGCTGATGGAGCCCGACGGCAAGCCGACCGGCGGTACGTGGAACTTCGACTCGGCAAATCGCAAACCCTGGCCGGCCGGGCGCGCGGTACCCGAACCCGTGGCGGTGACGCCGGACGCGATTACCCGTGCGGTGATGGAGCGCGTGCGCGGATGGCGCGGGAGATGGGGTAACGTCGACTCGTTTGCACTGCCCACCACGCGACGTGATGCGAAGGTGTGGCTCGAGCGCTTCATCGTCGAGCGTCTGCCGGAATTCGGTCCGTACGAAGACGCGCTCGTGCACGGTCAGGCGGACCTGTTGCACTCGGCGCTGTCATCGCTGCTCAATATCGGACTGCTGCATCCACTCGAAGTCGTGAAGCGCGCCGAACGCGCGTATCGCGATGGCGCAGTCCCGATCGCGTCGGCCGAGGGGTTCATTCGACAGATACTCGGCTGGCGCGAGTACATCCGCGGCATGTACTGGCAGCTCATGCCAGCGCTCCGCACAGCGAATGCGTTGCAGGCATCGTTACCGTTACCGGCATGGTTCTGGGCACCCGACGGTGAAGTGTACAACGACAACGCGCACGACAACGCGCACGACGAGTCGGGTCGGAACGACGCCGCGTGCGGCATGCGGTGCCTGTCGGACAGCCTTCGATCTGTTCGCGATCATGGGCGTGTGCACCACATCGCCCGCCTGATGGTGCAGTGCAACTTCGCGACACTGCTTGGCGTGGAGCCGGCCGCGTTGTCGCGTTGGTACTGGAGTGCGTTCACCGATGCGTACGAGTGGGTGGAACTGCCCAACGTGGCAGGAATGGGCACGTGGGGTGATGGCGGCACACTCGCCTCCAAACCGTATGTGGCGTCGGGAGCGTACATCAATCGCATGAGCAACTACTGCGGCGCGTGTCGCTACAACGTGAAGCAGCGCACCGGACCCGATGCCTGTCCCATGAACCTGCTGTACTGGGATTTCCTCGATCGGCACCGCGAGCGGTTCGCGTCGCATCCGCGCATGTCGATGATGATTCGGCACGTCGAGAAGATTCTGCCGCCGGAGCTGGAGTCGATTCGACGCGAGGCCGCGGAGTTCCGCGCGTCACGCCAGTACGACGACGACTTCACACCACCAGCGCCGTCGCGATAGCATTCCGGGGTGGAGACTCCCCCTGTTCGCCTGCACGTGAAGCCACCGCAGTCCACGCCAGTGCAACGGCGGACGCTGCGCGACACCGTCCGCGCCGGATGCGAGAATCGTCCGGGCGTGTACCGCATGCTCGGCCCGACCGGTCTCGTGTTGTACGTCGGCCAATCACGCGCGCTGCGCACGCGACTGCTCTCGTACTTTCGCGCCAGAGGTCGTCGCAACAAGGCCGTACGCATATTGCGCTATGCGTTCAGCATCGAGTGGGAGTACACCAATACCGAGTTCGGTGCGCTGCTGCGCGAGCTGCGGCTGATCAAGACGCATCGTCCGCCATTCAACGCGATGATGGTGACTGATGATTGGCCGCGCGGCTATGTCGCACTGACCGGCGGGCCGGTGCCGGCGCTGCGGGTCGTGCCGCGCTCCGACGATCCCGATGCGGTGGCGCTGTTCGGGCCGTTCCGTCGCGTCTCGCGGTTGCGTGACGCGGTGCGTTCACTGGCCGACGCCACGGGCATTCGCGATTGCTCGCTGGATGACGTGCGCCGAAACGGTGCATCCGGTGCGGTCTGGTTTGCCGATGAACAGGTGGCGCGCACGACTCGGGCTGGCGCGCGTGCAGCGACCCGGGTTGTGCGCACGCGTGCACCCGGCTGTTTGCGACATGATCTTGGCACCTGCGTCGGGCCCTGCATGGGCGCGGGCGATGGTGTGGCGTATCGCCAGGCCGCAGCGACGGTGCGGGCGTTTCTCGAGGGACGAAGTGATGCACCGGTGAGCGCCTTGCTGCATGCCATGCTCGACGCGTCGGCTCGCCTGGAGTTCGAACGCGCGGCGGTCCTGCGTGACCGGCTCGAGCGCGTGTCATGGCTGTACGAACGCGTGCAGCACTTTCACGCCAACGTGGATCGGCTGACGTTCCAGTATCGCGCGAGGGGTCCGGCCGGCGCCGAGTGGATGTATCTCATTCGACGTGGCACCGTGCGCGCCGAGGTGCCGGTCCCGGTGGATGCGGCAGCGCAGGAAGCATTGGCCACCCTGGCGCAGCGCATCTTTGAGGGCCCGGACCCGGCGGGTGCAGACATCCCCACGCACGATCTCGACGAGTTCTATCTCGTGGCGAGTTGGTTCCGCCGTCGTCCTCAAGAGCGCGAGCGCACGATTGCGACCCGGCGAACGAGCCAAGCCTGAACGCACGACGTGCCCGGGTTTTTGGCCCGGGCACCTCGTGTCCTGCACACCGTCCGCTTACTTCGGGTCCCGCCCCTGGTTCGCGGATCGGTGATCTGTGGTCGCGACAACATGCTCGAATCGCGTACGCTGTGGAGTACGCATCCATGCCGCGTACGCCGTCCTGGTGTAGTGTAGAGGCGCTGACCTTAACTGCCGATTAACGCGCGCAACTCAAATGAGGCGCCGTTAGTGCACGCGTCACTCCACCCTTCGTCCCTTTCTCCCGTGCGTCTGCTCGTTGTCGAAGATGATCCGAAACTGGCGCGCGTGATCGCGCGCGGACTCCGCGAGGCCACCTACGCCGTGGACGTCGCGGGTGATGGTGCGGAGGCGATCGTACAGATCGCCGTCAACAGCTATGACGCCATCATTCTCGATGTGATGCTGCCCGGCACGGATGGACTGAGCGTCTGTCGCGACGTGCGTGCACGCGGGATCACCACGCCAATTCTGATGCTCACCGCGCGCGATGCGATCGCCGATCGCATTGCCGGATTGGACATGGGTGCCGACGATTATCTCACCAAACCATTCGATTTTGGTGAACTGCTCGCTCGTGTGCGCGCGCTGCTGCGCCGACCCGATGTGCTGCAATCGCCGCAGATGCGGGTGGGTGATCTGCACGTTGATGGACTCGCCCGCACTGTCTCGCGCGGGGGCGTGGCGATCAATCTCACCAGCAAGGAGTATTCGTTGCTGGAGCTGTTGGCACGTCATGCCGGACGTGTCGTTTCACGTGCGGACATTGTGGCGCATGTCTGGGATGACAATCACGACCCGTTCAGCAACGCCGTCGAAGTGTACGTGAACCGATTGCGTGGCAAGATCGATCGTGATCCGTGGACGCCGTTGCTGCACACCCGTCGCGGCGCCGGATATATCCTGACTGACGGCACGGCGGCGTGATGCAGCTGCGCGCCTCCATCCGGCTGCGATTGACGCTCTGGAATGCGAGCGTGCTGGCGATGGTGCTGATCGCCTTCGCCGGAGGTGGCTTTGTCACGTTGACGTCGGTGCTGCGTGCCAACGGCGATGCGGCGGCGAGCGAGTCGGCGCGGGCGATTGCTGCGGCCGTTCGCGCGGAACGTCGCGCAGCGCGCAGCAGCAGCAATGTCACGCGCACGGATGCCGCGCGTGCCGCGTTGCGCGAGTTACGCACGCGCGACCTCGATGTCTTCATCATCGACGAAGCGGCGCGTCTCGTCGCCGCGAGTCGTGGTCCTGTACGCAGTCGCGCCAGCGGTCTGGCGCTGCCCGATTCGACGACGTCGCCGCTGGCGACGGGCACGGATACACTGGCCATGCCACCGGCAGTGCGTGACCTGTTGATGCAGCCAACGCAGCCCGGTGAAGTGACGCTGCGCACGGTGCGCATCGATGAGGTGAACTGGCGCGCGGCGATGGTGCGTGTGCCTGGCGGGCAGGACTATGCGGGCGAACCGGCGCTCATCGTTGCGGTGCTTCGCTCCGGCGAAGATGACCTGGCCGTGCTGGCGCGTGTGCGCACGACCCTGACGTTTGTCATTCCGCTGGCGCTGATCGTATCCGTCGCGGCGGGCTACGCACTCGCGCGACGCAGTCTGGCGCCGATGGACGAGATGGCCGCACGCGCGGCGCGCATCTCTGCCGCGACACTCGACGAGCGACTGCCGGTGGTGAATGCGCACGACGAGCTGGGACGTCTGGCGCGTGTCATCAACGATCTCCTCGGACGCGTGGATGTCGCCTTCCGCAAGCAGAAGCAGTTTGTCGCCGATGCGTCGCATGAGTTGCGCACGCCGATCGCGATCGTTCGTGGCGAAGCGGATGTGACGTTGCAACGCGCGACACGCGACGAGAGTGAGTATCGCGACGCCATGGCGGTCATTCGCGACGAGTCCGTGCGCCTGACGCGCATTGTGGACGATCTGTTCCTGCTCGCGCGCACCGACGCCGGCAGTCCGCTCGACCGGCGCGAACGCGTGGACATTGCCGACCTGCTGAGCGTTGGCGTGCGGAGCGTGCGTACGATCGCCCGGACCCGCGGTGCCGTCATCGAGTGCCAGATCTCCGCGCAACCGGCTGGTGGAGCGTTCGCGATGGGCGATCGCGCGCTGCTCACGCGTCTCCTGCTCAATCTCCTCGACAATGCGCTCAAGCACGCACCGCGCGGCGGGTACGTCACCGCGTCGCTCACGGCCACACCGTCGCAGGTCACGTTCGTCGTTGCCGACAATGGCCCTGGCATCTCGACGACGCTGCGCGCGCGCGTGTTCGACCGATTCGTACGCGAGCCCGCATCGAGCACCGGTGAATTGGTGCAGCAGGCCAGCGGCGCCGGCCTCGGACTCGCCATTGCGCAGGCCATCGCGCACGCGCACGACGGCGAAATCACCCTCGACGAGGTGGCCACGGGGGCAAGCTTCCGTGTGACACTCCCTCGTGCCTGAGCCAGACTGGGTCATGCGTCAGCCGTTCGTGAGCGGCGGCTGCGAACGCACGGCACGGCACGGCGATTGCACGTGTGCTCGTCCTGTGCATCAGGTGTGGTGTCGCGCCTCCGTCTGCACATCGAGTTGTGCGCGTCGGGAGATCGCCATGATTCGCCAATAGAGCGCGCGGATCTCGTCCTCCGGCAACCCCGCCGCACGCGCCAGGACCGACGCGCGCGCGACGACGGCGGCTTCACGTGCGGGATCGGTGACCGGTTGCGCCGACGCCACCTTCACGCGACCTGCGGCGCGCGACAATGCCATGCGTTCCGCGATGGCGCCGATGATCAGCGCGTCCACGCGCTCGATCTCGCCCCGCAGATCGGCGAGCGTCGCGTCGCCCGACGCCACGCGTTCGTCCGCCACGCGTTCGTCCGCCACGCGCTCGTCCGCCACGCGCTCGTCCCGTGGCGCGAACTCCGGCGTGGATAGTGCGCTGGACATCAGACCGAGCGCGCTCATGCGGCACTCCGCGCGATGGACGCAGCGTCGGTGGACATCGTGCGACCGACGGCCTGCACGATCGCATGCACCTGCTGCATCATCGTGGCAAAGGCGCTTGGCTCGAGCGACTGCTCGCCATCCGAGCGTGCCTTGGTTGGTTCC
>CAYWCJ010000134.1:0-11292 GCA_964456595.1 uncultured Gemmatimonas sp. | reverse complement strand
TGCTGTATCTGCAGAACAAGGGCTTCCGCATGCTGGAGGCGCTGGTGATCTCGCTCGTGGCCGTGGTGGGTGGATGCTTCCTGTTCGAACTCATCATCTCGCGCCCCGACATGGCGGCGGTGGCGCGCGGGTTCATTCCGACCACCGAGATCATCACCAATCCCGAGATGCTGTACATCGCGATCGGCATTCTTGGCGCGACGGTGATGCCGCACAATCTCTATCTGCATTCGTCGATCGTGCAGACGCGCAAGTACGCGGAGAATCGTGAGGGTCGCAAAGAAGCGGTGCGCTTTGCCTTCATCGACTCCACCATCGCATTGACCTTCGCGCTGTTCATCAATGCGGCCATCCTCATCGTGGCGGCGGCAACGTTTCACACGAGTGGCAACACCGAGGTCGCCGAGATCCAGGATGCGTACAAGCTGCTCACGCCGCTGCTTGGCGTGACGGGGGCGAGTGCCGTGTTTGCACTGGCCTTGCTGGCGTCGGGTCAGAATTCGACGCTGACCGGTACGCTGGCGGGGCAGATCGTGATGGAGGGGTTCCTCAACCTGCGCATTCGTCCGTGGCTGCGTCGGCTGATCACACGCGCGATCGCCATTGTGCCCGCGGCGTTGGTGGCGATCTTCTACGGGGCCAGCGGCACCGCCAGATTGCTGGTGTTCAGCCAGGTGATTCTCTCGCTGCAGCTCTCCTTCGCCGTGTTCCCTCTTGTCCGCTTCACCTCCGACCGCACGAAGATGGGCGAGTTCGTGAACTCCGCTGGCCTGCGCATCGCGGCGTATGTCGTCGCGGCGATCATCTCCACGCTCAACGTGTGGTTGCTGTTTCAGACGATTCGCGGTTGGTTGAGCTGATGTACAATCGCATCCTGGTGCCACTGGAGAATTCCTCGTACGACCGGTGCATTCTCGACCACGTACGCCAGCTCGCGCGTCTGTGCAATTCCTCGCTGCTGCTCATTCATGTCGCCGATGGCTTCGCTGCACGCAACCTCCACTCGCTCGCGTTGCGCGAATCGGAAGAGATGCAGCGTGATCGCGCGTATCTCGAGTCGCTCTGCGCGGGGCTGCGCGCCGACGGATTCGAGACCGATTCGGTACTGGCCGGCGGCGATCCGGCCACCGAAATCGTGGCGGCGGCCGAACGCGAATCGTGCGATCTGATCGCGATGGCGGTGCATGGGCACCGTGGTCTGCAGGACGTTATCTACGGGAACACGGCCAACACGGTGCGCCATCGGTCGATGGTGCCGGTGTTGATGGTGCGTGACCGCCAGCGCGCCGCGGCGCGCTAGGACATCGGCATGTCGTCGCGCAAACAGGCTGCATCCACGTCGGAGCCGGAGGCCGCTGCCCCGACGCTCTCCCTCACCGAACCGGTCGAGGACTATCTCAAGGCGATCTACGAGCTGGAGAACCGGAATGGCGCGGCGGCCACCAGCGACGTGGCGGACGCGCTCGACGTGGCACCGGCATCAGTGACGGGAATGATTCGTCGGCTGGCCGGCCAGGGGTATCTCACACACGTGCCGTATCGCGGTGTGCAGCTGACCGACATCGGTCGACGCGCGGCACTGCGCACCATCCGCCGCCATCGCATTCTCGAGAGCTATCTCACGCGCGTGCTCGGCTTCCCATGGGATCAGGTACACGCCGAAGCCGAGCGGCTGGAACACGCGGCGTCGGACGAATTGATCGGACGGATGGCCGTCGCACTTGGGCATCCCACCTCCGATCCGCACGGCGCACCAATTCCCACCGCCGAAGGAACCGTCGACCAGCGCGCCTATCGTCGGCTTGCTGACCTCGCGGTTGGTGAGCGCGCCACGATGGTGCAGGTCAGTGACAAGAACCCGCAGCTGCTGCGTTATCTCGCCGAGATTGCATTGCAGCCAGGTGCGGAAGTGACGCTGCTGGCGCGCGCACCGTTCGATGGTCCGCTCACGCTGCGCGTTGGCACCACGGAGCCCGTCGTGGGGCCGGCACTCGCCGAACAGGTGCTCGTAGAGAGCGCCGCCGTTCCAGAGCGGAGCGCGGGCACGGCAGCGGCCCGCAAGCCACGGTCGTCGTCGCGCTAGGATCGGCAGGAGCGCGATGACCACGCGCGATCGGAACTCTGAACGTGCGCTTCTCGTTCCGCCGATGTGATGTCATTCAGACAGCGAGCGGCGCACGCCGTGAGACACGGGCTCAACCGCAGGTGGCCGCGACGCGCCCGCGTGCTGCTCGTGTGCGGCGCAGGTATGCTGATCCACCAGCGCGCGCACGCGCAGGCACCCGCCGCGCAGGATCGTGCAACAACGCTCTCGCCAACCTACGGGCGCGCGCCCTCGTTGCCGCGCGGCATTGCCATCGATGCGCGCATGGCCGCCGACTACCACCTCAAGGTTGGCGACCTGGTGCGACTCAGCGCGACACCGGGCGACCGTGGTGAATCCGCCCGGGTGGACGCGGTCGTCGCGCGCGACGCCGATCCATCCGAAGTGGCGCGCCCCGAGCTGCGCGTTCGGCTGCATCTCGATCATCTGCAGCAATTGCTCAAACTCGATGATCGCGTCGATCGCTTTGCGGTGGGCACCAGAGGCGCGGCGGTCACCGATTCCGCGGTGGCGCGCATCAACCATGTGGCATTCGGATTTCGTGCACATCGTTCGCGGGATGTGGCGGTCGGCAGTTCGCGCACGTTCCGCGTGGTCGAGCGATTTCATCGGGCGATTGGTATCATCACCATCGTCGCCAGCGCTGTGTTTCTGCTCTGTCTGCTCCTCCTCACCGTCGAGGAGCGGCGCCGAGACATCGCGGCGCTTCGACTGCTCGGCGTCGCTCGCGCCACCGTCGTGCGCGCCGTCGTGATCGAAGCGGCCATCGTGTCAGCGGTGGGGAGCGCGATGGGCGCGCTGATCGGTTGGGTGTGCTCGATACTGGTCAACTCGCACTATCAGGCGGTGTACCGGACACCGTTGACGTTCGCGCTCATCACGCCAGGCATCGTCGCCTTCGCCACGCTGCTCTCGTTGGTGCTTGGCGTTCTCGCCGGCGCCCTCGCTGCCTGGCGCATGGTACGCACGCCGCCGCTCATGCTCCTCGGCCGATGAATCGATGATGCGCTCCGTGACACGCTCCGTGACAAGCTCCATGCGTCCGATGCTCGCGTTTGCCACGCTGCGCCGTCATCGGTCACGGACACTGTTGGCGATCGTCGGCATCGCCGTTGCGGCGGCCCTCTTGCTGGACATGGTGATGCTGGCCACGGGTATGACTGAATCGTTCCGTTCGTTGCTGCTCACGCGCGGCTATCAGCTGCGTATCGCCCCCAAGGGGACGCTGCCGTTCGATAGTGAAGCGACGATCGACGGTGCGAGCGGCATCATCGCTGCCTTGCGCGCGTCGCCGGAGGTCAAGGCGGTCAGTCCCATCCTCGGCGCCACGTTGGCCCTCCCGGCGAGTGGTGTGCCGACCACCTTCGCGCTCGGCGTGGAACCGTCGGTGCAGGGCGACTATACGATCGAGCGTGGCACCGATCTCACGAATGGTGATGCGGCGGTCGTGCACGTGGTGGCGAGTCGCACCTTTCTCGAACGCAGCGGTCATCGTCTCAATGACACCATCGTCATCGCTGCCGGTATCGATGCACAGCTCCGAACAGCGGCGCGCACGCGACGCGCCGTGCTGAGCGGCGAAGGACGCTTCTTCTACATCCCCACCGAGACACCCGTGCTCGCGCTCTTGTTGCCGGTGCTGCGCGCCATGCTGGGCGACGGATATCGTGATCGCATCTCCATGGCGATGGCGGAATCGAAGGCCAGCGACTCGGCGTCCGTGGAACGCGTACGTGCGTGGATCGCGTCGAGTCAACCGCGCATCACCGCCATCTCCACCGAAACCGCCATTCGTCAGGTCGAGGAACGATTGTCGTATTTCCGGCAACTCGCGTTCGTGCTTGGCGCGATCAGTCTTGGCATCGGCTTTCTGCTGGTCAGTACGCTGGTGACACTCTCGGTGAATGAGCGCCGCGGCGAGATCGCGGTAATGCGCGCGATCGGTACGCAGAAGAGCGGTGTGCTGCAGCAAGTGCTGCTGGAAGGCCTCATGCTGAGTGTCGCCGGTATCGTCCTCGGGCTCGCACTCGGTCTGGTATCGGCACAGTGGCTGAACACGATCCTGCGCGACTTTCCGGGGCTGCCCGCCGAGTTCGACTTCTTTGTGTGGAGCGCGGGTGCCGCGTGGCGCTCGCTCGCGTTGCTCCTGGTGTCAGGCACGCTCGCTGGGCTGTTGCCCGCCTGGCGCGCGGCCTCAGCGCCTGTCGCGCGTGCGCTGCGCGAGGAGGCGGTGGGATGACGCCATCGAGCGTGCACACGAACACGAACCTGCCCTCGAACGCGATTCTGCGCTGCGACGACGTGGTACGTGCGTACCGCATGGGTGAGGCGACGATCACGGCCGTACGCGGCGTGTCGCTCGAGATTTCCCGCGGCGAGTTCGTGGCCATCACCGGTCCGTCCGGCGGCGGCAAGAGCACGTTGCTGCATCTGCTCGGGGCGGTGGATGTGCCGTCCTCGGGAACGGTGACCATCAACGGGTGCGACACCACGTCGCTCTCCGATCGCGAGGCCACAGACTTTCGTCTGCGCCACATCGGCTTTGTGTTTCAGCGCTTCTACCTCATGCCCACGCTCTCCGCGTCGGAGAACGTGGAGCTGCCGATGGCGGAGGCCGGTGTCACGCGTGCGATCCGGCGCGCGCGCGCGCGTGAGCTGCTGGGGTACGTCGGCCTGGGTGATCGGGCGTCGCATCGACCGACGCAGCTGTCTGGTGGTGAGCAACAGCGCGTCGCGATCGCCCGCGCGTTGGCCAATGCGCCGTCATTGCTGTTGGCCGACGAGCCGACGGGTGAGTTGGACGCCGATACCGGACAGAGTCTCCTCGCACTGTTCACGCAACTGCATCGCGATGGGACGACACTGGTATTCGTCACGCACGACAGTGTGGTTGCGCGTGCGGCGGCACGTGTCATTCGACTCAAGGACGGACGCGTGGAGTCGGACGCGTTGAATGGCAGCCGAGATCGAGCGCCATGAGGACGTGTACGTAATGGGCGCGTATGCGAACCGGTACATGGGCAACGCGCGCATGTTGGCCTGGCGCAGCGTGTCGTATCGACCGGTGCGGTTGCTGTTGTTGTGCGCGGGCTTCGGCATCGGCGTCGGTGTGATGATCGTGCTGCTGGCTGTCGGCGAAGCCATGGTGTCGCAGGCCAGCCAGGAGCGATTGGTTGGCGGCGGGGAGGTGACCGTGCTGCCGGAAGGCATCGACATCGAAGTGCTGACCACCGGCGGACTGGGCGGGCTCTTCTTCTCCGTTCCCAATGCGCGGTTCGTGCATCGACAGGTGCTCGCTTCCCCGCGCCTGAGCGATGTGGTCTCGACCGTGGCGCCGCAACTCGAAGGAAAGCTGCTTTATCTCACCGCAGCGGACGGTGTGGAACGTCCGGTCCGTGCGAGCGGTGAAATACCGTCCGCCACGCGCGCGCTCGGCGCGCTGCCAACGATCACCAGTGGCAAGTGGCAGGACGATGACGGCGACCGGCGGTGGATTGCGCCGACGCTTGCCGAATGGCGTCATGACATCGATCACTTTCATCGACCGCCGGAAGGCATGGCGAATCGTGACAGCTGGGGGGAGTGGCACTACTTCAATGTCATTTCAGCCGACGCGTCCCGATGGGCGTTCCTTTCGTTCATCGTTGGCGGGGATGTGACCGGGGACGCATGGGGCGGTCAGGTGCTGGTCACGCTGCACGAGCGTGGTCGTGTTCCGCGTCGATTCAGCGCGAACATACCCAGGGAAGCCGTGCGATTTTCGACGCGTGATGCGGATGTCGAGATCGGTCAGGCCTCCGTGCGTGTCATGCCTGACGGTCGGTACGCCGTGCGCGCGGTGGTGCGTGAGGAGACCGGCGGTGCACCGATGCGTGTGGATCTGGTCGTCTCGCCGACAGATCGCGTGGACTTTCCCGGCGCCACACTCATCAGCGGTGACTTCGCTTCAGGCTATGCGGTGCCGGGACTTCGTGCGGAAGCGACGGGTACGATCTGTGTGTCGTCGCAATGCGACGCGTTCGATGGCGCGCAGGCGTATCACGATCACAACTGGGGCGGCTGGCGTGGCGTCACGTGGGAGTGGGGGGCGACGCGCGCCGGTGCATACACGCTGCTGTATGGCCGCGTCGCTCCCGAAGACTCCGCCGAATCGTCGATGGCGGGGCAGGCGCCGCTGTTCGTGTACCTGACCGACGGCAGTGGTTTCCTCGCGCTCTTTCGCCCCAGGATCATTCAGTATCAAGACACGCGCACGGTTGCCACGCGTGATGGATTGCTGCGCGTACCGGCACGGGCGGAGCTGTTGGACATTCGTGGCGCGGACACACTGCGACTCTCTCTCACCATCGACGATGCCGTGGCTTCCGACACGCGCCAAGCAAGAGCGGAACGCGGCGAAGGTCTCGAGTCACGGTCGTTGCGTCGCCCGTTCTTCGTGCAGATGGCCGGTGAAGCGGTACTCACTGGCCGCGTCCGCGGTGCCGTACTGGCTGGCCGCGGACGCGGATTCTTCGAGACCTATCGCTAGGCGCAGATGCCAGGAGCGTTTGGAGTGCTAGCGGTAGCGAGACCTGATCAGCTTGAGCGACGCGTCGGAGAGGACGCGATCCTGGATCAGCTGCTTGAGCCGGATTGCGCCATTGCGCGCCTGATTTTTCTGTCTGGCGTCGAGGTTGAGCCAGATCGCGTCCACCAGCGCGCGTGCTTCGACGTTGTAGTCACCAGCGGCTGATGCCTCATCGGCGAACTTGTCCAGCGTGACTGCCGCTTCGCGATTGAACGAGCGCACATAGAGCGCGTTGACGAGCCCGAAGACGGCTTCGGTCGGCAGTCGGCCGGCGTCGCGCTCGAGCGCCGCAGCGATGACGAACTCCCGGCGCGCAACATCAAACTGGCCATTGCTGAGGGCACGGCGTGCAGACTCCAGATAGTCAGCAGCCGTTGGACTGGCCGGTGTCATGACGGCAACGGACGTGCGGCTGGCAGCGTCGCGCAGCGTCGTGTCGGCGAGAGCAACCGGCGAGACCTGCGTGGCCGACATGAGCGTGGCGACTGTGAGCGCGATCGTAAGCATTGTAGTTCTCCGTGTGATGTGATTGCATGCTGCTTTGCACTTCCCCTACACTTCTTCGATACGACGACACGTCGTGGTGGTGTCAGTCGCGGGATCGGAAGCGGCAGTGCCGGGACGAGCGGCGGAGCATGGTGCTCGCAGGCGATCGTTGGAGCGCACGCATCGGGTGAGAGCATGCGGTGCTGTTGCATCGTCATGGAAATCACTACGATTCGTGACATGAATCGGGACTTCGACGCGACACTGACGGCAGAAACCAGCGATCGCCTCGACCGTACGCGCGCGCCTGCGATGCTGCGCCTTGGCGCACAGGGTTGGAACTACGCCTCGTGGGTCGGACCCTTCTATCCGGACGGTACGCGCGCCGCCGATTTCCTTCGCACGTATGCGCGCGCCTTCACGACGGTCGAAGTGGATTCCACCTTTTATGCGATCCCGCCATTGAGCACAGTGCGCGGATGGGCATCACGCACGCCGGAGTCGTTTGTGTTCGCGTGCAAGGTGCCGCAGGAGATCACGCATGAGCGCCGATTCGTCGACGCCATGGACGTGACGCGCACCTTCGTCGACCGCATGCGCGAACTTGGCGCGCGACTCGGACCACTGCTCATTCAATGTGGTCCTGACTTCTCTCCGGTGGAGCGTGATGCACTGCGCGCCTTTCTCCGCGAGCTGCCGCGTGACGTGCGCTTCGCGATCGAGTTCAGGCAACGCGCCTGGATCAGCGAGGAGACGCTGACCATGCTGCGTGAAACCGGTGTCGCGCTGGCGCTGAGCGATGGGCGCTGGATTCCACGCGATTGGCTACTCAAGCTGTGCGAGCGACCGACGGCGGACTTCACCTATCTCCGCTGGATGGGACCCGATCGCAGCATCACCGACTACTCGCAACTGCAGGTCGATCGGTCGGCGGAGCTGGATGCCTGGGCAGCCATGATCCCGGTGCTCCAGCAGCAGGTTCGCAACGTGTACGGCTACATCAACAATCACTTTGCCGGCCACAGTCCCGCATCGCTGCGCATGCTGCAGGAGCGACTGGGCCTTCCGACGGTGGATCCGCGAGGAATTGGCGAGCAGGCGTCACTGTTCTGATTCGCTTACCTTTCCTCCATGACCTCACCGGACTCTTCGCAGTCGAGCGCCACCGCCGAGGCCGCCGCGATTCGCGTGCCGCCCCTCTCCCCCGATGCGGCCGAACGGCTGCTGCGCGGAGAGTCGCGAACGCCGCACGATGTGCTCGGCGCGCATCCCGCGTCGCTCGACGGCATCGAAGGCGTCATCATCAGAGCGCGGCATGCTCGCGCCAGCGCGATATCGGTTCTCGTCGGCGACGAACGCATTCCGATGCAGCGCGAGCACGGCGAACTGTTCGTGCGCTTTCTCCCCGGTCGCACTCTGCCGCTGGCGTATCGGCTGCACATCGAGCGGATTGATGGCAGCAGCGACGACTTCGATGACGCCTATCGTTTCATGCCGACCCTCGGCGACATCGACCTGCACCTTTTTGGTGAAGGACGGCATCTGCGGCTGTGGGAGAAGCTGGGTGCGCATACGCGCGTGATGGATGGCGTGGAAGGCACGTCGTTCGCGGTGTGGGCGCCCAACGCAACGCGCGTGTCGGTCATTGGCCCGTTCAATGGCTGGGATGGTCGCGTGCACGTGATGCGCTTGCTCGGCGCAAGCGGCGTTTTCGAGATCTTCGTGCCCGGTGTCGAGGCCGGCATGCTGTACAAGTTCGAGATCCGTTCGTTCAGCGGAGGTATTCGCGTGAAGACGGATCCGTTCGCCGCCAAGATGGAGCAGTCACCCGGGCATGCGTCGATCGTCGAGAAGCGTGGCCGTCACGAATGGAGAGATGGTGCGTGGTTGGCCAAGCGCACCGACGCGGATCCGCTGCGTGAACCGATGCTGGTGTACGAAGTGCATCTCGCGTCATGGATGCGCGGCGAAGACAATCGCATGCTCACGTATGGCGAGTTGGCGCCGCGTCTGGCTGCGCACGTCAAGCGCCTTGGCTTCACACACATCGAGTTGCTGCCTGTGCAGGAGCATCCGTACGGTGGCTCGTGGGGCTATCAGGTTGGTGGATACTTCGCACCGACCTCACGCCATGGTACGCCCGACGACTTTCGCGCCTTCGTGGACACGTTGCACCAAGCCGGTGTTGGTGTGTTGCTCGACTGGGTGCCGGCGCACTTTCCCAAGGACGACTGGGCGTTGCGCCGCTTCGACGGCACAGCGTGCTACGAGCATGAAGATCCGCGCCTCGGCGATCACCCCGAGTGGGGCACGCACATCTTCAACTACGCGCGTTACGAAGTGCGCAACTTCCTGCTGGCGAACGCGCTCTACTGGATCGAGGAGTTCCACATCGACGGTCTGCGGGTGGATGCCGTCGCGTCGATGCTGTACCTCGACTACGGCCGCGAGGCAGGACAGTGGCTGCGCAACCGGCATGGCGGTCGCGAAAATCTCGAGGCGGTGTCGTTCCTCAAGACGCTCAATCACACGGTGCGCTCGCTGCATCCGGGGGTCGTGACGATCGCCGAGGAGAGCACGACGTGGCCCAAGGTCACGCATCCGATCAACGAAGGCGGACTGGGATTCACCTTCAAGTGGAACATGGGGTGGATGCACGACTCCCTCGACTACTTCAAGGTCGATCCGTTCTTTCGTCGCGGCTCGCACGACAAGCTCACGTTTGCCATGATGTACGAGTTCAGCGAACGATTCGTGAATCCGCTGTCGCACGATGAGGTGGTGCACCTCAAGAAGTCGTTGCTGGAGAAGATGCCTGGCGATGCGTGGCAGCGATTCGCGAACTTGCGTGCGCTGATCGGTTACTCGATTACGCGGCCGGGCAAGTCACTCTTCTTCATGGGCACCGAACTCGCGCCGTATCGCGAGTGGAATCACGATGCGAGTCTCGACTGGCATCTGGCAGACGATCCACGTCGTCAGGGCGTCGACGGCTTCATGGAAGCACTCGGCTCCTTGTACAACACGCATTCGTGCTTCTGGCGTCAGGACCACGAGCCGTCGGGCTTTGCATGGATCAGCGTGGACGACAAGGAACAGTCGGTGCTGTCATACGCGCGTTTCGATGGCGCGCAGCACGCCGTCGTGGCGCTCAACCTCACGCCCGTACCGCGCAACGAGTATCGCATGGGGGCGCCGAACGCCGGGACGTATCGCTATGTGCTCAATAGCGACGCGGAAGTGTTTGGTGGCAGCGGCTACTCGCTGCCGCAGACGGTGACCACGGAGGACGTGCCGTATCATGGCTTCGCTCAATCGATGATCATCGCGCTCCCGCCCCTCAGTATGCTGGTTCTCTTTCCCGATCCGATGCCGGGCGATGTGGTGTCTGAGCGGGCGGAGGCGGAGGAGGTCCGCATCGAGGTGAGCTTCGAAGCGCCGTTCGCATCACGCGTCGATGCACACGCTGTTGCTCATCTCGACGAGCACGAACAATCGGTCGGTCAAACGGTTGGTGACCCGGTCGATGAATCCGTTGGTGACTCGATCAGTGAATGGATCGGTGAATTGCCGGCAACGTCGACTGAAGTTCTGACGGACGACGCGATGGTAGCGGATAAGACGCATGCCGCCCACGACTCGCCCGCCCTTGGCAAGGAGAAGACGCCAAAATCGACGAAAGCGCCAAAGCAGCCCAAGCAGACCAAGCAGCCAAAGCAGCCGAAGCAGCCAAAGCAGCCGAAAGAGTCCAAACGCGCGAAGGCCGAGAAGGACGAGAAGGCGAAAAGCGCAAAGAAGAAGCAGGAGAAGCTGGAGAATCAGGAGAAGCGAGCGGCGAAGGCGCGCAGGGCCGCGGCGGCAGAGCAAGAGCCGACAGCGTCGGGCATTGCCGTACCATCCGCGGAGCCGCCAGTCGATCCGTATCGTGTCGCCGAGAACGATGCGCCGACGGTGGTGACGCCGTCACGTGCTGTGAAACGTCCCGTGAAACGTGCTGTGAAGCGGCCGACGAAGCGTCCATCACAGCGACCTGCCGAACCGGCGTCGAAGACCGCTGCCGATGCCGCTGCCAATGCCGCAACGACCGCCGTCAGGAAACCGCGCAGCAAGCAGTCCAATAGCGAGACGACCGGTC
>CAYWCJ010000133.1:0-11335 GCA_964456595.1 uncultured Gemmatimonas sp. | reverse complement strand
GCTGATGGGCTTCGGCCACCGCGTGTACAAGAGTTACGACCCCCGGGCGCGAATCGTAAAGAAGCTGGCGGACGAGGTGTTCGCGCAGGTCGGGATGGACAAGGACCTCGAAATCGCGCTCGAGCTCGAGCGGATCGCGCTCTCCGACGACTACTTCATCGCGCGAAAGCTCTATCCGAACGTCGATTTCTACACGGGTCTGATCTACCGCTCGATGGCGTTCCCGACAGACTTCTTCACTGTGCTCTTCGCCGTGGCGCGTGTCTCCGGATGGCTGGCTCAGTGGGAAGAGATGATCCTCGACAAGGAACAGAAGATCGCGCGACCGAGACAGATCTACATCGGCGAGGGCGAGCGTTCGTACACCGATCAACTGCGCGAGAAGTTTCCGCGCGCTCGCAAGGACAGCATCCGCAAGTAATGCCCAGTGACCCAGCGCGTGTTGAATCGCCGGTAGGACCGACCGCCCGTCACGCCGCGCGCGTCAGCGTCATTGTGCCGACGCATCAGCGCGCGGCGATGTTGGCGCAGTGTCTGGAGGCCTTGTCCAGGCAAACGATATTGCCGCGTGAGATCCTCGTCGTGGACGATGGATCGACGGACGACACGCCGGCGGTGGCGGCCCGATATGCCCCGTTGGTGCGCTATATCCGCACGGAGACGCAGTCGGGCAAGAGCGTGGCCGTGAACCTCGCGCTGGAAGCGGCGCAGGGCGATTTCGTCTGGGTGTTCGATGATGACGATGTCGCGCTGCCGACGGCCATCGCGCAGTTGCAGGCGCCGCTTGTGGCCGATGATTCGCTCGGCTTTTCATTCGGGCATTTCACGTTTGCGATCTCGGCGCCCGACGGCACCATCAAGTCGCGCGAGATCGACAGTCTCGTGCCGGACATCGACGAACGCGGCCTGCTGGCTCCGTTGCTCGAGGTCAACTACCTCGGCGGCGCGCGCATGATGTTTCGCGCGAGTGCGCTGCGAGCCATCGGCGGATTTGACAAGGTATACCTGCGCTCGCAGGATTTCGACGTGGCGGTGCGCATGACGCGCGCGTATCAAGGCGCGCGTGCGCCGGGCGCTCCGCTGTACCTTTATCGCGTGCACCTGAGTGCTCGCACGTCGGGCGATCGCGTGACGACGGGTGCGCAGCTCGAGCACCGGTGGCTGGAGTATGATCGGCGTATCGTCACCGAGGTATTCGCAACGATGCCGCTGGACCAGCTGCTGCCGCGCATCGACGGGAGATCGGCCACGCAGCGCGAACTGCTGCTGCAGCGGGCCGGCATCTTCGCGAGCAAGGTGATGTTCGAGGAGATGCTGGCCGACTTCCGTCAGATTGCCGCGCTGAACGACAACTCGCCGCTCACCGCGTTCGAACGGCGACAGGCGGAGCGCCTGTTCTACTTCTCGCCCATGTACGAATTGGGCGATGTGATCGATGACCTGAGCACGGTCGCCGAGTTGAAGGCGCTGTCGATGCAGTCCACGGCGGTGCGCCATATTGTGCGTCACGCGGCGACGGCGGCGCCACTGCGCTCCGCCGCGATGATGCTGCAACAGCGCAAACCGCGACGTTCGTGGCGCATTTTTCGCACCGCGCTCGTCTTCGGTCCGCTCAGCAAGTCGGCGTAGCGCGCATGCCTGCGATCCTGCCTGAGCTCATCGTGCTTTTCCTCTCCGTCGCGCTCCTCGCGTGGACCTGGGCGGTGTACACCGCACTGATGGTCTCCCGTGCGAAGTGGGCGGTGGTGACTGCGGGGAGAAGTGCACCGCCGGCCGCGATACCGCGCTCGTTCTCCGTTGTTGTCGCGACGCGCGATGAGCCCTCGGTGATTGTCGCGCGCGTGCGCAATCTGCTCGACCTGCCCGACAGGCGGCAGGCCACCGACATCATCGTGGCGGTGGATCATCGCGCGACATGGCCGTTGTCGGCGTATCGTGACGCCCTGGGCACCACGGCGCGTGTGGTCGCCGGCGATGCTCCTGGCGGCAAGGCGACCGCACTGAACGCTGGCGTTCGGGCATCCGCGTGTGATGTGGTGGTGCTGGCGGACTCGAAGCAGTTCTTCGAACCGGGCTCGATCGATGCGCTGATGGACGCGCTGTCGGAGCCCGGCGTTGGAGGCGTGAGCGGCACCGTGCGACAGTCGAGTGGCGATGCTACGCTCGATGCATACTGGCGCACGGACACACTGATCCGTCGTGGACAATCGGCCGATCACTCCGTGGTCACCACCACGGGCCAGATCTCCGCGTTCATGCGCACGCAGTATCCCACGCTTCCGGACAACCTCATCTGCGACGACCTGTACGCCACGGCCGCCGTCGTCATGCAGGGACAGCGGGTGACCTTCGCCGAACATGCGGTCGCCATCGATGACCGCACATTCACCCGAACGCAAAATCTGCAGCGCAAGATCCGTACGCTGAGCGGTCTGGTGCAGGTGTGCCAGCTGCTGCCGGCGATCATGAGTCCGTCGCGCAATCCCATCTGGATGCACTTCGTCTCGCAAAAATTGCTGCGACTGGCCACCCCGCGGTCATCAGCAGCAGCGGGGTGGGCGACGGTGTCGATCATGCTCCCGCTCGTGTTCTCCGCCGAGGCATCGACGGCGAGACTCGTCGCGCTCGTCGCGTTCCTTCCGCTGCTCACCGTCGCATTGCCGATCGGCGTTGCCGCCCGCGTGTTCGGGCCGGCAGCATTTCTCTGGGTGCTGCTGGTGGCGCTCTACAACGGACTGCGGCGCGACTTCGACGTGTGGCATTCGCACGCTGCGCCCGGCGAGCTCACGGCCGAACTCCGCGGGAACGGCGCATGATTTCCGTCATCGTTCCCGTCAAGAACAAGGCACCGGTACTCGAGCAGGCGATGCGTTCGATCATGGCGGCGGTGCAGGCACACCCGCGGTGCGAGTTGATCGTGATGGAGCATGGGTCGAGCGACGGGTCGGTGGAGATACTGCAGCGCCTCGGCATCGATGCGGTCACGCATCCGCTGCGCGGCGGCACCATCGCGTACGCTCGCAACGTGGGTGCCCGCATGGCGCGTGGCAACATCCTCGCGTTTCTCGACTGCGATGTGGATGTACCGCCCGATTACATGACCAGACTCGAAGCAGGGTTCGCGGAGACCGGCGCGGATTCGCTCGGCTTTCCCGTCGCGCTGCCGGATGATCCCACGTGGGTGGAGCGCAACTGGCATGAGCTCACGATCGACGCGCGACGCGGCGAGCGCCACTTTCTCAACTCCGCCAACGTGTCATTCACGCGCGAAGCGTTTGATCGCGTCGGCGGATTTCCCGAAGAGCTGGAGACGGGAGAAGACTGGGAGATAAGTCGTCGCCTGAAAGCAGGCGGCGGACGAATCTTCGCCGATCCCGTGTTGATTGCCAAACACCTCGACAATCCGAAATCCATTGCCGCGTTTTTCCGTAAGGAGCGGTGGTACGGTAAGGGGATGCTCGGGGCGAGCGAACGCAACTCGCTCAATCTGACGACGGTGGCGACGATCGCGTTCGGGTTCCTGTTGTTGACCGCCGGCGTTGGTGCCGTGCTGCGCAAGCCGTGGTTGGTGGGTATCCCTGCGTTGGCCATCGCTGCGCTCGTGATGGCCACATACGCATTCCGTCGGCGGAGCACCGGACACTGGGCTCCGCCGACGGTACTGGTACTGATCCTGGTGTTTTACGCGGCGCGGCTCAGCGGGCTGGCCGCGTCGCTGGCGGCCCCGCGCCCACCGCTGCGCTCTGGACGTTCCTGACGAAGATTCCGATTCCGATCGCCGCGAAGAGCAGATACACGAAGGCGTGGGAGAGAAAGAACGCGCAGGAGAAGTAACCAGTCATGGAGGCGATGTACTCCGGTCTGTAGGCTGGGTTGGGTATGCCATTGTACATCGATCGCGAGGCCGCCCACGTGCCCTTCACGGTACTGTACACGAGCCAAAGCAGGGCGCAACCACCGAAGAACCCCAACTCCACAAACGCCTGAATGTAGGTGTTGTGGGCCGTGAAGTACGCTGCGACCTTGTTGGTGGACTGGAAGAAGTTGCCTTCGGCGACTGAGTAGTTGCCGATGCCGACGCCCAGCAGCGGCGCGCCCTTGAAGTGCATCCAGCCGCGCTTCCAGATGGCGATGCGACCGGTCTCCAACGTCATGTTGTAGTCGTCTTCGACGTTCGTCAGCGACGTCGCGCGCTTTCGGAACGACTCCGGCGTCATTGAGAAGCCGATCAGGATCAGTGGGCCGACGAAGATTGTTGCGACGACAGCTCGCGTGGGCCGCAGAACGAACATGAAGGTCAGCATGATGACCGCGAAGCCGATGATGCCGCCGCGCGACGACGTAAGCACGAGCAGCACCACGAAGATCCCGGCGCTCATCAGGCCGACCAGGCGCTGAAAGATCGACCCGCGAAAGATCATGCCCAGCGCCAGCGGCAGAAACAGACACATCATCGACGCCAGATCGTTCGGATCGTAGCTGCCGGACGACGTCAGGCGACCACCGGCCTTGGCGCGCCCGATCACGAGCCACATGCCGCTGACAATCATGGCACCGCCCACCATAGTCAGCGTGTATCGCTCGAGCGCCTTGAGCGTCGGCGGCATGAGCAGAATGGAGATCGTCAGGATGAACCCGAAGAGCATGGCCGTCAGGTTCTTCAGCGCGAGGCTGCCCATCAGCGCGAACGGGACGCCAGCCATGGCGATCAACCCATACAGCGCGACGACCACTACGACTGGGTCGCGCAAGGTGCCGAGCAGGACGTCCTTGCGGGTCTTGGTGAGGAAATAGTACCCGCTTATCAGCGACGCGACGACCACGGGTCGCACGGCGCTCGCACCGGGCACAATCTCGCTGACCCGGATGGCAAGCAGCAGCGTGAGCACCGATGCGGCCGCGACCGCATACTTGGCGTAGCCGTCGGCAATCGCCGCACGCAGTCTCGGTCCCGTCTGGCGCACATGTGCGCCAAGCCGCGAGACGGCGCGCGCGCCGAAATGGGTCGCACGCATGCGCCGCGAGGGCACCCTAGCTGGCGCGTAAGCTGGTCGTGTGCTCATGGGTGTCCAGTTTTCCCTGAAATAGATCGAGGTACGCGTCGGCCATCGCCGCCGCCCCGTACACGGCCAGCGCTTTCTGCCTGGCGCGCGCCGCTATGCCGTGTCGAAGAGTATCGTCGCCGCGCAGCCGTTCGATGATGCCGGCCAGGTCTCCCGCGTTTGTGGGATCCGAAAGGATAGCGCCCTCCAGACCGTCGCCGATCATGTCCGGAATCCCACCCACCCCCGAGGCCACAATGGGCACCCCGGAACCCATCGCTTCCACCAACGCGACAGGCATTCCTTCCCAGAGCGACGGCATCAGATACACGTCGCTCGCGGCCAGCAGATCAGGCACGTCGCGCCTCGGGCCGAGGTTGTGAAAGTGCGCGGACACGCCGAGCCGCCGGGCCGCGTCAGCCAACGTCGCAGTGGCGTCACCAGTGGGTCCCGCCACCAGCAGCCGCCACGGGGCCTCACCGCTCAGTCGCGCCATGGCCTGCAGCGCGACGATATGGTTTTTTCGCGCGATCTGCGAGCCGATGCACACCGCCACGAACTCGTCTGCCCCGATGCTCAGCTCACGGCGCACCAGTGTCCGGTCGCCTTTAGGAAACGAGCTCCCGTTCGGTACCACCAGCATGCGGCTGGCGGGGATCCCCAGCGACTGCGCCAGATCGTCACGCATCGCGGCGGAGACGGCCACCACGCCGCGCGCGCGGGCGAACGCGAAGCGCAACGCCACGCGTCGCCGCAGAAAGCGGGTCTGCTCGCCGTCGCCGTGCATCGTGATCACGTGCGGGATGCGGGCAAGTGATGCCACCGCGCCACCATAGGCCGCCATCACCCACAAGTGGCTGTGCATGACGTCGGGTCGGAACTCGGCGATCGCGCGGCGGATCGTCTGTACGATATCCGGGTTCACCGCACCCCTCAGCTCGAACAGCCACACGGGAAATCCATCGCGCTTCATTTCGCCGTGCAGCCAGTCGCCACCGTTGGAGGGCGCAACAAGTCCCACCGCATGCCCACGGGCGCGCAACTCGAGCGCGAGGTTGCGTATCATCACCTCGGCACCGCCGAGGTGACACGTCTCGGTGAGCAGGAGCACGCGCATTGCCGACGCTACGCCACGCCTGCGCGCGCGCCATCGTGCGCGGCGAGGACGAGGTGCTCGATGTACGAACCACCGCCGTAACGGTCGACAAGTGCGAAACGCCCGTCGGCATCGCGACGGAACAGCGTCGCCGTCGTCACACTCGTCTCGTCGGTTCGCGCCACAAGCAGCATCCCACCAGGGGCGAGATACGCGCTGAGGCTGCGGAGTACATCCGTCAGCTGGGCGTTGTCGAAATAGTCGCGATTCAGGATGTTGGCGGCGCGGATGATGTCGAAGCGCCCTGCCCACTCGGCGCGCAACGCGAACAAATCGTGCTCCACGACTTCAACGTCGCCTTGCTCCTGCAGACGGCGCGAAATGAGTTGCACCGGCCGATCACCGGATCGCCGCCTGGGCTGTCCGAGGCCATTGAGGCGTTCGAGTACGCGAAAGCTCGCTGCCAGCGCCGACCGCGCGAACGATCCGCGGGGGTCGTGCGGACGCCCCTTCACCAGTACCGGAGTCGACAACTGCAGCACATGCCCGTTGGCATCGAACAGGGCTTCTATGCCAGGTGCGAGCGAGCGGATATACGCACTGATGCACAGATCACAGGCCGTGACCGTTGCGTTGATGCCGTGCGCCGTGAGTGCGTCGATGAGATCGACAGTCGTCACGCCGGACGACACAGCGACGTCGAGCAGGCGGACATCTCGTGATCCGAGCTGCGTGGCGAGCCACTGATCGAGCGCGGCAAGCCGCCCCGCACCGGTCGTCTTGAAGGTGCCGTTGGGGAGCCGCAGCTTCGCGAAGAACGCATCTTCGTCGCGGCTGGATACGCTGGCGCGGTTTTCGAGAATAGAGCGGGCCGCTTTCATCCGTTCGCCACCTGCGGCGCGACGTCAGCGCGCGAACTGCTAACGGATTGTCGCACAACGCTGGCGGGAGGCAGGCGCGTCTCACGTACGGCCTGACGTCCGCTCTCGAGAAACCACTCGGCCATCTCGCGCAGGGCAATCTCCGTTGTGTCGGTGGGTGCGAACCGCGCGGTTCGCAGGTAAGCTGGCTCAAAGAGTGTTTCGGCATCGAACAGCTTCCGCACACGCGCCGCCGAGATACTCGTGGAGCGCTGCATCACCTTGGCCGTGCCCTCCACAACGGACGCGACGAACATGGCGGCCGACAGCGGAATCCTAAAGCGCGGCGGACGTTTGCCCAAGGCGCGCGACACGTGCCGGATGATATCGGCACTGGACAGTTGAGGCTCACTCACGACGTTGGCCACATGAAAGCCGTCGGCGAGATGCCCACGCATCCACTCGCCGGCCTCTACAACGGTGCGTGCTGAGCTGAGGCTCTTCACGTTCATCGCCGTACCGACGTGCACGAGAAACCCGCTATCGATCTGCTTCATCAGGCTGTACATGTTGGCAAAGTGTCCGGGACCGATCACCACCGCCGGCCGAAGCACGATCGCCCGCCGTCCGGGAAGGGCGGCCACCCACTGCGCGATGCGCGCCTCGGCGGCCAGCTTGGTGATGCCATACGGCGACACCGGGCGGGGCGTCGTGGTCTCCGTCGCGCCCGGCGCATCCCCGTAGACTGCGACGGACGAGGTGAAGACGATATCCGTGCGAGCATGCGCGGACATGGCGTGCAGAACGACTGCGGTGCCCTGCACGTTCACGTCCGCATAGCTGTCGGCCGGAATTCCGGCGTCGTGGTGCGCCGCCGCGAGATGCACCACCCGAGTCGACTCCCCGACCAGGGTGTACACCAACTCCATGTCGCGCACATCCCCGCGCACGTAACGCCATCCGGGCGGCAGGGGCGAAGTCTGCCCATTGCAGTCAAGCACAACGCCGTTCGCACCCGCCGCCGCCAGCGCGCGGCACCAGTGCGTCCCGATAAACCCCCCTCCACCCGTCACCAGCACATGTGTCATACGACCTCAATGGCTCCCGGAATGGTCTTCAGCACCCGTGCAGGGTTCCCTGCAATGACGACGTTGGCAGGATACGGGCCGCTGCAAATCGCGCCGAACCCTACGACCGAGTTCTCGCCGATCGTTGTGCCCGGCAGCAACCCCGCGTTCGCCGCCACCCAGACGTTGTCCGCCAGCCGCACGGCACGTACCCGGGCACGGACGTTCGGATCCCAACGGTTGGCGGCCGTGCTATGAAAATCTGTATCGAAAATGTGTGACTCGCCGAGGATGGCATCGCGGCCCACGGTGATCTCCTCGGCGCAGCCAAACCGGGTTCCGTTCAGAAAACTGTGTGTCCCGATCCGTATCACCGCGTGTGGCGAATAGGTGAACGCGGTCACCCGCATCTCGATGATCACGCCGTCCCCCAGCTCGACCACTCCTGGTCCGCGAATGTCGAGGTGACCGAACACGTGAAGAGAACGCGCGCCGACCAATCGCTTCCCACGCAGCTTGCACCACGCGCGCAGGCGATAGCCCTTACCCAAGGCCCACAATCGTCGAAACGCCTTACCGGGGTTGCCGAGCGCGAGGCGAATCGTCTTTGACAGGTGGCGCGTTTGCACGTGTGTTCGATTTCCCGGGCGTCCACCAGCTTCCAGACGATAAACTGGCAAGTATACTGCGTCCTCTGACAGACTACCAGCGGCGGCACACGTCACCGTCTCCCCGCGACATCGTTCCGAGCCGACATGACCGCCCGACACTACAATGCCGATGCAGAAGTACCGCGTTACCGACTTCTCTACATCGCCCCCGATGTCGTGCTCGATCTGCCGGCCGCGCTTTCAGCGCACTTCGAGGGCGACTACGTAGCGACATGGCTCAAGTCTGACGCGCCAGATGCGGCGGAGGATTTGCAGCGCATTCGCGCCTCCTTCGGTCGTTTCGAGTTTCATCCACGTCCGCGCCCCACATCACGCAACCTCCGCACGAAGTTGGAGGAGCTCGTGTTCTACGTGCGCAAAGGTGTCGAGCTTTCGCGAACGAAGGGGCGATACGACGTGGTGGTGTGCTACTCGCCGTTCCGCACCGGCGTGGCGGGGCTTTTCATTCAGTGGATCACGGGAACGCCGGCGATCATCGAGTTCCCGTCGAACCCGGCGTCCGTGTTCAGTCGCTCACCCGGACTGGCAGGCAAGGTACGGCATGTGTTGTCACCATGGCTGGCGAAGATCGTGGCGCGGCTTTCGAGTGGGATCATGATTCTGTTTCCGTGGCAGGTCGACGCGCTTGGCATCTCGTCGCGCGTGCAGAGGCACCTCGTGCATGCCTTTGTACGCATGAAGGAGGGGGTGCCCGCCACCCGGCACGACGACTACGTGCTCCTGGTGGGCAAGCCGTGGGCGGCAAAGGGCGCCGATATTCTGGTGAAGGCCTTTCTTCGCATCGCGGCCAAGCATCCGACGGTCACGCTGGTAATCGCCGGCAGCGACGAGGACGCCGGATGGCTCAAGTCCATGGTGCCGGCCGGGGCTCGGGTCGAGTTTGTCGGGCGCATGCCGCATGACGACATCCTCGGGTTGATCGCCGGTTGCCGGGTGTTCGCGCTTCCGTCGTGGACGGAAGGGACACCGCGCACCATCATCGAGGCGTACTCCTGCGCACGACCCGTCGTTGCCACGCGAACGGATGGCATCCCATACGTGGTGCGGCAGGACGAAACCGGCGAGCTGGTTGCGCTCGGCTCCGATGTTGAACTGGCGGCTGCGCTTGATCGTCTCCTGTCCGATCCTGACAGGGCAGACCAACTCGGGCGCAATGGACAGGCGTTGGCGCGGTCTGAGTTCGCGGCCGGTCGCATCGCGCAGCAGTGGGCCGATGCCGTGGGCCGAGTAATTACAGCAACGCGTTCCTGATGGCGCGCGCGCGCGTCCGTCTGCTGTTCCTCATCCGGCAGCTTGGCTTCGGTGGCGCGGAGCGTCAGTTGCTGAACCTTGTCAGCGGTCTCGATCCGACGGTGTTCGAGGTGCACGTCGCCACCATGTATCGCGGCGGTGGTCTGGTACCGTCGTTCGAGGCGGTACCGCATCTCAGCCTGCACAGTCTCGACAAGGCCGGGCGTTGGGACCTGCGAGCCTTTCTGAGTCGGCTGAGTCGGCTGTCGCGGATGGTGCGACCGGACATCGTGCACGGCTACATGGGTGGAGCCAACGAACTGGCGCTGGTCGCGGCGAGGGCCGTTGGCGCGCGCTGCATCTGGGGTATCCGCGTTTCCGATCTGCGCGGTGGGGAGTACACGTGGAGTGTCGGCGCGCTCTTTCGCGCCGGTGCGCTGCTCTCGCGGTTTGTGGATCTGCAGATCGCGAACTCGGAACGGGGACGCGCGTATCATCTCGCGTCGGGCTATCGCCCGAACAACTTCATTGTCATTCCGAATGGCATTGACAGTGAACGGTTTCGGCCGCGGCCATCGGCGCGCGCTGGGTGGCGGATCGCGCACGGCATACCGCTCGATCGCCCGATGCTGCTGATGCCGGCGAGACTCGACCCGATGAAGGATCACGAAACGTTCTTTCGCGCACTCGCCGACATCGCGCGCAACGAGGATTTCGTGGCAGTGTGCCTCGGCGGCGGTCCGTTGGCAGTTCGGGCCGAGTATGTTGCACGGGTTGCGTCGATGGGACTAGGTGATCGCGTTTTGTTGCCTGATGCGAGTGCCGACGTGGTCGACGCGTATGCGGCGAGCGATCTCGTGGTGCTTTCGTCGGCATACGGCGAAGGATTTCCCAACGTGGTGGGCGAGGCGATGGCCTGCGGGCGGATCTGCATCGCGACCGACGTCGGAGATGCCGCTGCGGTGATTGACGATCCGTCGCGTGTGGTCGCACCCGGAGACTCCTCCGCGCTGGCCGCCACCATTGTGAGCGCCCTGCGCATGCCGGCGGCAGAGCGCGCGTCACTGGAACATGCGGCGCGCGAGCGGATCGTGGCCAACTTTTCGATTCCGCAACTGGTCGAGCGCACCAGCCAGGCAATGCTGCAACTGGTGCGATAAGCACGCAGCGGCAGCGCAGGCGGCTCTCGCACGGTGCGTTGACAGTTCGTGTGCGGCGGCTGGTGCGAGCCCCCAATGGCCAAGGGGACCCAGAAATTTCTGAGTCCCCTCGTTCCATCAGCTACCACCAAGCCGTGTGTGCTACTGGCGCCAAGCGTAGTAGTTCGCAACCCGATACATCGCTTGGTCGAACTGCTGCGGGAAGCCGA
>CAYWCJ010000132.1:0-11393 GCA_964456595.1 uncultured Gemmatimonas sp. | reverse complement strand
GCGTTCGAGTCCGTTCTCCATGCGCGACCTGCTGTGGGCGAAGTTCTGGGTGGGCGCGGTGCCGCTGCTCGTACTCGCACTCATTCTCGTTGGCGCAACGAACATGATGCTGGGCGTGCGCACGTTCGTGCACATCGTGTCACTGGCCGCGATCGTGGCAATGGTCTTTCCGCTCACGGCGATGGCGTTGAGCTACGGCACGTTCTACCCGCAGTTCGACTCGGAGAACGCCGCACAGATCCCGACGTCCTTCGGCGGGCTGCTGTTCATGATGAGCGGGATCGTACTCATTGGAGCAGTGGCGTACCTGACCGGTCGGCCGGCGGCGCGGTTTCTGGTCGCGGAGCACTTTGGCTGGGCGCGCGATCCGGTGACGATGGTGCTGCCGTTCGTCGTCGCGTTGGTGCTGTGCATCGCGGCAACGGTGGCGCCGCTGATGATGGCGAGGAGGAGGCTGGACGGGCTGGAAAGGGGATGAGGAACTACTCCTCCGCCAGCCCTTCCCCGCACTTCGCACAGAACGCCGAACCCGGCTCCGCGACCTTCGCCCCGCAGTGGCCGCAATTCCCCGGCATGTACCGCCCGCAATCGCTGCAGTAGACCGCGTCGGGCTCGAGTCGTGGCCCGCAGTCGATACAGGACTGCTGTTGTGCACGCGCGCGTTCAATCGCTGCTTCGACCGGGTCGAGTGTTGCCGTGACGGTGTTGCCGCCGCGATCAGCCGCGCGAAGCTCCTCGAGTGCCGCCTGGGTATAGCGCGTCTTGAGCTCACTGTAGTCCGAGTCCGACAGCTTACCCGTCTCGCGATCAAATTCAATCTCGCGCAACGCCGCGACCGCGCCGTCTTCCGCTTCAGTGGCTTGCATGTTCTTGGCCTGCGGCTTGACCTTCGTCGCGGCGTCCGAGCCGTCGTTCACCAGCGGTGACAGAACCAGCGAGAGCCCGCCCAGCGCGAGCGCCGTACCTACAGCCAGCGCCAGCGCGCCATCGGGCAGTGCAGCGAGCATCACTGTCCGTCGTTGCGAAGGGCGGCCTGCAGCCGCGCCAATTCATCAGGCGTTGCGCTGAGGCCGGTCGACGGTGGGAATGGTGCCGATTCGGCGGCCTTGGCGTCGGCGGCAGCCGCCGCAGCGCGAGTTGCGGAGCCTGTCGCCGCATTGACGCGCCAACTGCGCAACAGCGCACCGATGGCCACGGCTCCAATCGCGACGGCGGCGAACGGAGCGAACCATGCCAGCAGATTGAAGCCTTGCTTGCGCGGTGTCATGAGAATGAAATCGCCGTATGTGCTGGTCATCGCGGCCATGATCTCGTCGCCCGTGTAGCCACCGTCGACGAGCGCCTTGATGTCCTTATGCACGGCCGGCGAAATGCCGCAGTTGAAGTCGGTCGTGCGACAGGTGTACACGTCCAACGTGCAGGGACACGGGCACGCCAACTCGCGTTCGAACGCCTCGAGCTGCTTCTCCGTCATCTGCGGCGTCGCGCCTGGCTTGGGGTCGCGACGCACCGGCTTGTACGAGTCCGACGTCATCTCGACGTTGCTGGCGGCGGACTGCGAGCTGCCAGCCTGCGCCTGCAATCGCGTCGCCCACACACTCGACGCCGCCGCGGCCGCGACAGCCGTCACGGCACCGCGTAAAAGCGCCGCAAAGAACGCGCGACGATCTCCGCGCAGCGTAGCATCCGTTGCGTTGCCCTCGCGCACCGCGCCTTCGATGGAGTGTCTCACGAAGCGTCGCTCACGCGCCTGCGCCAACGAGCACGTCGGACTCCGACGGCAGCTCGGCGACGTAACCGCTTTCGCGTTCCTTCTGCGCCTGCGGCCACATGACGATGATGCCACCGAACGCCATCATGATACCGCCAAACCACACCCACCAGACGAGCGGGTTGAAGTTGATGTGCACCGCAGCCGTCTCGGCATCAACGGCGCCGGTGAAGACCAGATAGACATCCTGCGCGGGCGATTCGAGGATTCCGACTTCGGTGGACGGCTCGAAGGTGGGCTGGTCGTTGCTGTCCACGTGCTGCCGCTTCTCGCTCGACAGCAATCCCATCTTCTTGCCATCGCGCGTCACCGCAAAGCTCACCGCCAGCACTTTGCGATTGAGTTGCTCGAATTGCGATACGCCCTGACTGGTGAACGCCCACTCATGGCCGTACGAGTCCGTGGCCTTGATCGTCTCGCCCGTTTTCACCGTGGCCGCGAGATCCTTCTTGAACATCAGACCCGCGAAGGCGCAGAAGAGCACCACCACGCCAAAGTGGACGATGTAGCCGCCATAGCGACGACGATTGCGACCGATCAAACGCATCGAGGCGGCAAACAACCCTTCGCTGTACATGCGACGACGCGCGCCGATTCCCTTGTAGAACTCCTGCGCGATCGTGCCCATCACGAAGCCGGCGAGGAGATACGACATGAGCGCGTAGAAATTGCGCATGCCGAGGGTCACCAACACCGCAAACACCACCACGCCGGAGAGCACCGGGAACGTGAACTGCCGACGCAGGTTGGACACCGACGCGCGACGCCAGGCGATGAGCGGACCGATGCCGGTGAGCGCCAGCAGCAGCAAACCGAGCGGACCGTTCACGGCGTTGAAGAACGGCGGACCGACGGTGATCTTCTCGCCCTTCACCGCTTCCGACAGAATCGGAAACAGCGTGCCCCACAGCGTCGCGAAGCAGATGCCGACCAGTGCGAGGTTGTTGTACAGGAACGCGGCCTCACGACTGATCATGCTTTCCAGTTCAGCCTTGGACTGCAGGTCGTCGAGACGCGTGGACACGAGATACGCCGTGAGCACCGTCGCGACGATCAGGAAGCCGAGGAACCAGTTGCCCACCGACGACTGCGCAAAGGCGTGCACACTCTCGATGATGCCGCTGCGCGTGATGAAGGTGCCGAGGATCGACAGCAGGAAGGTCACCACCACCAGCGTCACGTTCCACTTGCGCAACATGCCGCGCTTTTCCTGGATCATGATGCTGTGCAGGAACGCGGTGCCGGTGAGCCACGGAAGGAACGAAGAGTTTTCGACGGCGTCCCACGCCCAGTAGCCGGCCCAGCCCAGCTCCACATACGCCCACCACATGCCGAGAATGATGCCGATGGTGAGGAAGAACCAGGACAACAGCGCCCAGCGACGCACCGCGCCCAGCCATTCGGCGTCGAGGCGGCGCGAAATCAGCGCACCGATCGCGAAGGCAAATGGCACGGACGTCGCGACCAGTCCGAGGTAGAGCATCGGCGGATGAATGGCCATGCCCGGGTTCTGCAGCTGCGGATTCATGCCGCGGCCATCGGGCGGAATCCAGTCGAGTCGCTCGTACGGATTGGCACCAAAGCAGATCGTCATCAGGAAAAACAGACAGATGACGCCCAGCGTCCCGGTCACCCACGGCATCATGTGGCGATTCTTGCTGCGGTTGGTGAAAACGGCGAGCGCAGAATACAGCGTCATGATGAGCGCCCAGAAGAGCAGCGAGCCCGCCTGCCCTGCCCAGAACGCCGTGAATGTGTAGATCTTGGGGAGGTTCGCGCTGGTGTACGACGCGACGAACTTGATGGAGAAGTCATGCGTAAAGAGCGCGGTCCAGATACCGATGGACGCCAGCACAGTGAACGCGAAGGTCGCATAGAGCGCCCGCTCACCACTCTTCACCAGGTCGGCGCGGCCTTGCACGCCACCCGAGAACGACACAGTCGTCGTCCAGGCCGCCATCAGCAGCGCGACCCAGAGCGACAGTTCACCAACCAGAATCATGTGGCCTCGCGCTTACGCGAATTCGCTGTGCAGGGGCTCAGGCGCGCGGAGTAGGAGCGCCCTTGTAGCCGGGCGTCTCGCGGTATTTTTCGGGAGCGTTCTCATATCGCGACGCGCACTTGGCCAACAGCGTGGTCGCCTGAAAGGTGCCGTCGCGATCGAGGCGGCCTTCCACGACGACATCCACCCCGTCGGTGAACGTGTCCGGCGCGATGCCCTTGTAGACCACGTTGTATTCGCGCGCGCCGTCGGTCATGCGAAAGGAGAGCGACCGCCCGGACGGCTCGCGCACAATCGTGCCGCTGACGACACGCGCGCCGACCTTGACGCCCGTGTTCACGAAGCGTGGGTTGGACGTCACCTTGGCCGCCAGCTCGGTCGGCGTGAGATAGTACTGCGCCGTCTCATTGATCGAGCTGGCCATGAGATAGCCGGCGGTGCCGAGCACCAGCGCACCACCAACCAGGAATTTCGTACGTGCTTTCACGGGAATCCGTCCTGCGGTCGCGCGACGCGCCGCGGTCCAGTCGTGCGTGGTCACCAAGTGGCGGGCTATTCAGTATGCAACATATGCGGTGAGCGGCCGTCCGTCACGGCGGATCGGCGAATCTGGCCAGTCCGGAACCCAGCACGAGGCCGACTCCGTCCCACACCAGGTCGCGCCCGCTGAGGCGTCCCCCGCGCCGTGCGTCCCACACTTCCTTGCCGATCGCCGCCGCTACTGTCACGGCAGAAGCGCCAACGAAGGCCGCGGTTGGACCGGCGCCGATAATGCGTGGAAGTCCATACCCCATCAACTGGATCACAGTGCATGCCCCGGCGTGCCGCAGCTTGTCGGCGCCAAACCACCGATCCGACGCGGGCGCCTCGACACCTGGACGGAACCGAGGCGCGTCGTGACCACTGTCTGCGCCGACCCGCTGGAGCGCGACACCACTGGGGTAGGCCTGCGCGTGGACGACGTGTCGTGAACCCGCCGGCCAGCACGCGACGATGACAGCGAGGGCGCTCCCCCGGAGCGTCGTGCGGCGTCTGTTCATTCCGTGTCTCGGGCCCAGGCCAGCGTGGCGCGCACCGCCCGCCGCCAGCCCCGGTGCGCCTGCTGCGCCGCCGTCTGCCCCGCGCCCGGCGAAAAGCGCGTGAAGCGACGCGAGGCGAGAAACGACTCCGCCGACGGCCATACGCCGGCCGCGATGCCAGCCAGCCCCGCCGCGCCGAGGGCGGTCGTTTCGATGACGTCCGGACGCTCCACGGGCACGCCCAGCACATCGGCCTGGAATTGCATGAGCCAATTATTCGCTGTCGCGCCGCCGTCCACGCGAAGGCGATCGAAGGGGACACCCCCATTCGTGCGCATGTCGCCCAGCACGTCGTGCGTCGCGTAGGCCATCGCCTCGAGCGAGGCCCGCGCGACGTGTGCACGCGTGGTACCGCGCGTCAGCCCGACAATCATCCCGCGCGCATGCGGTTCCCAATCCGGCGCCCCAAGACCAACCAGTGCCGGCACGAAATAGACCCCATCATTGGACGTCAGGGACTCGGCGAGTGCCTCTGTGTCCGCAGCGCGCTGCACCAAGCCCAGACCGTCACGCAGCCACTGCACCGCCGCACCGGCAATAAAGATCGACGCTTCGAGCGCATACACGGCCCGGCCCTGTGCGTCGCAGGCAATCGTCGTCAGCAGACCTTTCCCGGAGGCCGGACGCTGCGGTCCGATGTTGAGCAAAAGAAAGGAGCCGGTGCCGTAGGTGTTCTTGCCGCCGCCGGGTGCCCAGCCGCCCTGCCCGAACAGCGCGGCCTGCTGGTCGCCCGCCACGCCGCAAATGGGCAACGCCAGACCCAGGTGTGCGCTGTCCGCCGCCCCGAAGGCGCCGCTCGATGCTCGAATCTCGGGGAGCAGCGCGCGAGGGACATCGAACAGTGCGAGCATCGGTTCGCTCCAATCGCGCGCATCGATGTCATACAGCATCGTGCGCGACGCGTTGGTATGGTCGGTGGCGTGCACCGCTCCGCCGGTGAGATGCCAGATCAGCCACGTGTCGATGGTGCCGGCCGCAAGTTCGCCACGTGCAGCGCGCGCGCGCATGCCTGGCCTCGCGAGCAGCCACTCCAATTTCGTGGCGCTGAAATACGGATCGGTGACAAGACCGGTTCGCTGTGCGATTTCCGCAGCGCGTGGTGCGAGCGCCGCGCAGCGATCGGCGGTCCGGCGGTCCTGCCAGACGATCGCGCGATGCACCGCACGACCTGTCGCGCGTTCCCACAACACGATCGTTTCGCGTTGGTTCGTGATGCCAATCGTCACCGGCATTGCGCCACCGTTGGCGATGGCGTTGGCGACCGCTTCGCGCGCTGCCGATAACGTTTGCTCCAGGATCTCGTGCGCGTCGTGCTCGACCCAACCCGGCGCGGGATAGTGCTGCGTGATCTCGCGATAGGCGCGCCCGGTGACCTGCCCATCGGCATTCACGACCAGACACGTACTGCCCGTGGTCCCTTGATCGATGGCGAGAACGGCGGTCATGCGGCGAAGGGTGGTTGCACGAAACCGCGGTCGGTGAGATAGCTCGTCACGAGTGCGCTCGGTGTCACATCGAAGGCAGGGTTCCAGGTCGCGACGCCGCGTGGCAACTCGCCGAGTTCACTGGCATCACGATACTCGATCGTGATCACCGCACCCTCTGGTGTGGCCGTGTCGATCGTGCTCCACGGCGCGGCGACATGAAACGGTACGTTGTGCGCTCGGGCGGCCAATGCAACTCCGTACGTGCCGATCTTGTTGGCGACGTCGCCGTTGGCCGCGATACGATCTGCGCCGACAATCACCAGATCGATCGCCCCCGACCGCAGCAGCGACGCAGCGGCACCATCGGGGAGTACAGTGACAGCAACGCCCGCGCGCTGCAGTTCCCACGCGGTGAGCCGTGCCCCTTGTCTCAATGGACGCGTCTCGTTGGCGTACACGTGCACGCGACGACCGCGTGCATGCGCGGCATAGATCGGTGCCAATGCGGTACCGATGCCTGCGGTTGCCAGTGCGCCCGCATTGCAGTGCGTCATCACGCGCGCGCCATCGGGAATGAGCGCGAGACCGTGCGCACCGATGGCATCGCACATGGCCACATCCTCGGCGCGGATGGCGTCGGCTTCGGCGAGCAAGGACGCCACGAGCGCGTGGTCAGGCGCGGCGCCGGCGCAGGCGACCATGCGCTGCACCGCCCAGGCGAGATTGACCGCTGTCGGACGTGCATCAATCAATCGCGCCGCAAAGGTCGGCAGCAGTATGCGCGCGATCGCACCGCTCCCTGTTGCGTCGTCGGGCCGCGCGCTCGCGTGACGGAGCGCCACAGCGAGACCCATCGCCGCCGCGACGCCGATCGCCGGCGCGCCACGAACCGCCAGCGATCGAATCGCGTCGATGACATCCTCGAGCGACGACAGCTCCCGCACGACTTCGGCGCCGGGCAGGAGACGCTGGTCGAGAATACGAACCGTGTGGCGATCGTCCGACCACGCGACAACAGGAATGGGAAGCGGAGTGTGAAGCACGAGGCCAACGTAATGCCGGCGCGGCACAACGCGCGAGGACAGCGCCGCAGCCGGGTCGTGAGGGTGGTTAGATTGTCGACACCGCGATGCACCCACGTTCGGGTGACGCCATCCCTACCTGCCAGAGCGGAATTCGCATGTCATACCAGTTCCTGACTTTTGTCGTCGCCGATCGTATCGCCACCATCACGGTGAATCGGCCGGACAAGCTCAACGCACTCAACGACGCCACCATCGCCGAACTGGGGGTAGCGATCGACGAAGCGCGTGCGCGCGACGACGTGGGCGGCGTCATCCTCACCGGTGCGGGACGTGCGTTCGTCGCCGGTGCAGACATCTCCGAGCTCGAGAGTCAGGCACCGCTCGACGCGACGCGCCGCGCGCGGGCCGGTCAGGAGATCTTTGGCCGCTACGAATCATCACCGAAACCAACCATCGCGATGATCAATGGTTTTGCGCTCGGCGGTGGCTGCGAATTGGCGATGGCGTGCCATGTGCGGATTGCGAGTGAATCGGCGAAGCTGGGCCAACCGGAAGTGAAGCTGGGCATCGTGCCGGGCTACGGCGGCACGCAGCGACTGCCTCGTCTCATCGGTCGCGGCGCGGCGCTGCGACTGTTGCTCACCGGCGAAACGATCAGCGCCGCAGAAGCGGCGCGGCTTGGACTCGTCGATCAGGTTGTGCCTGCCGACGCATTGCTCGAGACCACCACGAACCTGATGCGCGCGATGCTGGCCAACGCACCACTCGCTCTCGCCGGCTGCATCGCAGCGGTCGATCGTGGACTGCCCCTCACCCTCGCCGAAGGCAACCGCATCGAGTCTGATCAGTTCGGCCTGTTGTCCAGCACGAGCGACATGAAGGAAGGTATGCGTGCATTCCTCGGGAAGCGGACGCCTGTCTTCACCGGTCGCTGAGCAGACGCGGATCGGCAATCGGCCGAACAGTCTCGTGTTGGCGCGACTCGTTGCGCGCGATTTTCGCAACTTCGCGCAGCTGGATGTCACGGTGCCTGCGGGTGGTATCGCCATCATCGGTGAGAACGGACACGGCAAGACGAATCTGCTGGAGGCGGTTGCGTATCTCTCGCTGCTGCGCTCCTTGCGAGGTGCCCGCGACGCCGATGTCGTGCGCTTTGGCGCGAGTGTCTTTCACATCCGCGCCGAGCTCGAACAGACCCCGTCGTTGGCCTCCGTGTCGGTAGGCTATGATCGCGCGACCAAGCGGAAGCGCGCGATGCTGGATGGCGTGGAGCAAGCGCGCCTGACCGCAGCACTCGGCGCGCTGCCCTCGGTCTGTTTTTCGCCCGCCGATGTTTCACTCGTGGCGGGTGGTCCAGGCGAACGCCGACGCTTTCTCGATGTCGCGTTGGCCATTTCCTCCAGACGGTACCTGCACGCATTGCAGCAGTTCCGTGCGGCGTTACTTCGCCGCAATGCCGAACTTCGCGTGGCGCAGCGCGAGGGCGCGCGAGCCGGCGGTGCGCATGACGCGCGCGTGAGTGTCTGGGAGCCCGCGCTTGCCGAGCATGGCGCCATTGTGACAGCGATGCGTCAGGCATTTGTGCGACGACATTCGGACCGGTTCTCGCAGATCGCCGACGCCATTGGCGAACGGCTGCCGGTGAGCATGCGCTACGTTGCGGGGACGAGCGCGACGGTGCATTCGACGTTCGACGTGGTTGATGCCGAACAACAGCGTGCGTCGTTGAGTGCGGCGTTGTCACAGCAGCGTCCGCAGGAGATGCGACGCGGCATCACACTCGTTGGTCCGCACCGCGATGAGCTGCAGCTCCTCCTCGGCGGTCGGGAGCTGCGCACGTTTGGTTCGGCAGGCCAGCAGCGCAGCGCCGCGATTGCACTGCGACTGCTTGAATTGGCGACGCTGCGCGAGGCGATCGGCGAGACGCCGTTACTCCTGCTCGACGACCCGTTTGCGGAACTCGACGCTGGTCGTGCGGCGCGCGTGCTCTCCTTGCTCGAGCAGTCGGGAGTGGGACAGGTGCTGCTCGCCGTGCCCCGGGTGGAAGACATTCCTGCGGCATTCACGCGACTCGAGCGTCGTACCATGCGCGATGGAGAACTGGCATGAGCGCGCGTCGTGGTTCGGATGATCGCAAGCGTGGGTTCGCGCCGGTGAGCGACGTGCTGGCCTCGGTCCTCAAGCAGGCCGGCCTCACCGATCGCGTGGCGCAGGCGTCGGTGATTCCCGAATGGCCGACGCTGGTTGGCTCGCAGATCGCCGCCGTCACCGAACCATTATTGCTGCAGCAGGACGGCACGCTGGTGGTGATGGTGCGCACGAATGCCTGGATGAACGAACTGTCCCTGCTGGAGCCCGAGCTGCTGAAATCGCTCAACCGGGACACGAGCCGGCCTCCGGTGGTCAAACTACGCTTGATGCTGCGGCGGTAGCGTTGTCGTAAGCTGTTGATTGACAACGGCTTACGAAACGGTATCGGAGTTGCATTAGCAGCTCCGCCGGAGTACGTTTCGGGGTTGTGTTTGCGACGCACCCCACCGGTACATACTTGCCCATGACCAACAGCAGCGACAAGCCCGAGCGCGACAAGCCGGACCAGGAGTACGGCGCCGATAGCATTACCGCCCTCAAGGGGCTCGAAGCCGTTCGCATGCGTCCCGGTATGTATATCGGCTCGACGTCTGCGCGCGGTCTGCATCATCTCGTGTACGAAGTCGTGGACAACTCGATCGACGAAGCGCTGGCCGGCTTCGCGTCGAAGATCGACGTCACCATTCATCTCGACGACTCCATTTCCGTCGAAGACAACGGGCGCGGTATTCCGGTGGACATGAACAAGTCCGAAGGAATGCCGGGCGTTGAAATGGCGATGACGATGCTGCACGCCGGCGGCAAGTTCGACAAGAACACGTACAAGGTGTCCGGCGGTCTGCACGGCGTGGGCGTGTCCGTGGTGAATGCGCTGTCGACCGAGCTCAAGGTGTGGATCAAGCGTGACGGCAAGCAGCACTACATGGATTTCCGTCGCGGCATCACGGCCACCAAGCTCAAGACCCTCGGTACTGTCGCGCCCAAGGAGACCGGGACGAAGGTGTGGTTCAAGCCCGACTCCGAGATCTTTCAGGAAACACGGCGCTACGAGTGGACGACGCTCGCCAGCCGACTGCGAGAACTGGCGTATCTGAACAAGGGCATCACGATCACGCTCAAGGACGAGCGCGAAGGCGAGCAGAAGGAGGAGACTTTCTTCGCGCGCGGTGGCCTGAAGGAGTTCGTGACGTACCTGCTGGGCACCAAGAAGCCGGTGCACACCGACGTCATCTACATCGACACGACGCGTGACGATATCGGCATCGAAGTCGCACTGCAGTACAACGAGGGGTACGCCGACAACGTCTTTTCGTTCGTCAACAACATCAACACGCACGAAGGGGGCACGCACCTCACCGGCTTCAAGAGCGCGCTGACGTCGGTGATCAACAAGTACATCGAGAAGTCGAGCAACCTGTCGAAGAAGGACAAGGAGACGCGACTGACCGGTGACGACGTGCGTGAAGGGCTGACGGCCGTCATTTCCGTGAAGGTGCTCGAGCCGCAGTTCGAAGGACAGACGAAGACGAAGCTGGGCAACTCCGAAGTCGAAGGCGCGGTGCGCAGCGTGCTCAACGAGTTGCTGTCGCAGTTCCTCGAAGAGAATCCCAAGACGGCCAACTTCATCATCGAGAAGGCGATGTCGGCGGCGCGGGCCCGTGAGGCGGCGCGCAAGGCACGCGATCTGACGCGCAAGAAGTCGGCGCTCGACGTGGCCAATCTGCCGGGCAAGCTGGCGGACTGTTCGCGCTCCGAGCCCGAGCTGTGCGAGCTGTATCTCGTCGAGGGCGACTCGGCCGGCGGTTCAGCCAAACAGGGACGTCAGCGTGACTTCCAGGCCATCCTTCCGTTGCGCGGCAAGATCATCAACGTGGAGAAGGCGCGCATCGACAAGGTGTTGTCGAACGAAGAAATCCGCACCATCATCACCGCCATCGGCACCGGTATTCGCGACGAGTTCGACATCGGGAAGGCACGCTACCACAAGATCATCATCAT
>CAYWCJ010000131.1:0-11421 GCA_964456595.1 uncultured Gemmatimonas sp. | reverse complement strand
AGCTCACCCCGGGCGCTGCAGACCACTTCGCGGAAGGTGTCGAGTGCGTCGGCGCGTGCATCAGGATCCTCGGCCCGTGCGGCCGTGATGGCTTCGACGCCAAACTCCTTGGCGGGGTGCTTGCAGAGGAGATCCCACGCGAGCGAGCCGCCACCGCCTGGATGCAGGGCATCGCTCATGCCGGCGATCAGCACCACGGCCGAGGGTAGAACCGTTCCGCTCTGGAGCTGACAGATGCGCACGCCGCCCCGGAGATGTCCCGTACGACCGGTACCATTCTCGAGTGCATCGAGCACGAGGAGCCGCAGGGCCGCCAGCGAGATCGGTGCACCGGGAGCGGCGCGTTCGACCCCGTCGAGCAACTGACGGATAGTCTCGCGCAACGTGCGGGAGGCCTTTGCATCATTCGTTCCGCTTACGGTGATAAACTGGCGCATGATGCTCTCAAGCAGTATCTGCCATTCGGCGGCGCTTCTCGAAGTGCGTAGCGCATCGAAAGTACCGAAGAGCGCGTCCGTCCAATCGGCGAGTCGTCCAATGAGCTCGGTGTTGCCCGCCAGTTGGCCGGAGACGGGGAGGACATCACCAATCGCCATAGTCGTCGGACCAGTCGCCAGGCCAAGTACGAGGCGCTCGACGCCGAGTTTCCAGGTTCCTGCGTCGAGTGGCGGCAGCGTGTAGCGATCAGCGCGCTCGTTGCCGTTGCGCCCCCACACCACGCCGGCCTCCGTGAGGAGGTGCAACACGGTGGCGACTTCGTCTTCGGTGAGTTGCGCCGCTCGCGCGATCGGTTCGAGACCGAGGAGTGAGCCGATCTCGTTCAGTGTCGCGCGTCCCTCGCTCGCTTCGAGCAGACGCAGCAGCGCGAGAACCACGGGGGAGGTCTCGCTGAAGGCGCGTCCGGCCACGAAGTATGGGAGCCGAGGAATGCCCTCCTCGTCTACGCCGAAGACCGCGTCTATGGCCGGGAGATACTCACCGAGCGTGGTCACGTAGAAGGTGATGTCTTCTGGTCGGAGTTTCGGATCGGCTTCCAGCGCGACCACGGCGAGTTCGCGTAGCGTCTCGATCTCGCGGAGGGGCGAATGACAGGAATGGAAGGTGAGCGACTGATCGAGCGCCTGTTGGCCCGTTTCACCGCAAACTCCCGTACGCATCGCATTCTGTACGGCGCCGAGGAGCGTAGCCGGCGCCTCCACGAACGGCGGTGAGTCGCTGAGACCAAGTGAACGCAGCACCGTGGTCGACGCCTTGAGTCGCTCCGACTCGATCACCTCCGGCGCATCCGTGAGATGGCGCAGCACACACCATCGCACCTCGCGCTGCGCAGCGATTGCCTGCAGCATCTCGCGGATGGTGGGAGGGACGGTTGGATCGGCGACCATGAGGATGGTCGCGGGGATGTTCTCGGGCAGCACCAACGCTCCGGCGCGCACCGCCTGTATGGTGCGGGCGGGGGAGCGCGTACCGATGCGTTCGACGAGTCCACGCCAGAGGGCGCGCTGCCACCCTTCGTTGGCGGCATCGGACGACGTGAGCTCGCTCGACTCCTCCCATTGCAGCAGAAGCGCCGGGCGATGGAGCAGGTAGGCTCGGAAGCGCTGGGCAATCGCGCGCGCGAGTTCGAGCAGGGCGACGGCATCCCCTTGGCGCACGATGACCTGCGCCGATTCGGGCATTTCGCCTACAAGCTCAGTCATCAGCGCGCTCAGTCGCCACGCGACCGTACCACTGCGCCACTCACGATCGGCACCTTCAAGGCCAACGACTTCGTCCACCCAACCGAACGGCGAGACCATGCGCATCGATGCCGCGCACCCCTCGGCTTTCGCAATCTCGAGTGTCAGTCGGCGCTGCAAGGCCGCGTGATGCGCGAGAATAACCGGGCGATCGAATGGCCCTGGCGCGATGGCTCGCAGTTCGCGTACGACCCAACGCGCGGCCTCATCGGCATCGCGCATGGTGCAAAGGTGAAGCCCGCTCATTTTTCGTCTTCCTCGCCCGCGGCAAGTAGGAGGCTTTTATCCAGCTTCTTGTTCATCTTGACCCCGAGTGCCTGCAGCTTCCTCGTTTGGTCCACGAGACTGCCATTGCCATCCGTCAACTTCTTCTTGGCCTCGTCATAGCTCTTCTGCGCACGATCAAGGTGCACGCCGATCTTGAGTAGATCTTCTGAGAATGCTACGAACTTGTCGAGCATCTTCGCACCGCGGTCGGCGATGTCCTGCGCGTTGCGTGACTGCGCTTCCTGGCGCCACACGTGCGCAATCGTGCGCACCACAAACAGAAACGTGCTTGGGCTGACAATCAGGACGTTCTTGTCCCATGCCATCTGAAAGAGATCCTTCTGCCCCGTGGCCGCGGCCATGAAGGCGCCTTCGAGCGGCATGAACATCACCACAAAATCGAGAGAGCTCAGCTTGTAGAGCTCGTCGTATCGCTTTTCGCCCAGCCCCTTGATGTGCGCCTTCACCGATACGATGTGCGCCTGCAGCAGCACCGCGCGACGCTCGGGGTCGTTTTCCGACGCATATTCGCTGTACGCCGTGAGCGTGACTTTGGAGTCCACGACCATGTCGCGCCCCTGCGGAAGGTGTAACACCACGTCAGGAATGACGCGATCGCCGTCGGCGTTGATCTGCGTGGCTTGGCGCGTGTATTGCTGGCCTTCGACCAGCCCAGCGTTGGTGAGGAGCTGATCGAGGAGCATTTCTCCCCAATCGCCCTGCGTCTTGGACTCGCCCTTGAGGGCACGCGTCAGGTTCGTCGTCTCGTCGCGCAGCGTGCCATTCAGCTCGGAGAGCGCACGCACTTGCTCGGCGAGGGCGCTGCGTTGCTGACCTTCCGCGACGTAGACCTCCTCGACCTTTTGACGGAAGCCGTTGAGCTCTGTCTGCAGTGGCGTGAGCAGCGTGGTGATGGAGGTATGATTGAGCTCCACGAACTTCTTGCTCTTGTCATCGAGAATCTCGCTCGCGAGTGCTTTGAACTGGAGCGACAACTCCTCTCTCGCGCCTTGGAGCACAGCGAGCTTCTCGGCGCTCTGCGCGCGCTCGGCGTCGAGTGAGGCTTGGACCGTGGCGAGGGCGCTTCCGCGCTCGTCGAGTTGCGTGCGAAAACCATCAAGGTCTCGCTGCAGCTCCTTGTGGGTGCACTCCCCTTCAGCGATGCGCGTGTCGCGTCCGGCCATCTCGCTCGTGATCCCTGCGAACGATGCCTGGACGGCGGCAAGGGCGCTTCCGCGCTCGTCGAGCTGCGTGCGCAACCCAACAAGCTCTTGCTGCAGTTCCATCTGGGTGCGCTCCCCTTCGGCGATGCGTGTGTCGCGGCCGGCCATCTCGCTCGTGAGCACGGCCAGCGAGGCCTGGGCGGAGGCGAGAGCGCTGCCACGCTCGTCGAGTTGCGTGCGCACGCCAACAAGCTCCTGCTGGAGTTCCTTACGGGTGCGCTCTCCTTCAGCGAGGCGCGTCTCGCGCCCCGCAATCTCGCTCGTGAGCCCTGCGACTACCGCGGCATCAGATGCTGGCTTGCTGCGGAGGGTGCCAACCAGGTAGCCAAGGGCGAGCGCGAGAAGTGCGGTGACGCCGAGCGTGGTGAGTTGCGTGAGGTCCATGTGGGGGCGTGGGAGAATCGAAGACTCGAAGGAGGGTCTGACAGCCGTGCGTATGGACCTAGCCCATTATACCCGTTGCCAATCACCTTACGCGCTCGATCGATGTCTCGCGCGATCGATCACCAGCGCCCATCCTTCGCGACACGCCAATGTTTCAGATGTCTCGATCAATGACGCCGATCGCTCGACGGTTGTCAGACCCCTGGTCCACACTCAGTCACGCACCGCTCGCCTCACTGTGAACCATGCCGCCTGACCATTCCAAAGTCCGTCGCTGGATCGAACTGATCTCCGCGCTCCTCGGCGCACAGCGCCCGCTCACCTTTCTCGAAATCGCGGGGAAGGTGCCGGCCTACATGGTCAACGGCGAAGCGCCGCGGTCATCCGCCGACGCGGCGGCCCCCAAGCGCGCCTTCGAGCGCGACAAGGACGAACTTCGCGACCTCGGTGTCCCGATCGAGAGCGTGAGCGAACTCGGCGAAGCAGAGTTCCTCTACTCGCTGCGCGTGGCCGACTTCTATCAGCCCTACGTGCACATCGTCTCGGCACGCGGTGTGCAGCGCGCGGACAAGGTCACCCGACGCGGGTATCAGAGCGTCGAGTCACTAAACTTCGATCCGGACGAACTACAGATCATCGCGGCGGCCGCGGCGCGCACGGTGCAAATCGGCGATGTGAATCTCGCCGAGATGGCGCGCAACGCGATGCGGAAGTTTGCGTACGATCAACCCGTTGGGGCCATCGACGGTCGATCGGACGATGTCCATGTGCCGCCGCGGACGGTGGCCGATGCGCGCCTGCTCTCGAAACTGGGCGCCGCCTTGTTCAAACGAAAGCGCGTGAGCGGGCAGTACCACAGCATGGGGTCCGCGACCCCCACCGACCGCACCGTCGAACCGTATGGTCTGTTCTACGTGAGCGGCCACTGGTATCTGTGCGCGCGCGATGTCGACAAGGCGGAGCTCCGCAACTTTCGCGTCAGTCGTCTGTCAGGGGTGCGCGTGAATACGTCCGCGCCGAATACGCGTGACTACAACATCCCCACCGACTTCTCGCTGCGCGACCACGCGAAGTCGCGGCAGGCGTGGGAGATCGGCGACGTGGATTCGATCGAGGCCATCGTCGAATTCCGTGGCCAATCCGGCGCGACGATGGCCGCGCGTGCCATCGGCGCGCCGGTGGATGGGAACGCCACCCATCGACACTTCCCGGTGCGCCGGAGCGACAATTTTGCGCGATGGCTGCTGTCGTTCGCCGGCGAGATTGCGCCGGTCGCACCGGACACGTTGGTGCAGGAATATCAGCAAATTGTTCACGCGACCTACGCGCTGTACGCGACGGCGGATGGCGCAACGGCGGGCGAGGCAACAGCTGGTGACGCGACATCCACCGACGCTGCATCAAGCGACACGCTATCACCGGGCGCCGCGCATGGCTGAGAAAGCGTCGTCCCAATTCTCCCGTCTCATGACGGTCATTCCGCATCTGCTCGACGACGAAGAGCATCGCCTCGACGATGTTGCACAACAAACCGGCGTCTCGCGCGATCAGCTGTTCGACGATCTCGTGTCCATGACGCAGCGCTTTGATGTCGCGGGGTTCGTCGACAGCATGGTCGTGCAGGTCGGGCCCGAACTCGTCAGTCTGCGCACGTCCGACTTTCACCGCCCGTTGCGACTCACGATGCCCGAGCTGTGCGCGCTGGAACTCGGGCTGTCGATGCTGCGCCAGGAGCGCACGCCCCATGACTACGCGGTCATCGATCGGGCCCTCGTGCGGTTGCACACAGCGATTACCCAGTTGCCCACGAACGATGATCACGCCGAGCTGCGGCACGCGTCGTTGATGCCCACCGGCGATCCGGAGCATCTGGCACTCCTCCGCGACGCCGTGAGCGCGCGTCGGATGATTCGCATGCGCTATCGCAGCGGACGCGAGTCCACGAGCAGCGACCGTACCATCTGTCCGTACACCCTCGCATACGCCGATCACATGTGGTACGTGATCACGGTGGGCGAGGACGACCACCTGCGGCACTATCGGCTGGACCGCATCGAATCGGTCGAGCTGCTTACCGCGTGCTTCGAGTCCGACCACGGCATCGCGGCGAAAGTGCGCGCCCAAGGCCGCGCCTTCGCGTCCGACACGACGCGTCGCATGACGGTGCGTTACTCGCCCAAGATCGCGCGCTGGATCGCCGAGCGGGAAGGGAAGTCGCTGGCGGCCGACGGGAGCCTCACCATCGAGCACCCGGTTGCCGACGAGACGTGGGCCGTGCGGCACGTGCTGCAGTACGGGCCCGAGGCCGAAGTCCTTGGGCCGCCCGCGATGCGGGCGATGGTCCGGGCCCGCCTTCAAGCAATGCTGTAGCGCACCCGCCACCGTGCGCGGCCAAACGCGCACTGTCAGACCCCCCGCGTACTCTCTCGGCAAGACGTTTGACCGCGGCCGGTTGGCCGGTCTACTACCCGAGGGGGCGCACCACCATGACGCAGTCCATTGAGCTCGCCATTCGTACGGACCGCACGCTGCTGCGTGCGACGGCGCGGAGCACGCGCTACCTCCACCTCACGCTGGCCGCGCCCGTGACACCGCCGCGCGATATGTCGGATGCGCCGCCACGACGGCCGATCAATGTCGGCTTGGTCCTGGATCGCTCGGGTTCGATGGACGGCGAGAACAAGTTCCCGCTCGCGGTGCAGGCGGTGGAGCAGTCGCTGCGGCTGCTCCAGCCGCAGGATCGGTTCACCCTGGTCGTGTACGACAACGTCGTCGACACGATCATGAGCAACGTGCTGGCCACGCCCGACGCCAAGCGCGTCGCGATGCAGCGGCTCAGCGAAATCGAGCCGCGTGGCGGCACCGACCTGTACGCCGGATGGATGACCGCCGCAACGCAGATGCTGGAGCAGCTGTCGCGTGATGCAGTCAACCGAGTATTGCTGCTCACCGACGGTCTCGCCAACGTGGGACTCACCGAGCCGAGCGCGTTGGTGAGCGCGGCCGAAGGGCTGCGTGGGCGTGGCATCGCCACGACGACGTTCGGTGTGGGTGACGATTTCGACGAACGCCTGCTGCGCGATCTCGCGCACACCGGGGGCGGGCAATTCTACTTTGTCGACGCACCGGCGCAGATCCCCGAGATGCTGACGAGCGAACTCGGGGAAGCGCTGGACGTGGTGCGTCGTAGCGCTGCGCTGCAGCTCGTGCTCCCGCCGGGCGCCGAGGCCGAATTGCTGAATCGCTATCGGACGACGTACGCGGCTGGTGACCACGAGCTGCGGGTGGAGCTGGGGGATCTCACGAGCGGTCAGGACATCACCCTCGTGGTGCGGCTCACGTTTCCCGAAGCTCTCGTCGGGTCGACCACCAGCGTGCGCGTCGCCATTGCCGGCGCCGACGCGCTCGCGTCCGAGGCCGAAGGAGCACTGTCGTGGACGTACGCCGACCACGCGGCCAACGATGCGCAGCCCCGCTTGGTGACGGTCGACCGCGAAGTGGCCACGTTGTACGCAGCCCGAGCACGCGCGGAAGCGACCGAGGCCAACCGCCAAGGCGACTACCGCACGGCCAAGCGCGTGCTGCAGGGGACAGCGCGCCGCATCAAGTCGTACGCCAACGGCGACCCGGCGATGAACGCCATCTGGCGCGCGTTGCTCGCCGAGGTCGCGATGTACGCCGAACGCGTGATGAGCCCAAAGGAAATGAAGATGTCGTTCTTCGCGGCCGAAGCGCAGTCGAGTAATCGCGACCCGCAGGGGAAGGCGCGGCGGGGATCGCGCTGATCGCGACGACGGTCACGATCGCGTGCATGAATGACAGTGTATTGAATGCAATGACCCCAAGTCACGTTCGGCTCATTTCGACCAGTCGCTTTGCCGCAAGTGAGCCGCCACAACGATGTGGCGCTCGCGTGAACTGGGAACCCCTGCGTGTCGCGTCAAGCAGGTTTGTCTTGACGCGATGCGTGTAGGCCTTGGAAGGATTGATACGCCGGTTCATCGCCTCTATTGAGAATATGACGCAAGCGGGAATCCACGATCTGCGCCTACGCGAAATAACGCTCACGCAGATAGCTAAGGTACGTGTCATGCTGAGCGTCGACAATTTCAGACAGCGCGGCGAAGAGTGCTTGGTACGTCATCGACATGAAACGAACCTCGTCGCCAACCGCAGCATGGAATCGTGCTATCTCACGCTCGTGCGCCACCGCCATGTCACCCGACCCGGCGTAGAAGAGGTACAACAAGGTCCACGGCTTCCCGTCGGCAGCCGTACATAGCCCAAGCATGTGCTTCAGCAACTGCGGCACATCGAGGACTTCGAACACTGCGTCCTCGTTGAGCATCGACTTTGCGAGTTGGTGCGACTCCGTGAGTCCAGCGCGCAACCAAAACGACGTCGAGTGGTCCTCCCTGAAGTATGGGCTGAGCTTCGCCGCCTGCTTCGACTTCTTCGCCATCCACTCAGTGAACTTCGATTCGACGCCGATCAGCGTGCCGTCAGTGAGTCGGAGCAGGACATCGAGATGTGGCGGAATTCCGCCGGCACCAGTGCGAAGCGGAACCTCGAGTTGCAACGATTGCAGCGTTCCGCCAATGCCAAGGGCACGGAGTAATAGGCTGGCGTCACGCGAGGTCCAGTAATCGAACCCGTTAACGACCAACGCGGACGACGAATGAAGTGCGCGCATCTTCGCCTGACTGCCCGTCACGCTGTCCAGCAGCTCGGCTCCGGCACCGTTGGTGAACGCTTCGTGGGTAGCGGTGGACATCTCAGCCTGAAGGTTCGCGCGATAGCTCGCGACGTAGCCCAAGGCATCAACGGCAAGCCCGCGTTGCGTTGCCCATGCACGCTGTGAGCGTCGGATTCGGTCGCGTTCAGTTTCTTCGTTCATTCCATCCTCAGGGGTTTGGGGACGTTCGCCGCGACGAAGGTAGCTCGTGGTTCGCGTCGATTTCTTCGTCAATCGAGCATTCAATCCAACGTGCGGAATATCGCGCTGTTGGAACACCGTGGCGACCTGCAACATCGCAAACCGCCGGTATTTCGGAAGACTCATATGATCTGCAGCTGAATGGCCGCAGAGGGTGCGGGATTTTGCCGGTCGTGCGTGACAGCGGCCGCGCGGCGTCGATGCTACAAACCAATGGCGTATTCTGATCTGACGTTTGTCATAACAGACTCCACGCGCGCAGTACTTTCGTGGAGCGCATTCGGCACTAGCGTTCCGCTGAATGGGATGTTCACGCCAGCGCTGAAACCGCGGGCACGAAAGCACTTCTCGGCGAAATCGCACAGCGGTTTCGACGTGTGTAGGGCGTCAGTGCCGATACCGATCTCTGGTACGTGGTCGACGATTGCCTGCGTCGGTAGCAGTACCGTCGGAAACGAGTGCGCTTCGAGAATGACGCACCGCCCATGCTTTGCAAGCGGCGTGGCAGCGGCGTCACCATCCAGGCGACGATGATGCGGCCAGAAGTAGCGCTGCACCAGCGCCTCGCGCCAAGCGGCATCGAGGAAGCGAATCACCGCCCCGTCCGCGGTGCGTGTACAGTTAGCAGCCATGCCCACCGCTGAGCATCGCTCTGCGGTGTCGTCCGCGAAGCGCTCGACATCCACGACCGGACGCGACACGTGGGCGCGAATCACGTCTGATGACGGTAGCTCGACGGTAAACAGCTCCTCAGTGTACCAATCGGTCAGGCGGGGAAATTCGCGCTGCAGCGTGTCGTAGTCCAACAGGAAGTCGGCCCGATCTTCCCTGCGGATGCGCGTTGCTGCGTGGGGGACATGGACGAGAAGCATCATGCCGCCCCTGTAGTCCTAGAATCTGACATCCGCGTCGCATCACTGCAGTGAATCGGCCGAGCGCTCCATGCATGGGCGCGGAATATGGGAGCTCTGGTGTGTAACGCACACGCGAACCGCATAGCGCCGGTGACAGTCATACCTATCGAGCGGAATACTTCACCATACACGCGCCAGTGGTCGCCTCGCAGTCCATCAGAAACTTCGGCGCCTTCACCTCGGCGTTCGCGGCACGCCATGACCGGGCGGACGCCATCGAGCTGAAGTACGGCCCAAAGTCGTTCCAGATTCGCGCGCTCGCCGCCCCGTCGATCTCTGTCATTGAGAGGGTCGTGGGGCTTTTGAGGTCCTGCACGACAATCGTCACGCGTGCAGGCGCACCGGTCGCAGAGTCAGGGGCAAATGCTTCGGGCGACAGCACGTAGTAGCCCATATCCGCGACGTCCTTCAGCGTGACCCAATGGTTGTCGACACGCATTACCTGTGGCTCATGGCCGCCGCGAATAGGCTCGATCTCAACCCCGTTTCTGTAGAATCGCGCGCCGCGTACGTCGCCAGAAAATTTCATCGTCGCTGGCGAGAGGGCGTATGAGCCAGACGCCTCTTGAAGGCCACGACCCAATGCAGACATGAATGTCTCGCCGATCTTTGGCGTGATGGCAACGGTGACGACGGGTGTGTTGGCACTGCCAACGTATTGTTCCCAGTCGCGACTCTGTTTCAGTTCGGAGTATTGCTCGTCCTGCGAGACATTTGCGCGCGTCTCGCGCTTCTTTCGATCACGACCGACATCCGCTTCGGTGACGCGTTGGACAACGCGGTAGATAACGGGAGTGGTGATGTCAATCAAAAACCTATTTGCGCTGCGTTCCACGAGCTTGCGATAGCTTCGGGCATTCACGGTATCAGCCACCGTCATCATCAGAGCCGTGGAATACGTGCCCCGCGGGATTGTCGGAAGCACGCGGTCTGTCGGTGAGCTTATTGCTGACAAGGCGGCTGGCAGCCTCGACAGAAGAGGCAGAATGCGGCTGATCGCAATCGCACCGGAGATTCCCGGCCCACCTTGCGACGTGAAATCTCCGAAGGCATTCACACCAACCACGTCACCCGCGAGCGACATCATCGGGCCGCCAGAGTTGCCATGATTGATATTCACATCGGAGATGATCGCCCCTTCTCGCACGCTCGATGCGATCCCGGTCGTCAAGGTCATTTCCTGATTGAGCGGGAACCCGATAGCGAACACACGCTCACCCGCGACCACGAGCGCTTCACCCGTGGTGTTCGTGGCAAGTCGGAGTTTCGGGCACGTCGCGCAGCGACCCATCGGCAATCGAAGAACTGCGAGATCGGCCTCACGGTCACGCGCCACGACAACTGCAGGCACGCGTGTCACCGAGTCGAGGTACACGCTCGCCGTTGTAACGTTCGCCACAACGTGGTCATTCGTAATGACCAGTCCCTCCTCCAACCCCGGAATGGCAGCCCAAAATCCTGAACCGTGACCTAGACCGGCTTCGACGCGGAACACACCTCGTTTGACCGATTCAAACACCTCTCGCTCGGGTGCAATTTGGCGCGCGACCGCCTTCTTCGGTGCTGGTAGGACTGTCGCATTGACGTTCGTGAGGTCAAGGCGCGCGCCGACCGCCGTCACGTCAACCGTGACATCCCAACGAAAGCTTGAGTCGTTTAGTGCTACCGGTTGCACGCTTCGGATCACATAGCGCCCGATGCCGAGGTTGGCGATTGCTATCCCGTCGACGCCGGTTCTCAGGCTTTGGCGCACCGCGCTATCACGTTCGGCGATGATGTCCAAGGAGTGCAGTGGAACGGGCCTCATGGTCAGGTCCGGCAGGAGCAGAGCCGCTGTGAGTCGGAGCACCGCTTCCGTTGGTACCGCCACGGGTGGCGGAGGTGACGCGGGTGCAGGGCGGCGCACCTGCGCGCCAAGTGGCGCGGCAAGGTGGATTGCGATAATCGTCGCGCAACGG
>CAYWCJ010000130.1:0-11439 GCA_964456595.1 uncultured Gemmatimonas sp. | reverse complement strand
CTCAGAAGCCGAAGCGGGCTCTGACGCCGGTGCGCTGCGCACACACGCTGTGCGCGACGGCGACGACTGGGTCATCAACGGCACCAAGGCGTGGGTGTCGCACGGCAACGAGGCGGGTGTGCTCTTGTGCATGGCGCGCACCGATCTCTCGGAAACCCGTCGCAACGCGGGCATTTCCACGTTCATCCTCACCCCCGACCTGCCCGGCTTCAACCTCGGCAAGAAGGAATCGAAGATGGGGCTGCGCGCGTCACCCACGCTGCAGATCAATCTCGATGGGTGCCGCGTTCCCGGTGATCGCCTGCTCGGTGAAGAGGGGCGAGGTTTTTCCTACGCGCTCGGTTCGCTCGATCAGGGGCGACTTGGCATTGCAGCGCAGGCCATCGGTATCGCGCGCGCTGCACTCGAGGCGGCCACGCGTTACGCCGCCGAACGCAAACAGTTCGGCAAACCCATCGCCGAGTTCCAGGCGATTCAATTCAAGCTCGCCGATATGGCGACACAGATCACCGCAGCCCGCACGCTGCTGCACGCGGCGGCTTCGGCGAAGGAGCGTGGTGAAAAGATCACCCGCTTCAGTTCCATGGCGAAACTCTTCGCCTCTGAAACAGCAATGTCCGTGACAACGCAGGCCGTGCAGATCTTTGGCGGCTACGGCTATGTCACCGACTACCCCGTCGAGCGCTTCTTTCGCGATGCCAAGGTGACGGAAATCTACGAAGGCACGTCAGAGATCCAACGCATGGTGATCGCGCGTGAAGTACTGGCCGCCGCTCTGGCCGCAGACGGTTCCCTCCCTGACTGAGTAACGATGCGCTTCTTTGATACGCTCGCCGAAATGGGCCACGAACAGCTCGTGATGTGTCACGACAAGGCCTCCGGCTATCGCGGTGTCATCGCCATTCATGACACCACCCTCGGCCCCGCCCTCGGCGGCTGCCGCTTCTGGAACTACGCGACTGACGAAGACGCGGTCGTTGACGCGCTGCGGCTCTCGCGCGGCATGACGTACAAGAATGCAGTCGCCGGACTCAATCTCGGCGGCGGCAAGTCGGTCATCATCGGTGACAACAAGACGGTCAACCGCGAGATGCTTTTTCGCGCGCACGGTCGCTTTGTCGATTCACTCGGCGGCCGCTATGTGACGGCGGAAGACGTGGGCACGACGGTGGAGGATATGGACTTCGTGCACATGGAGACGAAGTACGTGACGGGCATTGGTTCCAAGTCCGGCGATCCGTCGTCAGTGACGGCGCATGGTGTCTTTCGCGCCATCGAAGCCTCGGCATGCGAGAAGTGGGGCAGTGATTCGCTCGAAGGACGCACCGTCGCCATTCAGGGCTGCGGAAACGTGGGCTTTCATCTTGCCAAGGAACTGCGCGCGGCCGGTGCGCAGCTCATCGTGACGGACATCGATGCCTCGCGCATCGAGCGCGTGGTCGAGGCGACTGGCGCCAAGGTCGTCGGACTCTCGGAGATCTACGGCGTCAAGGCGGATATCTTCACGCCGTGCGCACTCGGCGGCGTGATCAACGACGATACGATTCCGCAGCTCAAGGTCGAGATCGTGGCGGGCGCTGCGAACAACCAGTTGCTCGAAGATCGTCATGGCGATGAACTGGAGTCGCGTGGTATTCTCTACGCGCCGGACTACGTGGCCAACGCCGGCGGTGTCATCAACGTGTACAGCGAACTCACCGGCTGGAGCCGCGAGCGTTCGTTGCGCAAGGCCGATGAGATCTATCACACGGTACTGAGTGTCTTCCGGTTGGCGAAGGACACGAATATCCCGACGTACAAGGCAGCCGATCGTGTCGCGGAGCAGCGCATTCGCGCCGTGCGTGGCATGATTCAGACCTGGCCCCAGTTCCCCAACCGCGAGACCTGATCATGGCTGACGTTGCACATCCGGGCGAGCGCATTCCCATCGCTTCCGATCATGCCGGCTTCGAGTTGAAGGAGCGCTTGCGCGTCTCCCTCGCGGAACTGGGATATGAAGTACAGGACATCGGTACGCACGGCACGGCCAGCACCGATTACGCCGATTACGCGCATCCATTGGCGCAGGAAGTCTCCAGCGGCGAAGCGGAGCGGGGCATTCTGTTGTGTGGAACGGGGCTCGGCATGTCGTACGTGGCCAATCGATATCCGGGTGTGCGCGCAGCGGTGGCATGGACGCCGGAGATCGCGGCGTTGGCGCGCAAACACAACGACGCGAACATTCTGGTGCTGCCGGCGCGTTTCGTTTCGGACGAGGATGCGCTCGAGATTCTCCGGGCGTGGCTCAATACGGCATTCGAAGGCGGACGGCACACCCGTCGCGTCGAGAAGATCGAACGAATTGGCGCCGAGGGCGCCGGGAGCGAGGCGTGAGCAAGGAGCAACTCAGTGCGGCCAGCACCACATGGCATCTGTGGGATCGCCTGCCTCCCGGTGACGCGCTGTCGCAGGCGGATCCGGAAATTGCGCACCTGATCGACGAAGAGATTCAACGGCAGAGCGATGGCATCGAACTCATTGCCAGCGAGAATTTCGTGTCGCCGGCGGTGATGGAGGCGACGGGTTCTCCCCTCACCAACAAGTATGCCGAAGGGTTGCCGGGCAAGCGTTACTACGGTGGCTGCCAAGTGGTGGACAAGGTGGAGCAGTTGGCCATCGATCGCGTCAAGCAGCTCTTTGGCGCCGAGCATGCAAATGTGCAGGCGCACAGTGGCGCATCGGCGAATGCCGCGGTCTTCCTCGCCTTCCTCAAGCCCGGTGACACGTTCCTCGGCATGGACTTGTCGCAGGGCGGGCACCTCACGCATGGCTCGCCGGTCAACTTCTCCGGACTCTTGTACAACGCCATCTCGTACGGTGTCACCGACGACGGCATCATCGACTACGCGCAGATGCGCGCGCAGGCGCGCGCGCATAGGCCCAGGATGATCATCGCCGGCTACAGTGCGTACTCGCGCACCATCGATTGGCAGGCGTTCGCCGATGTGGCGAAAGAGATCGGTGCGCTCTTCATGGTGGACATGGCGCACTTCGCGGGACTCGCCGCGACCGGCGTGTATCCGTCGCCTGTTCCGTTCGCAGACATTGTGACCAGCACCACGCACAAGACGCTGCGCGGTCCGCGGGGCGGCATCATTCTGTGTAAGGCTGAGCATGCGAAGGTGATCGACAAAGCGATATTCCCCGGCATGCAGGGCGGGCCGTTGGAGCATGTGATTGCGGCGAAGGCAGTCGCATTTCACGAGGCGTTGCAGCCGTCGTTCACGCAGTATTGCCAGCTCGTGGTCAAGAATGCACAGGTGCTGGCGGCAGCGCTCGGCAAGCGCGGTTTCCAGATCGTCTCTGGAGGCACGGACAACCATCTCATGCTGGTCGACCTGCGCAACAAGGGGCTCACCGGAAAGGCGGCCGAAAAGGTGCTCGATCAGGCGGGGATCACGGTAAACAAGAACACGGTCCCCAGGGAGACGCAGTCGCCGTTCGTGACCAGTGGCATTCGCATCGGGACGCCGGCGGTGACGACGCGCGGGATGGATACGGACGCGATGGAGCAGATCGCGACGCTCATCGACCGGGTGCTGTCGGCTCCCGAGGACAGTGACACCATCGACGCAGTGCGCGCCGACGTCAAACAACTCGCAGACAGCTTCCCGCTGTACCGAGCCGTGTCGCGCGTCTGAACGGTATTCGGATTGCTCGCGAACCGCACTCCGACGGTACGCCGTCGCGCAAGCCATTGTGCGTCGGGAAGCTGTCCTGCATCATTTATCGCGTCACCCGAGGACGTTGCAGCGTGTGTCGGCTGCGCGTCCTCTGAAGCAGGTAGAGTGGTGGTGAGTCGCACCAGCAGTCGATCAGACACGTTCGAGGGAGCAGGGCCGTGACAGAGTTGGCGTTCCGCGACGGCATCATGGAGCAGATTCGACTGCGTGAACCGCGGTTCGAAGAGCGCGCCTATCTCTTCGTGCTCGCGGCGTTGGAACATTGCCAGAAGCGGCTGCTCGAGCGTCGCCATATCACCGGTCCTGAACTCGCGCACGCCTGTCGCGAACTCGCGTTGCAGCGCTTCGGCGTCACGGCGCGGCTCGTCCTCGAACATTGGGGCCTCCGCGGCACGCGCGACATCGGCGATATCGTCTTCACGCTGGTGGACATGGGACTGCTGGTGAGTCAGCCGCAGGACTCGCGCGACGATTTTCTCGGTGTCTTCGACTTCGAAGATGCCTTCGAGCGTGAGTATCCCTGGAGTACCGCGCACGTCTGACCCCGCGCGCGAAGGATGTCTTCGCGACGTGCCCATGTCTCGCGAGGCTACGATGCGCAGTTCACGCGTGCGCGTCACAACGGCAGCCGAAGCATCTGCACGTGAGCAGGCCGCGATTCAGGATGGGGCGCCGTCGTTCACGCTGATGTTGCGTGCCGGCACCCGCGCCACCGAAGTGCTCCTGCGCGACTACGCCGATCGCATGCAAGAGGGCGTGGCCATTCACGCCGGCGTTGGCAACAACGGCGGAGATGCGTACATCATCGCGGCGCAGTTGGCCCGTGTTGGCGTCAAGGTCCGACTGCACGCCGTGTCCCCACCACGCACTGTTGATGCCCGACGCGCGGCTGCGCTCGCCGCACCATCGCTGGTTTTTGGTGCGCCATCAGGTCGGGAGCAGCTCGTCGTCGACGGCGTGCTTGGAACCGGGCATCGTGGCGCGTTGCGTGCCGACGTGCGGCGCGCCTGCGAGCTGATGCAGCTCGCGCGAGAGCGCGGTGCGTTGATCGCCGCACTCGATCTGCCGTCGGGGCTCGATGCAGCGAGTGGAGACTGCGCCGAAGGCAGCGTAGCCGCGCACGTGTCACTGACATTCGGCACCATCAAGCGCGGGCTGCTGCGGGCGCGCGCGCACGCCGGTCGCGTTGTCCTGCTCGACATCGGTCTCGAGCAGCACGCGTTCGCGAACGATGGCGCGTGGATCATGGCCGATGCACCCACCATCGCACTCGCGATGCCGTCCGCTGCCTGGGACGCGCACAAGGGTTCGCGCGGACATCTCGCACTTGTCGGTGGCGACACCGGGATGGCCGGCGCGATCGTGCTGGCGTCACGCGCGGCGCTGGCCGCGGGTGCGGGACTCATTCGCGCATGGGTGAACGCCCCAGGCGTCTCCGCCCTGCAACAGGCCGTCCCGCAGGCGATTGCGCGCGCGTGGCCGGAACAGCTGCCCGCGGATGACCAACGCACGCCGCGCTGGGGAAACGCGCTGGCCATCGGACCAGGTCTCGGCACTTCCGCAACATCGCGTGCGCTGCTGCAACACGTGCTGCGAGAGAACGCGCATGTGCCGATCGTGTTCGACGCGGATGCGCTGACGTTGCTCGCCAACGAGTCGGGCGAGTCGGGCGAGACGGGCGAGTCGGGCGCAGCCGCGACGCTTCGGGGCCTGAGCACGGATCATTCGATCGTCTGCACGCCGCACGTGGGAGAATTCGCACGACTGCTCGGTCATGCCGTCCCCTCCGATTGGCAGGCGCGCGCGGATGCCCTGCAAGCGTTCGCCGTGCAATCGGGCGCGGTCATGCTGCTCAAGGGCACGCCGACACTCATCGCCACGCCGGATGCAGCGCCGCTCCTGGTGGTCGCGCGCGGCAACGCCTTGCTCGCGACGGGCGGCAGCGGCGACCTGCTCACCGGCATCATTGGCGCACTGCTGGGGCAAGGCCTCGGCGCGCGTGACGCCGCGTTGCTGGGCGCGACCGCGCACGGTCTCGCCGCCGAGATCGCGACAACGCGCGCGCATGGCGTGCGGGGGCTCACGCTCGACGCGGTGCTGCAGGCGCTGCCCGATGCGTGGCGCGCGATGGAGCAACCGGTCACGTTTCCCAGGGGAGTGCTCGCGGACCTGCCCGCGCCCTGAAGTCCCGTTTCAACCGTCGTGCGAGTCGCCGAGCATGTCGTTCCAGTCGCGGATTAAAGCGTGGGGAAGATCGTTGCGTAGAGCCTGGTCCAGTTCGCGGTGCGAATCGTGTCGTATGTCATGGTGCACGTCGTGGCGCGTGCTGCTGCTCGTCTTCCTGACGGCCTGCGCCACCGGCGGCATGGGCGGCAGCGGCACCGGCTTCGGTCGTCGCGATGATCGGCAGTTTGTCGGCAGCTTCGCCGATGTGCGTGCGGTCGCCGTGTCGCGTCGCTACGTCTTCACCGCCACGCACAGCGGCATCGGTGTGTATGACCGACTGTTCAACGCGTGGCAGCCACCCCTCACGCGCGACAACGGCTTCACTGATATCCAGATCACCGCCATCGCTGGCGATCCGGTGGAAGACGCCGTGTGGTACGGCGTCCCCGGTGGGCTTGTCGCCTATCGTCCCCAAACGGAGCAGCTGCAGCGCACCATCATTGCCGGTGTGCCCGACTTCATCGCCTTCGACCAGGCGACATTGGGTGCAGTGCTCGTGCGCGCGGGTGGGGAGTGGACGCGCGTGTCGCGCACCGGGCTCGCAACGCCGGTCGCACGACCACCGGCGCCGGGCTCACTCGTGCTGCCAAAATCCCTGAATGACGTGTACGCACAGTTCCCCGCGCTGCGTTCGCCGCAATCCCTCTTCGCGCGCGATCAGCGTGCGGATCGCGCACTGCGTTCGTACTCCATCATCAGCGGCAGTATCTCCCCCGAGCGCACGAGCGAAGTCTGGCTCGGCACCAATGGTGATGGACTGTACAAGGTGGACCCGACCTTTCAGCAGGCAACGCCATTGCGATTCGGTCCGCTGGAGAGCGGCATCGGCGCACTCGCGCTGGCGGCGGACGGTGTGTGGGCTGCGGGACTTGGCACCTCGCCCGTGCGCGCAGGGCTCAGCTTCGCCAGCAACAACCTGCAGCAGTGGCGCTGGATCGACGGCACGATTGCGGTGCCGTTGCTCGGGGTACGGGCGCAGGCGATGACCGTGCGTGCGCAACGCGCGTGGATTGGCACCGATCGCGGGTTGGTGCGTGTGACGCTCGATGCGAGTGAGGCCGTGGCCGCGTGGACCACCCTCGATGGGCTGCCAGACGAGCGTGTGTACGCGGTCGCGGCGATCGGCGATGGGGTGTGGGCCGGTACTGCGCGCGGGCTGGTGTGGGTGAGCGACAGCAGTGACACGCGCGATCGACGCACGCGCGGCATTGGGGCACGACTGCTCGACAACACCTCCATCTACGCATTGCAGGCCGTGGGCGACACGCTGTGGATCGGCACGTCGGGCGGTTTGGTGGCGCTGCAAGGTGCTGGAGCGCCGGCGGGCATCTCGGCGTTATCGACTGGCACCATCTCGCGACCGCTTGGCACGGACCCCGCGCTGCGCCGCGCCATTCGCGCGCTCGCGTGGAGCGACAGCGTGTTGCTCGCGGCCACCGACGACGGCGTGCTGCGACTCACACCGCGCACGCCATCGGAACCCATGCGCGTGCCAGAACTCGATGTGCGGTTGGTGGGGCAGGTGTCGCGGCTCGCGATGGACGATCGCACCATCTGGCTCGCGGGCACGGATGGTCTGTTGGTTGTGCCACGCAATGGTGGTGCGCCGAGGGTGCTGCGAGTGCCAGCGGATTTGCCCGGGCCCGTGACGGATGTCGTAGCCAGTCGGGATTGGCTGTGGGTGGGGACGCCAATGGGCATCGTGCGTTTGCGACGCATGGCCGATGGGGGATTGCCGTAGCATGCGCGACGACGACGCGAGGGCCGCGCTTCGTGCCCATCAGGCGATGGGTCCCGGTCGCGAGTTCGACACCATCCGGCTGCTCACCGAGCGATGGGGCGATCTGGCGGCCGATATCGGCGATGACGCGGCGGTGTTGTCCTTTGCCGCCGCGCACGCACAGGCCGGACGACAGCTGGTGGTGAGCACCGATGCCTGTGTGGAGAACGCGCACTTTCGCGAGGGCTGGCTCACCCCGGATGAAGTCGGTGCGCGGGCGCTCGCGGCGGCGCTGAGCGATCTGGCGGCCATGGGCGCACGTGCCGACGCGGTTCTCATCGCGTTCACCGTTCCTGATCGATGGCGCGAGCGACTGCCCGCTGTCGCCGACGGTATCGCGCGTGTGCTCCGGCCCACGGGCGCTCGCATACTCGGCGGCAATCTCAGTCAGGGCGCGGCGTTTGGCATGACCACCACGGTCATCGGCTCGGCGCTCCGACCAGTGTCGCGACGTGGTGCGGAGCCCGGCGACCGGCTGCTGGTCACGGGCCTGCTGGGCGGGCCCGGACAGGCGCTGGTGGCCTTTGAACGGGGCGAGAAGCCGTTGGCGTGGGCTCGTCAGCGCTTTGCGGCGCCAGTACCCAGGCTGGAGGCCGGGGAGCGTCTGGCGGTCGCTGGCGCTCGCGCCATGCTCGATATCTCGGACGGACTCGCCGCCGACGCCCGCCACCTCGCGGCCGCCAGCGGTGTTCGCCTGCAGATCGACGCTGATCGTCTGCCGCGCGGACCGGGAATTGGCATGCCAGAGGCACTTGCCAGTGGGGAAGAGTACGAGTTGCTGGTCGCCGTGCCGGAACTGATCGTAGCGCGCCTCCTCGATGAATGGTCGACGGCGACCGATGTCTCACTCACCGAGATTGGAGTTGTCGTGTCGATCTCCAACGCGCCCGGCGTGGATATCGTCGGGCTCGCCGAACACGACGATCTCGCTGTTCGCGTTGAATTCGCGAAGGGGCACGATCACTTTACGAGGTAATGCGCACTGTCCTGTCGTTCGTCGCCCTGTTTGTCGGCACCCTGATCTTCGGATCGACGGTGATCGTCGCGCAGCTCGTGGGCGTGCCGCATTCGCCCGGCGGCATTTACGAACGGTGCACGCGCGGTTGGGCGCGGTGGCTGATCAAGGCCGCGGGTGTGCGCATCGTGGTGCATGGCGGCGAGTCGATCGCGCCCAATACTCCGCTGGTGTTCATCGCCAATCATGTCAGCTGGTTCGACATTCCGGCGATGATCGATGCGTTGCCGCACTACGGATTTGTCGCCAAGCGCGAGCTCGAAAAAATTCCGCTCTTTGGGGCCGCGGCACGTGCCGTCGGCGTGATCTACATCGATCGCGAGAATCGCAAGGCGGCGCTCGACGCATACGAAGACGCGGCGAGCAAGATCCGCGATGGGCAGCCGGTACTCGTCTATCCCGAAGGCACGCGTGGTGACAGCTATTCGCTGCGTCCGTTCAAGAAGGGGCCGTTCGTGCTGGCGATTGGTTCCGGCGCACCCATCGTACCCGTCGTGATTCACGGAACGATCGAGGTGAATCCGCGCGGTTCGTTTCGCGCTTCGCCGGGGGTCGTTCACGTGCATCTGCTCGATGCGATTTCGAGCGACGGACTCACCTACGCCGATCGCGATCTGCTGGCGGAACGCGTGCATGGTCGCATGGCGGAGCTGCTGCGTACCGAGTACGGCGTCGAGCCGTCGTTCGCGCGTCGTGCAGTGGCAACGCTCGAGCCATCCGCCGACGGTCTTCCCGCATGAGGTCTCCGCTGCATTGACGCCGATGCACGCCTGATTTTCGTTCGTGGTCTTGTTTCGCGTTCTCCTCACATCTGCACACATACACATGGCTCCCATCGTTTCCGTCAGCGCGCGCGAGATTCTCGACAGTCGCGGCAATCCCACCATCGAAGTCGATGTCATTCTGGAGACCGGGGCGGCGGGTCGCGCTGCCGTGCCGAGCGGCGCGTCGACGGGTGAACGCGAAGCCGTCGAGCTGCGCGACGGTGACGCAGCGCGCTACGGGGGCAAGGGTGTGCTGACTGCGGTCGCGAATGTGAACGGCGAGATCGCCGAAGCGCTCGAAGGGATGGAGGCGACCGATCAGATGGCCGTCGATCGCACGATCATCGAACTCGATGGCACCGAGAACAAGGGACGGTTGGGCGCGAACGCACTGCTTGGCGTGTCGATGGCCACGGCGCGCGCAGCCGCGGCGGAAGTGGGCATGCCGTTGTATCGCTATCTCGGTGGACCGATGGCGCGCACGTTGCCGGTGCCACTCATGAACATCATCAACGGTGGCGCGCACGCGACCAACACCGTCGACTTTCAGGAGTTCATGATCGTTCCGGTTGGCGCCGAATCGTTCAGCGACGGTCTGCGCATGGGCGCGCAGGTGTTTCATCAGCTCAAGAAGGTGCTGGTGGCGCGCAAGCTGTCGACCGGTGTTGGCGATGAAGGCGGCTTTGCGCCAAACCTCGGCAGCGATGAAGACGCGCTCAAGATCATCATCGAAGCGATCGAAGCGTGCGGTCTGCGTCCCGGTCACGATATCGCGCTTGCCCTCGACGTCGCTGCGAGCGAGTTGTTCCGCGACGGTTCGTATCAGTTCAGGAAGAGCGGCGCCAAAGCCCGCACGCCGGCCGAGATGGTGGAGTTGTACAGCGGCTGGATCGAGGAGTATCCCATCGTCTCCATCGAAGACGGCATGGCCGAAAACGATTGGGAAGGATGGAAGCTGCTCACCGAAGCACTCGGCGATCGTTGTCAGCTGGTGGGTGACGACCTGTTCTGCACCAACAGCGCGATCCTCGCCAAGGGGATCGAAGCCGAGATCGCCAACGCGATCCTGGTGAAGGTGAATCAGATCGGCACGCTCACCGAAACGCTCGAAGCGATGGAGTTGGCCAAGGCGGCCGGCTACAACTCCATCATCTCGCATCGGAGCGGCGAAACCGAAGACACCTTCATCGCCGATCTCGCCGTCGCGACGCAGGCGGGGCAGATCAAGACGGGAGCGCCGTCGCGTTCGGATCGCGTCGCCAAGTACAATCAGTTGCTGCGCATCGAAGAGCAGCTGGAAGACTTCGCCGAGTATCCCGGCGGTTCGTTGTTCGGCCTGTAGCACTGCACGTGATCGTGTCGACCGTGATGAACACGTTCCCGCGCTGAGGCAGCCATGCCCTCGAGTGTGCAGTCGAGCACCAAGCGTGGTGCGAAGAGTGCGGACACACCGTTCCGTCGATTGCTGCGCCGTGTGGCGTGGGCAGCCGGCGGTGCGGCCGTGCTCGCGTTCGCGGTGGAGGGCGGGGAATACGGGACGCGCGATCTGCTCAAGTTCCGCGACCGCGCCAAGGTGCGTGCGGCCGAGGTGGAGGCGCTCAAGGCGGAAGTCGAATCGCTGACCGCCGAGTACAAGGCGGTGACGACCGACCCTGCCCGACTCGAGCGCATGGCGCGCGAGGAGTTCGGCATGGTGCGCGGCGAGAAGGAGCTGCTGTATTGGGTAGGGGGCGCCGCTGGTGGCGTTGGCGGCACGTCGATCGCGGCGGACAGCGGTCGTTCGCCGCGCGAAGCGCCTGACGCGAAGTCAGACAAGCCGGCGAGTCGGACGCCCGACCGGGGTTGATTTCCGAGGGTGCCCCGCTAGTTTCCTCGAACTGCCGCGGGGTGGAGCAGCCTGGTAGCTCGTCGGGCTCATAACCCGAAGGTCGC
>CAYWCJ010000129.1:0-11555 GCA_964456595.1 uncultured Gemmatimonas sp. | reverse complement strand
CGCCACCGCGGCCATCGATGGGAGCACTGTACGCGCACTCGCTGTCGCGCGCGCGCTCGCCACAACGCTTGGCATGCGGCCGCGCGAGGTGCCCGCCGAATTGCGGGCGCTGTACCACGCGGCGGCGTCGGCGGCGTCCAACTATCTCGTCACACTCGAAGCCATGGCTGAAGCACTCGCCGCACCAGTTGGTCTCGATCGCAGCGCATTCGTTCCGCTCGTTCGCGCCACCGTAGACAGCTGGGCCAAGCACGGCGCGCGCGAATCGCTCACGGGCCCGATCGTGCGCGGTGATCTCGACACCGAGCGACGACAGCGCGCTGCCGTCGCGCATCACATGCCAGCGCTTGTGCCGCTGTGGGACGCGTTGGCGGCGGCGACACACGCATTGGCCGCGCAACCGGCGTCGCGCAGCGTCCCGACGTCGGACGCGAGTGATGCACTGTCGCCCGGCGTGCACGCGACGACCGCGGCGCTCCCGCGTGGGGACTGGCCATGATCGTCGTGCGGACGATCGCCGAGTTGCGCGACGTCGTGAGGTTGGCCCGCGCGCGCGGCGACCGCATCGGGCTCGTGCCAACAATGGGTGCGCTGCACGATGGACATCTTTCCCTGCTCGCGCGCGCGCGCTCGCACTGCCCGTGCGTCATCGTTTCACTCTTCGTCAATCCCCCACAGTTCAACGATGCGGCGGACCTCGAACGTTATCCGCGCGATGAAGCGCGTGACGCCGCGATGCTCGAGTCGGCCGACGCGCACGTGCTCTTCGCGCCGACGGTGCATGAGGTCTACCCCCACGGTTTCATGACCACGGTGGAACTCTCGGCGCTCGCCGCACCGCTCGAAGGCGCGGTGCGCGGCACAGGGCATTTTCGCGGTGTTGCCACCGTGGTCGCCAAGTTGCTCAACATGGCGCAACCCGATGACGCGTTCTTCGGACAGAAGGATGCGCAACAGGCGTTGATCATCACGCAACTCGTGCGCGATCTCGACATTCCCGTACAGGTCGTCATCTGTCCAACGGTGCGCGAGGCCGACGGCCTTGCGATGTCCAGTCGCAACGTGTTGCTCGATGCGGACTCGCGCAAACGCGCACCAACGCTCCATCGCGCACTCGCCGCCGTCGAACAAGCCATTGTCAGCGGTGAACGTGACGCGTCGCGCGCGCTGCAGCATGGCGAGCACATCCTGGATCAGGCGCACATCGCGGTCGACTACTTCGTCGCCGTGTCGCCTCACACGCTGCAGCCGATCGACAGGCTGCACGGACGCATTCTCGTCGCCATCGCCGCACGTTTCGGCGCCGTGCGGCTCATCGACAACGTATTGGTGTCTGTAGACACGCCAGTCGCTGCACCTGATGGCATGGCGGCCTGACACCTACGCACTCGACATGACAGATAGCGAAAATGGCGCAGGCAGCGCTGCGTCTGGCGCAGCATCGCCTGCATCACGAACGAGTCTTGCAACGGGCATCGGACGACTGGCCGATCTGCGTTCGCGCCATGTGCCGATCGTGATGCTCACGGCGTACGACTATCCATCGGCACGCATCGCCGAACTCGGAGGCGCCGACATCATTCTCGTGGGCGATTCGGCCGCCATGACGGTACTCGGCTACTCCTCCACACGCGAAATCTCGGCCGACGAACTGATCATGCTCGCGCGTGCCGCACGGCGCGGCGCGCACGACACGCTGATCCTGGGCGATCTGCCCTTCGGAACGTACGAGACCAGCGACGCACAGGCACTCGGGACCGCGCGACGGTTCCTGCGTGAAGCCGGCTGCGATGCCGTGAAGCTCGAGGGCGCCGGGCCACTGCTGTCGCGCGTGCGCGCCATCGTCGCCGATGGAATCCCCGTGGTCGGTCATGTCGGACTGTTGCCGCAATCGGTCACCAACGCGCGCGACTATCGCGCCAAGGGTCGTGATGCCGAACAGGCCCTGGCCATCATCCACGACGCTGTCGAACTCGAAATCGCCGGATGTTCAGCACTCGTCATCGAAGCGGTGCCCGCTCAGATCGCCGGGATCATCACGCGGCGCGTGCACATTCCCGTCATCGGCATTGGCGCGGGAGCGTCTGCCAGCGGGCAGGTGCTCGTCTACCACGACCTGTTGGGTTTCACCGAAGGCCGCGTTCCGCGATTCGTGAAGCCCTATGCAACCGCACGCGACACACTTGTACACGCAGTGCAGGAATGGTCAGCCGATGTGCGCGCCCGTCGCTTCCCGTCGGTCGAGCACACCTACCCGATTGCCGACGACGTACTGGCCGACGTAATGGCACGACTCGAAGCCCCACACTCGAACTCAAAGCTCGACACCTGATCGTCGCGCGAGTCTCCGTAGCAAACGCACGAAAGCAGAAACGCCGCCGACTGGCTCGTCATGGACGGCAGCTGCGCAGGCCACCACCCGTTCGAAGGCGGCGTCCTTGCTCAGCAGATCACACGCTGTGATCGTTGCTTGGGTCGCGACGCGCACCTGCGCACGGGATATCGTCGCGCGCTCCGCCAGCCCGCACTTGTCGCCTATCGATGCAGCTCACCGGAGTATCCGATGATCAGAACACTGGAACTGTTGCTGGCACTCTCTGTCGCGCTGGGGATCGGTTCTTCCGCCCCCGTGGCTCACACCATCGGCCCTCAACCCCTTTCGCTTGGCGACCAGCGCCTGACGATCTTGGTCGACGCATTTGGGTCGCAACCACAGCTACACCAGGACTGGGGCTATGCCGCGCTGGTCGAGTACGGGGGGAAGCGCATTCTCTTCGACACCGGAAACGATTCGGCCGGCTTCTCCGAGAACGTGCGACGGCTCGGAGTGGACCTGACTCGCTTGGATGCCGTGGTGATCTCACATCGCCACGGGGATCACACGGCAGGGCTTCGCTATCTGCTGACCGTCAATCCACGCGTCAAGATTTACGTCCCGGATGACGAGGCGTTTGGTGGACCTACGCCTGCGGTGTTTTTCCGAGCGCCAGACCCATCGTTACCGGTCAGGATGCGCTACTTCAACGGCGCGGTGCCGGACGCAATTCCTCATGGCAGCGCATGGACCGGGGCCAACTTCATCCGAGTCAGCAACACGCTGGAGATCGCTCCGGGCTTCCGTATCGTACGAAATATTTCAGCGAACCAGCAGTTCAGCGAAACGCCAGAACTCTCGCTGGTCATCGACACACCCAAGGGGCAGATCGTCGTGGTGGGTTGTTCGCATCCTGGAATTGAGCGAATCGTCGCGTCGGTGGCTGCGCGCGATCCACAGATTTCGATGGTCGTTGGTGGGTTGCACCTCGTCACCGCCCCGAGACCGGAAATCGAGCGACTGGCTGTGGCACTTCGCGACAAGTGGAAAATCGACCGCATTGCACCAGGACACTGCACCGGAGAGGTCACGTTCGCCGTGCTGCAACGCATTTTCGGCGAGAACTATCGATATGCTGGCGTGGGCACCGTGATCGACTTGTCCTGATCGTCGCAGGCATCGCATGAGCGGCGCACGCGGCACGGTTCGTGCCCGCCATTGAGTGCGTCCAGAAGGCCTACATGCCCCACTCAGAAGAGATCATGTCTACAACTCCCCGGTCGGCACTGCTCTCTGCGGTCTTGCTCGCTGTCGCCGCCTGCACGTCAGATCGTGACTCCAAACCCGAGCTGACACCCGTGCAGGCGCGCCAGCAGCCCTCGTCAGCCGACGCCGTGAAAGCGGTACTCGAGGAGCGGAACGCCAGCGGCGGGTGGGTGATTGCCGACCTGGACACGTACGATGCGTCGGCGCGCGCGCTCACCAACGCTGCCGGCGCGGTGGTGATCTCCACGCACTACCGGCCGGCACCCGAGCACAAGTTCCCGGCGGCGCACGAGGACGTCTGGGCTGCCTACCGATGGACGCTGCAGCACGCCGAGGAACTGGGTGGCGACCCGCGCCGCATAGCGGTGGCCGGCGAGAGTGCGGGCGGCAACCTCGCCATGCACATCTCCCTGCGCGCGCGTGACGAGGGCGTGCAGCTCCCGGTATATCAGTTGCTGGTATACCCGGGGATAAACCTGTTGGGGGCGAAGGTGCAGGGGTTGCCGCCCACCACGATCATTGCCGCAGAGATCGACCCGTTACGCTCGGAAGGCGAGCAGCTTGCCGAGCTGCTGAAGCGCGCTGGTGTGCCGGTGGAGCGACGTCAGTGGGACGGTGTGACGCACGAATTCTTCGGGATGGCTGCGGTGGTGCCGGAGGCAAAGGAAGCGGTGCAGTTCGCCGGCCAGCGCTTGCGTTCAGCGTTCGGCCGGTAGCGCTGCGCGCCATGCCATCGAAATCCTCGTCCTCCGCGGGTGCCCGCGACACACCCGCGTCGTTGCAGTTGGCTCTGGAGCAAAGCCATGAAGTTCGCGACAAGGTCGAGGAGTGCGCTGACGACCTGACGTCGAACAACGAATCGGTGAAACAGCGGATCGCGGACGGCGCCACGACCCTGTCCGCGCAGGATTCGTTGAATGAAAGCGAAGAGGTCGCCGCGAAGGTTCAGGAATGTGTCGATGACCTTCATCAAGTCACTGAGACCCTGACCCAAGGCGTTGAAGATTTGAAGAAGGTGGAGCGTGCGCTGGCCCGTTCGCGTCAGGAATTGGCGAAGACGGAGTCATCGCTGGCCACGACCAAGGAAGACGAGCGCAGGTCGAGGATGCAGGCTTTGCATGACGCTGCCACCGGATTGCCGAACGTGCACCTGTTCCACGACAGGTTGAGCCACGCCATCTCCCTGGCCGAGCGCCAGCAGTGGATGCTGGCGGTCATGTTCCTTGATCTGGATCGTTTCAAAAGCATCAATGATACCCACGGCCATGCGGCCGGCGACGTCGTGCTCAAGGAGGTCGCGCGTCGCCTGCTCGCGCATGCCCGCGATGAAGACACCGTCTGCCGCAATGGCGGCGACGAGTTCCTGTATCTGCTGGTCAATCCGCAGGGCGCGGAGAACGTCGAACGCATCGCCAAACTTGTTCTCGCGAACATTGCGGTCCCGATCAGGATCGACGCGTTGGATCTGATGGTCAGCCCGAGCATCGGCATCGCACTGTTTCCTGACCATGCCACAACCGGCGCCGACCTGATTGCCTTAGCCGACGCCGCCATGTACCGCGCCAAAAGACAAAAGCGTGGTTACGCCTTCCACGAAGACGCCGAGGCGATGGACAGCACGACGGCCGCGACATCCTGAGCGTCAGCAGGAGCGGCCATCACTGCCGCTGCACAAAGTCACGCAGCTCGATCCGGCGCTCACGCGTCGCGGCATCGTACTTGTAGGAATACGCCGTCGGATACGCGCCAGCCCGAGGGTATTTCGCCGGCGTGATGATCTTGATCGTGGTGTCCGGCCTGCCCAGCAGGAACGCGCGCGTCATCATGGGTTCGAGGAAGATCATGCCGCCATCGTAAAATCCATACACGAACGTGGAGGCGAAGGGCGCGCCCTGAAGCTCGGGCGCATTCGAGGCCGCCGCGTGCACTCCCATGCGCGGGACCGCTGCCGGATCGAGCGTGTATCCGGCCGGGAGGGCGTCCACGGCAGGCTGCCGCGCCGTCTTTGCCGCGAACGTCGGATCGGCGGGCGTGATCGCGTCGCGCTGCTGCGCCGTGATCGTGTAGAAGTGCACGTCGAAGTGCGGGACGGTGTAGATGTTCATCGGCGGATGCCCGACCGGCTGCCAGTTGACCGCCACCTGACTGAACACCAACGCCGGCGCGGCGGCCGGAAGGGGCAGGATGAACTCCTGGCTCGTCATTGGCGGCAGCTGCGTGGGCAGCCCTTCCAGCGCATTCTCCGACAACACGACGGCCACCGAGACCACGGTCGTGCCCTGCACCCGGACCTCGGTCCGCGCGGTGCCGTTCCCGAACGTGACCTCCGACCCCTTCAAGATCTCCACCGGGGCGGCGGTTGGTGCGTCGGCACCGCACGACACCAGCCCCGCGAGGGCAAGCCCGACAAGGGCTACGACAGACACACTGGTGGCGCGCAGCCCGGAGGTCCGACCAAAGCGGTTCCAGACTGACGACCGCGGCGAAAATTGTGACATCTGAGACTCCTGCTGTTGGGTGATACGCGCCGGGGGTCCATGCGCGATTTCCGTTGTGCGCTCTTGCTGCGGCGCGTCGGCAGCGGCTACATACCGACATGTGGTCAGCGCGCGGTCAGTTCTTCGTCAGGCCAATGGAGTAGAGGCAGCCGTGTATCGTCTGATCACGCTCGGTGGGCTCAATGTCGAACGCGACGGCGTGCCAATGCCCACCATGGCCGCGCAGCGGAAAGCGCTCGCATTGCTCGCGATCGTTGCCGCCAGCGGCCCCACCGGTGTCCCGCGCGATCGACTGATGGCGCTGCTCTGGCCGGAGAGCGACTCGGACAAGGCACGCGGCGCGCTCAAGCAGATGCTCCACTCGCTGCGACGTCAGCTCGGTCCCGACGATGTCCTGTCAGGAACGGCGTCGCTCACGCTCGACCCGCAGCACATCGACTCCGACATCGCCGCCTTTACGGTGGCGCGACGTACCCGACGCCCCGAGGTCGCGGTGGCGCTCTACGCCGGACCGTTCATGGACGGCGTACACGTGGACGGCGCTGGCGAGCTCGAACGGTGGACGGAGGGACATCGTCGCCAGCTCGCCGACGAGTTTGCGGCGGCGCTGGAAGAACTCGCGCGCGACGCCGGAGCACGCGGCGACCAGGCAGGAGCCGTGGCGTGGTGGCGTCGGCGACAAGCGGTCGAGCCGTTGAGCAGTCGCGTCGCCGTTGCGCTGATGCAGGCGCTCGATGCCGCGGGCGACGGGCCGGCGGCGCTGCGGCACGCACGCGTGCACCAATCCCTCGTGCAAGAGGAGTTTGGGTCAGCGCCCGACCTCGCCATCACGGAGCTCGCGGCCGCGATCGCGTCAGGCCAGACCGGGCGGGAGCCCGTGGATCGTCGGAGTACCGACGCTGCACCGCGAGTGGAGATGGTCGCGGTCGATCGGAGCAAAGTCGCGGATGCAACGACCGCGCAGCATGCGATGCTGAATGCGAGGCCGAACAACGGCAGCTGGCGTACAGCACGGTGGGTCGCGGCTGGCCTTACCGCTGCGGCGGCGATCGCCATGGTCCTCTGGTGGAATTCGCGCGCCCCCGCAACTGCGTCCGCGTTGGTGCCAAATGCGCCGGTGGTGGCGCTCGACCCGAAGCGCGTCGCCATCGCGGTCTTCGAAAACCAGACGGGGGACACCACGCTCGCGTCGCTCGGGTTGATGGCGTCGGACTGGGTGACGCGGGGTCTCGCACGCACGACACTGGTGGATGTACTCGACGCCGGAACGCTCTACACGCAGGGCCACCCGCCCCCCAACGAACGCCCGGACGCGCGCGCGATGGCGCGCCGTTCCGGCGCCGGTCTCGTCGTCGAAGGTCGGTACTACCGCACTGCCGACACCGTGCGTTTCACTGCCAGCGTCGTCGATGTCGGCACCGGCCAGGTGCTCCGCCTCGTCGATCCGATCGGCGCGCCCGTAACCGACCCACTGGCCGCGGTCGACGAACTCCGGCAGCGTGTGGCGGCGGCACTCGGCACGATCGTCGACCCACGCGCGAGTTACTTCGCGACGCCGTCGATGCGGCCACCGCGCTTCGACGCGTATGCGGAGTACGTGGTCGCACAGGACTTGTACTGGCGCGGCGCATTCGCGCCGGCGTTCCCGCATTTTCGTCGGGCGGCCGAACTCGACCCCTCGTTCGACGCTGCAGCCGCGTGGCTGACGGTGAACGCGGTGGGCATTGCACGCTGCGACATCGTCGATTCCGTCACCACCGCACTGAACGCGCGCGTCGCGACGCTCGGACCCTGGGAACGGTTCACGCTCGACGTCTCGAAGGCGCGGTGCGCGAGCGACTGGGAGGAGCACAACCGCCTGCAGCGCGCACGGCTCGAGCTGCAACCCGGCTCGTCGCACGTGCGTTGGACGCTGGCCGTTGGATACCGGCAACTCCGCACGCCCGCGCTGGCGATCACGCAGTTGACGGCGATCGACCCCGAGCGCGACCTCGCATGGATGTCGGACGACGCCAAGCTGCTCTACTGGCGCGAGCTCACCGCCGATTATCACGCGCTCGGCGATTTCGGGAGTGAACTCGCGAGCGCACTGCGCCTGACACGGGAAGGACGCGCGCCACTCGCCGCGGCGTACATGCGCGCGCGGGCATTGGCGGGTGCGGGTCGCGCGACAGAGGCGCTCGCTGCGCTGGACAACATCGAGGCGAGGCCGCCGGAACCGGCGATGCTCGCGGGCATAACGGGCGGGTGGATGCGCGCACCCGAACTGGCGTCGCCGGGATGGGTCAGGTACCAGATCGCCACAGAGCTCGCTGCGCACGGCGCGCTGGCGTCCGCGTCGCAAGCGGCAGCTGAACAGGCCGTCGCGTGGTTCACTCGCCGTGCCAGCGCAGGACCACTGCCGCCCGAGCAGCGCTTTATTTTGGCGCACGCGCTCGTCCTGGTCGGTCGCGCGCGCGACGGGCGTGCGCTACTCGATACGCTGGCCCGCGTGGTGCCGAACGTCGTCGGGATTCGCGGTGCGCTGGGGGCGGTCAGCGCCGCAGCGGGCGACACCACGACAGCGCGACGCACCGCAGCCTGGCTCGCCGCACAGCCGTCGCAATTTCCGGTCGGAATGCCGACGTTCTATCGCGCGAGCATCGCGGCTTTGCTTGGTGATGCGGGTGGTGCGCTCGCGTTGTTGGAGGCGCTGCCGCACGGCGCCCACCCGTACGACGTCGGCCTGCTCCATACCGATCCTGCATTTGCTGCGCTCCGCGGTGATCCGCGCTTCGTGCGTCTGGTGCAACCGCGCAAGTAGCGAGAACGACGGCAGCACCACCGCGAACGGTTCGACCCAGATTTGGTCGAACAACGACAATCATGCGGGGTCATACGCCCAAGTTGTCACCATGCCAGTCCGGTACCCTCGCACCCATGAAACCCGAATGCTCTCAGCTTTGTCCGTTCGCGTCCTCCATGCGTTCTCCCTGATCGGCGTCGCGATCTGTACAATGTCCGTCGCCCTCCCGGTCGCCGCGCAAATCATGCCCGTCATCGAGACGCTCGTTCCGCTCGACAGCGCGGGTCGCATCACCATCATCACGCCGACGCTGGTTTCACGACTCAACCTCGTCGCGCCGGCATGGCCGGTGCTCGGTTCCTTCCGTGAGGCTCGACTCTACCGCGCGGATGGCGGCACGCACGTACTCGTCGTGCAACGATTGGACAGCACCGTCGCGCGTTTCGCGCTCGACGCCGCCGGCGCAACCAGCCTACAGAACGCCGTGCGAGCGGGACTGTTCGTGCAGGGCCGCGGCGGCGACCGCCTTATTGATGCCGGCACCGGCGTAATCGTGTCGCAACCGGCCGGCAACACGTTCGTGCGCAATCAGACCTTCCTCGGACTCGTGGCCTACGGTCCGGCCACCGCCGCGATTCTCAGTCGGAGCAACGGTGCCGCCGCGGCCGGCGGCTACTTCCTTGCGGCCGGCACATCGTTCTTCGTGGCGGCCAACATGGTCAAGGGCCGAGTGGTCACGCGCGCCCAGGCCGCACGGGCGGCACATGGCGGCACGCGAGGCGCGCTCGCCGGCGTCGGCATTGCCGCGGTCGCCAACGCCAGCGGGGGACCCGGTTGGGGAGTGCCGATTCTCGCCGGTGCCATCGGCGGCACCATCGCCGGATTCCAACAAGCCCGCGGACTCAGCGACGGCGAAGCGGCCAGTGCGGGGTTCTTCGCCGACCTCGGCGCACTCACCGCGCTCGGCATGAGCGGAAGCAGCGGAGCGTTCAAGGGGCGGAAAACGGTGATTCCCTTTGACGCGAACAATCCGCAGTTCGGCAGCTACACGCGTACCGACAACAGCCTGCGCGGGCCCGGCAAGGCCGCCGTCGGTGCCGCCATCGGCGCGAACGTCCTCGGCTACGCGCTTGGCCCCCGTTATGCGCGCCGCGCCGCCTACAACGTCACCGCCGGCGACGTGAGCGTGGCCTTCGCCAGTGCCCTGCTTGGCGGGGCTGCCGCTTCCTCACTCATCGGTGATCGTGGCGATGACTCGCCCAGGTATGGTGTGGCAGCGGCTGGCGTTCTCGCTGGTGCGTTTCTCGCCGATCGCGGACTCGTGCGGAAAGCCGATCGCACGAGTGCCGACGGCACCCTCGCGCAACTCGGCGCGCTCGCCGGTGCGTTGATGGGCGGCGGCGTCGCCGCGATGGCCGGAACTGAGACGCAGGGCTCCCTCGCCCTTGCGAGCGCCGGTGGCATACTCGGTCTGTTGGCCGCCGATGGCATCATAAAGCCCGCCCGCGACGCCGGACCACTACGCGGCATCATGGAGAGTTCAGCGCGCGCGCTGGATGGACGCGTGTTCGTTTCACTCGGGCCTGTGACATCGGTGCGCGTGACGTTCTGAGACTCGCGCTCCGTCTTCACCTCTGTCAGAATCGCTCCGCCCGCGGTCCTCGAAACTTCAAAAACAAACGCCGCCGAATCCCTCGGACTCGGCGGCGTTCACGTGCAGTGCGCTCGTGCGAGCGCGCTGCCGACTACCTCCGCTGCAGCTTGCTCAGCAGCTTGAGCATCTCCATGTACAGCCACACGAGCGTCACGAGAAATCCGAACGCGCCGTACCACTCCATCGACTTCGGAAGTCCCGCCTTCACCATCTGCTCGACGCGATCCATGTCCAGCAGCAGGAAGAACGCCGCCAGCCCGGTGCTCAGCAGACTGAAGCCAATGCCGAGAACACCGTTGCCGTTGATGAACGGAATGCTCACGCCGAAGAAGCCAAGCACGAACTGTACGAGATAGGTCGCGAGCAGGCCGATCAGCGCCATGCCGGCCACTGCACGCATACGTTCAGTCACCGTGATCAAACGTGCGCGATAGGCGGCGAACAACAGCACGGCCGTCACCAGCGTCGCCGCCACCGCCATCATGGGCAAGCCGCGGAAACGCGCGTTGAACAAGCCGGAGATCGCACCGAGCGCGAGTCCTTCGACGACGGCATACAAGGGCGCCGTGATCGGCGCCCACGTGGGCTTGAATGACGTGGCCAATCCAAGAATGAGGCCACCGATGCTGCCGATCAGCATGGCCGAACCCCACACCTGGGGATCCGCTTGCCAGATGAGGCCAGCGCTGAAAGTGGTCGCGAGCAACAGCACCAGCGTCTTGGTCGCGGTGCCATTGATGGTCATGGCTGCGGCGCCGACGTTGCGGCGACTCAGCTCGTTCAGCGCTTTTGAATGCAGCGCAGGGTTGGTCGATTCCATGGGGCCTGGCCAAAAGGGACCGGCGCGCGATACCGACCAACACTTCGCGCGCCGAAATGCTCAATGAATTGTAATCGCGGACGGGGTCGGTTGTTCCTTACGATCAACCACCAAGTGTCGAGCTTCGGGTAAAGGTTCTGGGCTTGCAGTCGGGGCGTCCGCGTGTTCCGAGGGCATCTGCCCCGCAGCCGAAAGTCCGTTTCTCAAAGCCCAAAACT
>CAYWCJ010000128.1:0-11557 GCA_964456595.1 uncultured Gemmatimonas sp. | reverse complement strand
CGCTTACCAAGGCCGTCCGTCGCAAGCCGTACAGCGTGGTGTTGCTCGACGAGATCGAGAAGGCGCATCCGGATGTGTTCAACATCCTGCTGCAGGTGCTCGATGAGGGTCACCTCACCGACAACTACGGCCGTATGATCGACTTCAAGAACACCGTGGTCATCATGACGTCGAACGTAGGCGCAAAGGACATCACGCGTGGCAAGTCGTTGGGTTTTGCGACCAACGATTCGCGTGGGGACTTCGAGCGCATTTCGGACAAGGTGAAGGAGGAGATGGGGCGCGTCTTCAACCCCGAGTTCCTCAACCGTCTGGACGACGTGATCGTCTTCCATCCGCTCGGCAAGGAGCACATCTCCAAGATCGTGTCGATTCTCTTTGCCGACGTACAGAAGCGTCTGGCCGAAGAGGAGCTCACGATTCGCCTCACCGATGCGGCGACCGAGTTCCTGGTGAATCATGGGTACGACGAGCACTACGGCGCGCGTCCGCTCAAGAGAGCCATCCAGCGGTACATCGAAGATCCGCTGTCGGAGAAGTTGTTGACGGCCGAGTTCTCGCGCGGCGATGAGATCGAGGTCGATCCCTCTCCGACCGAGAAGGACAAGCTCGAGTTCCGTGTCATGTCCCCGTCACCGAGCCCACAGGCGTGACGTTGTTGGTTGCCGGCGGCCGGACCCTCCCGGGTCCGGCCGCTTGTCTTTTCGGTATATATTCCTCGGCTATGCAGAAACGAGTTTCCCTCCGAACAGCGGCCTGTGGCGCGCTGACGCTGGTCCTGACGGCGATACCTGGTATCGCGAAGGCGCAGGATCCCAGCGGCAGGTGCACCACGCCCGATTCCATCGCCGTGCGCGGGTATGCGCGCGTGGCGGAATCGAAGATCCGCACCGAGGGGGCTCTCACGCCGGGCACGCCGCTCAACTTCCCCGGCGTGCAGCGAGCGATCAAGGCGATCTACGCGCTCAATGAGTTTGACGCGGTGGATGTGGTCTGCGACCTGGAAAGTGTGAAGGACAAGTCGATTATCGCGATCGTGGTGAAGGAGCGGGCGCTGCTCGGTGACCTCAAGGTCGTGGGGCCAAAGGCCGTTTCGGAGCGGTCCGTGAAGGACAAGATCGAGCTGCTCATTGGCCGTCCAATCGATCCGCTGCAGCTGGCGCGAGCGCGCGCGCGCATCGACTCCGTGTACGAGGCCGCGGGCTACTACCTCGCGCAGGTCACCATCGATTCGACGCCAATGTCCGAAGGTCGGATCGGGCTGACCTATCGGGTGGACGAGGGGCGCCGACTGGCGATTTCCGGTATCGACGTGACGGGAAACACGACCGTCAAGGAAGGCACCATCGTCGGCGCGATGAAGACCAAGCCCGAGGGGTTCTGGTTCTTCCGCAAGGGCGAGTTTGACGACGACAAGTACGTCGGCGACTTGGGCGAGCGCATCCCGGCGCTGTTTTCGCGTTTGGGTTATGTGGACATGCGCATCGCCAAGGACACGCTCATGGTCGATCGTGAACGCGGCAAGGGACTGATCCAGATCGGTATCGAGGAGGGGCCGCGCTATCGCGTGGGCAGCTTCGAGATCGCCGGCAATCGTCGCTTTCCGACGGACGAACTGCGTCGTTTTTATCCGTTCGACGGCAATGAGTCGGCGACGCTGACGCAGCGAGTGATGGGGTTGGTGATGCGCGAAGCCGCTGCCCCCGAAGGGGTCTTCGACCAGAAGAAGTGGGATGCCTCGATCGAGAAGGTGAACGAGGCGTATCGCAACAACGGTTACCTGTACGCCCGCATCAATCCTGTGGTTGAGCGACGTCTGGATGCGGACTCGCAGCCGGTCGTGAACCTGCGCTGGGAGATCGACGAGAAGAATCCGGCGATCGTCAATCGCATCGAGATCCTCGGCAATGACTACACGAGCGACGATTGCATCCGTCGCCAGATCTTCCTTGTGCCTGGCGGTGTATTCAATCAGGCAGCGATGGTGCGCAGCTATCAGAGCATCGGCAACCTGAACTTTTTCGAAGCGCCGATGCCATTCCCCGACTATCGCCCGATCAATGATCAGGGCGACGTGGACATCGTCTTCCGGCTGAAGGAGAAGCGCACCGGTAGCATCAACTTCGGTGCGTCGATGGGACAGGGCGGCGTCGGCTTCGGCGGTTTCATCGGCCTCGAGCAGCCCAACCTCTTCGGCAAGTGCAAAAAGGGATCGCTCAACTGGCAGTACGGCCGTTTCTTCAACGACTTCACCGCCACGTATACGGACCCGGCATTGCGCGGCTCGCGAATCTCCGGCGCGCTGAGCGCCTACCGCACCCAGTCGCGCTTCGTGGTTGGTAACCTCGGCCAGAACATCCGGACCGGTGCCTCGGTCCGCATGGGTCTGCCGATTCCCTGGTCGCTCTTTTCGACCTTCGCGGTGTCATATAACGGGGAATCCGCGACCTTCACTCAGGGGACCATCGCCAACGGCTGTACGAAAAACTGTTTGCGCTCCAACATCGGCCTGGAGTACCAGTACGATACGCGCGCTGATCTACCGTTTGCCACCTCGGGATCGCTGCGCTCCATCACCACGGATTTCAGTGGTGGTCCGCTCGGCGGTACGGTGAATTTCCAGCGCGTGACCGGCGAGATGCGGGCCTACGCGCCGCTGGCCGAGATCGGCGGTTCGAACCCGGGATCGCAGCCGATCAAGTTTGTCATGGGTATCACGGCACGGGCCGGCGCCTTGTTTGGCAACTCCGGACCGTTCTTCTTCCAGCAGCAGTTTGCCGTAGGCGGTGTGATGTTTGGGCAGGCCGTGCGCGGCTACCCCGAGTTCTCCATCACCCCGCTCGGGTTCAACCCGGCCACCGATCAGTTCCGGTCGGACCCGAACTCCTTCGGCAACGCGTTCATGACGATCACCGGTGAACTCGGCCTGCGGTTGAATCAGATGTTTTACCTCAACGTCTTTACCGACGCCGGCAACAACTGGCAGTCAGCTCGCCAGATTAATCCAACCCGGCTCTTCCGTTCGGCCGGCGTTGGAGTATCTACCGTGACGCCGCTCGGCCCGCTCGGGCTCGATATGGCGTACGGTTTCGACCGGACGGCGGTCGATCCTATCACACTTCGATCGCGGCCAGCCCCGAAGTGGCAGTTCCATTTCCGACTCGGTCAGCTCTTCTAGAGGATTTCAGATGCGACTTTTCTCGTTCGTCGGCGCCTGTGCGCTGCTCCTGGGTGCCCCTGGCGTTGCGTCCGCGCAAACGCCGCAGAAGTTCGCGTTCATCAACTCGCAGGCGATCATGCAGGTGGCGCCTGGTCGCGGTGAAGCCGAGTTGCAGTTCCAGAAAGAGATGGAAGGCCTTCGTGGTCAGGTGCAGAAGCTTGGCGATTCGCTCAACCTGATTCAGGAAGTGTACAACAAGGAGGAGGTCACCCTTTCCCCGACGGCGAAGGAGACCAAGCTCAAGGCGCTGCGCGAGAAGTCGACCGATTATCAGGAGCGCGTGCAGAAGCTCAACGAGCAGGCGCAGCAGCGCGAGGCCGAGCTGATGCAGCCGATTCTCGAGAACGTCCGGAAGGTGTTGGACGATCTGCGCGCCGAGGGCGGTTACTCGTTCATTTTCGACGTCTCGGCTGGCTCGTTCATCGTCTCAGCGGACAAGAATCTCGACATCACCGATCGTGTGGTGGCGAAGCTCAAGCTGGCGGCGCCTCGCGCCGCGGCCAAGCCGGGAGCGGGCCCGGCGAGCGCACCGGCTGGAGTGACGACGAAGAAGCCGCCCACGCAGTGAGCGGCGGGCCGGATCGGCCTCGTAGGGACGGCGGTGATGAGCGCAAGCTCATCACCGCCGCTGCTATTGCGGCGCAAGTCGATGGCATGTTGCTCGGTGATGGGAAGATCGAGGTGCGCGGTATTGCGCCGCTCGATCGTGCGAAGCCGGATGAGCTGAGCCTGCTCGCGCACGCGCGCTACGCGAACTGGTACGCCACGACGAGGGCCGGCGTCGTGCTGGTGTCTCCCGAACTGGCCGATACGCCGGGGACGCCAGGCGCGCGGATCGTGGTGAAGAGTCCGATTCAGTCGATGCAGGTGCTGCTCCGCCTCTTTCATCGTGGCGAGCGTCGCCCAACGGGCATCCACCCCACGGCGATCGTCGCCGAGTCGGCGTCGCTTGGTGCGGACGTGGTCGTCGAGGCATACGCGGTCATTGGTGAAGAGGTCGTGATTGGAGACCGCGGATGGATCGCGTCGCACGTCGTCGTCGGTGATGGCTGCACGATGGGCAATGATGTGCGACTGTACGCGAACGTGACGGTGTATCCATACGTGGAGATGGGCGATCGGGTGGTGCTCCACGCCGGTGCGCGCGTCGGCCGCGACGGCTTTGGTTTCGTTCCGGGTCCGACGGGTCCGATGCGGGTGCCGCACATCGGTCGCTGCGTGCTCGAACACGATGTCGAAGTGGGTGCCAACAGCTGCGTCGATCGCGGCAGCATCGACGACACGATCATCGGTGCGTTCACGAAACTCGATAGCCTGGTGCACGTCGCACATAACGTGCGGGTCGGGACGGGATGCTTCATGGCGATGGGCGTGGGCATTGCCGGCTCCGCGCGCATCGGCGACGGCGTGCAGTTTGGCGGGCAGTCGGGCGTGGGCAACCACAGCATCATTGGAGACAAGGCCTCGATTGCCGCGAGGGCCGGTGTGATCAGCGACGTGCCAGGCGGTGCGACGTACTCGGGCTTTCCAGCGCGGCCGCATCGCGAACAGCTGCGATCATGGGCGGCGCTGGCCAGACTGCCGGACATCATCAAGCCGCTCGAGCGTCTGGTCGCGAAGGCGGAGGCGGCCAGGGTGGACGAGACAAGGACGGTGGAATCGTGAGCGGGCCGATCGTGGTGCCAAGCAAGGCGCGTGCACGCTCGCCGCTCTCGGGCCAGCGGCGCACGATCGGCGCGGACGCGACCGTCACCGGTGTTGGGCTGCACCTCGGCCAGTCATGCACGCTGGTCTTTCGACCGGCGCCGACGGGCTTTGGCGTGCAGTTCCGCCGCGGCGATCACCCGGAGGCGGCGCTGGTGCCGGCGCGTGTGGACGTCGCCGTGGATGCAGAGCGGCGCACGCAACTTGGGCGTGGCGAGGCCGCATTCCACACGGTGGAGCACGTGCTGGCGGCAGTCGGCGCACTCCAGATCGACGACCTCGAGATCGTGATGGATGGACCGGAGCCGCCGATCATGGACGGGAGCGCGGAGGCGTTTCTGACGGCGCTCCTGGGCGCCGGACTGGTGGACAACGGCGGGCGTCCGGAATGGCTGGTGTTGCGCAAGTCCATTCGCGTCGAGGACGGTGAGTCGGTCTATGAGGCGCATCCGTGCAACCGGTTGTCGCTCGAAGTGACCGTCGACTTTCCGCATCCGTTGATAGGTCGGCAGGAAGGACGCTACACTGTTTCGCCGGAGGTATTTGCGAAGGAGCTCGCCGCCGCGCGCACCTTCGGATTTGTGCACGAGGTCGAAGGACTTCGACGCAAGGGGTTGATTCAAGGTGCATCAACGTCGAATGCGATTGTGCTCGACGAAACGCAGGTGGTGGAGAACAGCTTGCGGTGGCCCGACGAGTTCGTGCGTCACAAGGCGCTCGACTGCGTGGGCGACCTCGTGCTGGCCGGTGCGCGCTTACGCGCGCATATCATCGCACACAAACCGAGTCACCGGGGCACGGTTGCCCTCGTGCGTGCGCTTGTGCAACACGCAGTCCGGGAGCCGTCCGTGTACACGATCGAAGATATCATGCAGGTGCTGCCGCATCGCTATCCCTTTCTCCTCGTCGATCGCATCCTCGAGATCGAAGAAGGGAAGCGCATTGTGGGGCTCAAGAACGTGACGATCAACGAGCCGTTTTTTCAGGGGCATTTTCCCGGGCATCCGATCATGCCTGGCGTGCTGATCATCGAGTCGATGGCGCAGGTGGGCGGCATGCTGCTGATGCGCACCATCGATGATCCGTCGAGCAAGGTCGTGTACTTCATGTCGCTCGACAACATCAAGTTCCGACGTCCGGTGCGACCGGGTGACCAGCTGCGCCTGGAGCTTGAAGTAACGCAGTTGCGAGGCGCGACGTGTCGCATGCGCGGCGTCGCCACCGTCGACGGGCAGGTGGCGACGGAAGCCGAGATGGCCGCGATCGTGCGAGATCGATGAGCGCACGCATCCATCCGTCTGCGCTGGTGGACGCGTCGGCCGAGCTGGCTGACGATGTGGAGATTGGTCCGTGGGCGATCGTGGGTCCGCGCTGTACAATGGGTGCGGGGACCTCCGTTGCTGCCCGTGCAACGCTCGAACAGAACGTTCGACTCGGCGAGCGTGTGCGCATCGGCATCGGGGCCGTGCTCGGCGGCGATCCGCAGGACCTCAAGTATCGCGGTGAAGAAACGTGGGTGGACATCGGCGATGACACGGTGGTACGCGAGTACGCGACGATCAACCGTGGCACGGCGCAGTCGCTCACGACGCGCGTTGGACGCGGCTGCTTTCTCATGAGCTATGTGCATCTCGCGCATGACTGTCATCTGGGCGACAACATCATCATCTCGAACGGGACGCAGCTCGCTGGTCACGTCACGATCGAAGATAAGGTGACGATCTCCGGATTGTGCGCCGTGCATCAGTTCTCGCGCATCGGCCGGCATGCGTTCATCGGGGGATGTTCGCGGGTGCCGCAGGACGTGCCGCCCTTCGTGCGCGCGGTGGGCAATCCGCTCAAACTGTTTGGATTGAACTCTGTCGGCCTGCAGCGCAGCGGGTTCGACGAGCACGTGTTGCGTGAACTGAAACGCGCATATCGCTTCTGCTTTCGCTCCGATCTGAATCTCTCGCAGGGCGTGGAACGCGCGCGTGCAGAGCTCGAGCAGTTGCCGGAGGTGGATCAGTTTCTCGGCTTCATCGAAGCGAGCCAGCGCGGAGTGGGTTTCTGAGTTCGCGACCGGATGCGCGCGCATTCTCCGGCAGCGATGCGCCACGCATCGGCGTCGTTGGCGCCGGCGGGCTCGGTGTGCATCATGTGCGCATTCTGCGCGACCTGTGCGGCGATCGGTTCGCGGGCTTTGTCGACGAGAATCCTGCCCGTGCGCGCGAAGTGGCCTCAACGCACGGTGTGCGCGCGTTCAGTTCGCTGGAGGCACTGCTCGATGAGGTGGACGCGGTTTCCATCGTCGTACCGACAACGGCGCATCACGAGGTCGCCACGGCAGCACTCAGGCGGGGCAAGCATCTCTTCGTGGAGAAGCCGTTCACGGTGACGCTCGACGAAGCGGATGCACTGCTTGCACTTACCGAAACGGCGGGTGTCGTGTTGCAGGTCGGTCATGTGGAGCGGTTCAATCGTGCCGTGCGCGCGGCCATGCCGTATATCGACCAGCCGAGGTTCATCGAGAGCGATCGACTGGCGCCGTTCAATCCGCGCGGGTCGGACGTGGCGGTCGTGCTCGACCTGATGATCCATGATCTCGACCTCGTACACACGCTTGTAGGCGCACGAGTGGCTGACGTGCAGGCGATGGGGATGCCGGTGCTCACACCGCAGGTTGATATCGCGAACGCGCGATTGACGTTCGCGAACGGCGCAGTGGCAAACATCACCGCCAGCCGCGTGTCGCGTGAACGACTGCGCAAGCTGCGCATCTTTCAGCGCAACGGATATCTCTCGCTCGATCTTGCAGCAGGCACCGGCGAGTTCCTGCGCCTGCGTGGCGACTTCGATCCGCGACAGTTGGCGCTTGCGCCGCGCGCGCTGGCGGACTTCGTGGAGCTCGTACCGCTCGACGCACCGGAGGGCGAACCGCTCGTCCTCGAACTCTCGCAGTTTCTTGGTGCGATCAGCGGGCGCAATGCCGTCGCAGTAACCGGCGCCGAAGGGCGCGAGGCGCTTGATGCGGCGCTGCGCATCGTGGCGGCGATCGAGCAGGCCCGCGCGCTCATGCCGGACAGTGGTCGCCTCGGTGCGTGAGATTCTTTCTGTCGTCGGAGAAGCCTCCGGCGACTTGCACGCAGGAAAGGTGGCGGAGACGATTGCGCATCTACGGCCTGACGTGCCGATGGCAGGCGTAGGCGGCGGCTTCATGCGTAACGCTGGCGTGACGATACTCGAGGACGTCGAGACGCTGGCGGTGATGGGGTTCGTCGAGGTACTGGCGCACGTGCCCAGGCACTGGCGACTGCTGCGCATGGTGCGGCAGCGCATCGCAGGCGGCCAGGTCGGACTGGTCGTGCTGCTCGACTATCCGGGGTTCAACATGAAGGTCGCCGAAGTCGCGCATCGTGCCGGTGTGCCGGTGTTGTATTACATCACACCGCAGGTGTGGGCGTGGGGTGCCGACCGCCTCCCAAAGCTCGCGCGACTCGTGACCAAGGCCGCGTCGATCCTGCCGTTCGAGGAGGCGTTGCTGCGCGAGCACGGGATCGACGCAACGTTTGTCGGACATCCGCTGCTCGACCGCGCGCGCGATCTTCCCTCGCAGGCCGAGGCGCGCACACGGCTTGGATTGCCCATTGAGGGTGAAGTGCTGGCCGTGTTTCCGGGGAGCCGACGGGCGGAGCTGGCGCGTCATCTCGTGCCATTCATGGCGACCGCGACCGCGCTCGTGAAGCGCCGTCCCGGTTTGCGCGTGATTGTCAGCGTTGCACCCACCGTTCGCATCGACGCGAGCGACTGCCCGTTTCCCCTTGTGCACGGCCAGTCGTTCGACGTGTTGCGTGCGGCGACCGCGGGATTGCTGAAGAGCGGCACGACGACGCTGGAAGCCGCCGTAGCGGGGCTGCCACATGTGATCGGCTATCGCACCAGTCCGATCACGTATCGCATCGCGCGGCGTGTGGTGAAGATTCCGCACATCGGTCTCGTCAATGTGGTTGCGCAACGCGAAGTGTCGAAAGAGTTTGTGCAGGACGCGTTTCAACCTCTGGCCGTGGCGGATGCGCTCGAGCCCTTGCTGCGCGCAGGGAGTACGGAGCGCGCCGCGGCCGAAGCGGGACTCGCCAGCGTGCGCGGATCGCTCGGCACGCCCGGCGCCGCCGGGCGCGTGGCAACGATGGCGCTCTCGTTGCTGCGATGACCGCATCCTGACTGCACGACGACGCGCATGATCAACGAGCGTGAACGCAACGTGCCAAGGCGCAATCCAGTCATCGCGCCGCCGACGGATCGGCCGCTCGACCGGCGGACGCGGCTGGCGATTTGGCTTGGCGGTGTGTTGCTTCGCGGGCTCGGTGCGACCTGGCGTGTGCGCGTGTACGGACGGCAGGCCCTGCTCGATCGTGGGCCTCAGGCGGCGCGTGTGGTGTACACGCTGTGGCACGGGCAAATGCTGCCATTGGTGTGGGCGCATCGTCAGCCAACAGCGGTGATGATCAGCGAGCACCGCGATGGTGAGATCATCGCGCGCGTCATCGGACACCTTGGCTTCTCTGCTGTTCGTGGTTCGACATCGCGTGGTGGTGCGCGCGCGCTGCTCGAAGCGGTACAGACGCTCAAACGCGGCGATGATATCGCGATCACGCCTGACGGTCCGCGCGGTCCGCAGCATGCGTTCGCGCCCGGTGCGTTGTTGCTGGCGTTTCGTGCTGGTGCGTCCGTCATCCCCCTGGTGGCGCACGTCAATCGGAAGTGGCAGCTGCGCTCATGGGATGGATTCGAGATTCCGAAGCCGTTTGCGCGCGTGACCGTAGTGTACGGCACACCAGTGCAGCCCGAGGGGGCCGATGCGCGTTCAGTGGCGGAGCACGCGCCGCGTTTCGCTGAGCGAATGCTGCAGGAGATGGAACGCGCGCGTTTGCTCGGCTCTGGTGTGTGGAGCCCACCGATTCCGTCGTTCAGTCCGTGATGGCGCCGCGACGATGCGGCGACGCGTGATCACCCCCTTGCTCGTCGCATGACGTTCCGTGCGCGTGTGTCGTCGATGGTGGAGCACATGTGGGACGGCAACGACGCATGGTCGCGTACCGCTCGTTCTTTTCTCGTGCCCGCCGAGTGGTTGTTCACGCGCGCAGTCGATCGACGCAACCGCGGATACGAGCAGATGCCGACGCTCAACGCGCCTTTGGCGGCGATCTCGGTGGGCAATCTCACGGTTGGCGGTACCGGGAAGACGCCGGTCGCTGCATGGTGCGTGTCGCAGTTGCGCGCGGCCGGTGCGCGGCCGGCGGTGGTCATGCGTGGATACGGCGACGATGAATGGCGTGTGCATGCGCTGCTCAATCCCGGCGCGCCGGTCATCGTTGCCGCGGATCGGCGTGAAGGACTGATCACTGCTCGTGTGCGCGGTGCCGACTGCGCGGTACTCGACGATGCGTTTCAGCATCGTCGGGTTGCGCGTGCGGCCGACGTGGTGTTGGTGAGCGCCGATCGGTGGCGCGATGAGGTGCGCTTGCTGCCGGCGGGTCCGTTTCGCGAACCGTTGCGCGCATTGCAGCGGGCGCACGTGGTGGTCGTTACGGTGAAGGCCGCGAATCTCGCGCTCGTGACGCGAACCGTGCAGGCGGTGACGCGTGCCGCGCCGGCGGTCCCGGTCGCCGTCGTGCGACTGGTGCCGGACACGTTGCGTCTCGCGGTCACGCTGCCGCGGGAGGATGCGCCGTCGCCAGGGCACAGGGTTCCATCGTCGCTTTCACCTGCGGCATCATGGTTGGCGGGACGTACGGTGCACGTGGCCACGGCGATCGGTGATCCGACGGCCTTCGTTGCACAACTGCGCGCGCTTGGTACCACCGTGCGAGCGTTGCACCGGTACCCGGATCATCATGCGTTTTCCGAGTCCGATGTACGCGCCATCGCGACGTCCGCTGCGGGTTCGGATGGCGTCGTGTGTACGCTCAAGGATGCGGTGAAACTCGCGGTGTTGTGGCCTCGCGAAGCGCCGCCGCTTTGGTATGTTTCTCAGACAGTGGTCGTCGAACGAGGCGCCGAAGCGTTGGACCGTGCATTGGCGCGGGTGCTGGCGGCGCGAGCGGGCACTGCTCCCACCGCCGGCTGAGCCCGGCCCAAACCTGCCTCCATGGCCCTCGATCTCCGCCTCCCCACGGACAGTATCGTCCGCCCAGACAAGGATCGTTTTCTCAACGAAGACAATCCGTTCGAAGGAATGATGTCGCGCTTTGATCGCGCGGCCGAACTCCTGGATCTCGAACCTGGCATCTACAAGATCCTTCGCAATCCTGAAAAGCAGCTGATCGTCTCCGTCCCGGTGCAACTCGACAACGGTGAAGTCGAGGTGTTCACCGGGTATCGCGTGTTGTACAACACGTCGCGCGGTCCCGCCAAGGGCGGCATCCGTTTCGACATGAAGGTCACGCTCGAAGAAGTGAAGGCGCTCGCCGCGTGGATGACGTGGAAGTGCGCCGTGGTGAATCTCCCGTTCGGTGGTTCGAAGGGTGGCGTGATTTGCGATCCGATGTCGATGAGTGTGGGGGAACTCGAGCGCGTCACGCGTCGCTACACGAAGGGCATCATTTCGCTGCTCGGCCCCGATACCGACGTGCCGGCGCCCGATGTGAACACGAA